>JAXMJU010000334.1:0-19021 GCA_034376265.1 Sulfuritalea sp.
CTTGTCGGAAAGCAGGATGCGGAACGCTTCGGTCACCTGTTCGGTGTCGGCCCCGCCGCCAACGTCGAGGAAGTTGGCCGGCTCGCCGCCGTGCAGCTTGATGAGGTCCATCGTGCTCATGGCCAGGCCGGCGCCGTTCACCAGGCAACCGATGTTGCCGTCGAGCGAGATGTAGGCCAGATCGAATTTCGAGGCCTCGATTTCGTCGGCGTCTTCTTCATCCAGGTCGCGGTAGGCGACGATCTCCGGATGACGATAGAGGGCGTTGGCATCGAAGTTGAACTTGGCGTCGAGCGCCTTGATGCCGCCGTTGCCTTCGAGGATCAGCGGATTGATTTCGGCCAGGCTGGCATCGGTTTCCATGTAGCAGGTATAGAGTTTCTTGAAGGTATCCACGGCCTGTGCCATGGAGCCTTCCGGCACGCCGATGCCCTTGCCCAGTTCGAGGGCCTGGGCATCGGTGAGCCCGGTCGCCGGGTCGATGAAGACCTTGATGATCTTCTCCGGTGTCTTGTGCGCGACTTCCTCGATGTCCATGCCGCCTTCCGAGGACGCCATCATGGCGACCTTCTGCGTAGCGCGATCGGTCAGCGCCGCGACGTAGTATTCCTTCTTGATGTCGGCGCCTTCCTCGATCAGCAGCCGGCGTACCTTCTGGCCCTCGGGGCCGGTCTGGTGCGTCTTGAGCTGCATGCCGAGAATGGCTTTTGCGTAGATTTTGACTTCGTCGGGATTCTTGGCGACTTTCACGCCACCGCCCTTGCCGCGTCCACCGGCATGGATCTGGGCCTTGACCACCCAGACCCGGCCACCGAGAGTTTCCGCTGCCTTGACCGCCTCTTCGACGGAAAAGCAGGGAATGCCGCGCGGGGTCGTCACGCCGAATTTCTTCAGGATTTCCTTGCCCTGATATTCGTGGATCTTCATGCGAATTCCTTGTTGTATAGGGTGCGTTGATCGGGAGCCGGCATTTGAATGGGGTTCGAGTGCCGGTCTTGTTGCCGCGGAACCAGCGCGTACCATACCGTCAGGCTGATTCCGAAGTGGTCGTGCGCCGCCGCAAATAGAGGACTGTGGCGCAATTGTTGCGGCGCGAAATACTAACATAAGCGTACTTAATGGAAGCTTACAAACGCCTTTTCCCGCCTGCGCACCGCCGCGCCGGGAGCTTTCATAATAGTTTCCCGTTCGAGCGCCCACGGCCCTCACCCGTCACTTGCAGGAGATTCCATGAACCGCCGCCGCTTTTTGCTGGCCCTGGATCAGGGCACTTCGAGTTCGCGCAGCATCGTCTTCGACACCCGGGGCCGCATCGTAGCCGCTGCGCAACGGGAATTCCGCCAGATCTTTCCCCAGCCCGGCTGGGTCGAACACGACCCCCAGGAAATCTGGACCAGCCAGCTCGCCACGGCGCGGGAAGCGCTAGCCAAGGCCGGCATCGGCGCCACCGAGGTGGCCGCCATCGGCATCACCAACCAGCGCGAAACCACCCTGGTCTGGAATCGCCGCAGCGGCGAAACCCTGGGCAATGCCATCGTCTGGCAGGACCGGCGCACCGAACCGGCCTGCGCCGCGCTGCGCGAGCGCGGCTGCGAGACCATGGTGCGGGACAAGACCTGTCTGTTCATCGATGCCTATTTTTCCGGCACCAAACTGAAATGGTTACTCGACAGCATCCCGGGTGCGCGCGATTCCGCGCGCCGCGGCGAGCTGGCCTTCGGCACCGTCGATACCTGGCTGACCTGGCAACTGACGGGCGGCGCCGTCCATGCCACCGATGTCAGCAACGCCTCGCGCACCCTGCTGTTCAATATTCATCGCAACGCATGGGATGACGAATTGTTGGACCTGCTGGATATTCCGCGCGAAGTCCTGCCCGCGGTGCACGCCTCCAGCCATCTCTATGGCCATACCCTAGCCGAACTGTTCGGTGCGCCGATCGCCATTGGCGGCATCGCCGGCGACCAGCAAAGCGCGCTGTTCGGCCAGGCCTGCTTCAGCGCCGGCCTGGCCAAGAACACCTACGGCACCGGCTGCTTCATGCTCATGCATACCGGTGAACAGTGCCTTACCAGCAGCAACGGGCTGATCGCCACCCGCGCCGCCCAGGCCACTGCCGCGCCGCAATTCGCGCTCGAAGGCAGCGTGTTCATCGGCGGCGCCGTGGTGCAATGGCTGCGCGACGGCCTCAAGGCGATAGAGGGCAGCGCGGCCATAGAGACTCTGGCGGAAAGCGTGCCCGACAGCGGCGGCGTGATGTTCGTGCCGGCCTTCACCGGACTCGGCGCCCCCTACTGGAAGCCCGACGCGCGCGGCGCCATCCTCGGCCTGAGCCGCGGCACGAGCGTGGCGCACATCGCGCGCGCGGCGCTGGAAAGCATCGCCTTCCAGAGCGCGGCGCTGCTGCAGGCGATGGGCCGCGACCTGGCGGACAGTGCCGGCGTGACGGAACTGCGCGTCGATGGCGGCGCCTGCGTGAACAACCTGCTGATGCAGTTTCAGGCCGACCTGCTGGGCATTCCCGTGGTGCGGCCGCAAGTCATCGAAACCACGGCGCTGGGGGCTGCCTATCTGGCCGGCCTGTCCTGCGGGGTTTACTCAGGTCTCGACGAGCTGGCTTCGCACTGGCAGGCCGAGCGGACCTTCCATCCGACCCTGTCGCGCGAGCGCGCCAACGCGCTGATGCAACGCTGGGAACATGCCGTGGCGCAGACGGTGCTGCCGGCGCCGTAGCGCCAGCGCCAACTCTTGGCCGGGCCGGGGCGACTATCTGCCGCGCCGGGTTTCCTGCAGCGTCTTCAGTTCGGGCAGCTTGAGCCGGCGCCGGTCCGGCTCGACTGCGGTTAGCGCCTCGACCTCGCGCAGCGTGCCGTGGCAGCGCCTGACCAGATCGTGATAGACGCTCGTGCCTTCGATTTTCCAGGCCATTTCCAGCTCGGTCAGTTCGCGCATCACCTTGGCCGGCACGCCGGCGGCCAGCATGCGCGGCGGGATTTCCAAGCCGGCCTTGACGAAGCTCTGCGCCGCGACAATGGCCGATTCGCCGACCACGGCGTTGTCCATGACCACTGCATTCATGCCGACCATGCCGTTGCTGCGCACGATGCAGCCGTGCAGGATCGCACCGTGGCCGATATGGCCGTTTTCCTCGACGATGGTGTCGCTGCCGGGAAAACCGTGCATCACGCAGCAGTCCTGCACGTTGGCGCCGGCGCCGATGAACAGGCGGCCGAAGTCGCCGCGCAGGCTGGCGCAGGGCCCGATGTAGGCCCGCGCTCCGACCACCACATCGCCGATCAGCACCGCCGACGGATGCACGAAGGCCGTCGGGTCAACCACCGGCACGATGCCGTCGATCTCATAGACTTTCATTGCGTCGCGCTCCGTTTCTGACTCGTCACTGAACGCCGATCATACGTGGCGCCGGCTCTGCACCACGAAGAAGCGGCTGGCGACAAAGGCGCTGTCGGTCAGGCAGGCATTCGCCGCCGGGTTGGCGCCGGTGGCGTGGAAGTCGGAAAAACCGGCCGACTGATTGACGAAGACACCACCCGTGAGATTGATCGACAGCGCCACGCCGACGCGCAGGGCCGTCTCCTCGGCATGCTCCACGATCGGCGGATTGGTCGAATACAGGGCAAAGGTGATCGCGCCCTGCTCGCGGATCACGCGCTCGGCCGTGGCCAGGCTTTGCGCCGTGGTCGCGGTTTCGACCACCAGCGTGATCGGGCCGAAGCGCTCTTCCATGTAAGCGCGCTCGTCGCTGGCCGCCACCCGGAGGATCAGCGGACTGCGCACGCGGGCCTCGGGCCATTGCGGGTGGGCAACCGCGCTCGACGCGCGCAGCACCTCGCCGAGTTCGTGGGCCGCTTCGAGGCGCGCCAGGGTAGCGGGCGACTGGATGGCGCCCAGGATCTCGACGGCACGCGCCGGATTTTCGAGGAACTGCGAAACGGCATTGGCCAGATCGCGGCCGAACTGCTCGGCGGAAACCACGCCGTCCGGGATTTTCACGCCTTCACGCGAAACGAAAATCGTCTGCGGCGTGGTGCACATTTGTCCCGAATACAGGGACAGGGTGAAGGCGAGGTTTTTCAGCATCGCCGGGTAGTCGTCGATGGAATCGACCACGAGGCAATTCACGCCGGCCTTTTCCGTATATACCATCGCATGCCGGCAGTGCTCTTCCAGCCAGTTGCCGAAATCGGGGCCACCGGTGTAGTCGATCAGGCGCACCTCAG
Organism: Sulfuritalea sp.; assembly: GCA_034376265.1. Classification (GTDB taxonomy): domain Bacteria; phylum Pseudomonadota; class Gammaproteobacteria; order Burkholderiales; family Rhodocyclaceae; genus Sulfuritalea. The sequence continues at coordinate 4,242 of JAXMJU010000334.1, forward strand.
GGTTCATCGCGACGTCCTTGGCGACCGGCGCCGCCGCGTCGTCGACCAGCAGGCTCACCAGATTCGGATCGAAGCCGGCCTCCTTCAGCACCTGGCGCGCCACCGCGACGCTGATCGCGAGCGGCAGGATCACCGTCGGATGCGCCTTGACGATGACCGGGTTGCCGGTCACCAGACTGGCAAAAATCCCGGGGTAGCCGTTCCAGGTCGGGAAGGTCGAACAGGCGATAACCAGGGCCACGCCGCGCGGCACGACGGTAAACTTTTTTTCCATTTTCAGCGGCGGATTCTTGCCCTGCGGTTTCTCCCAGAGCGCAGTTTCCGGCACCTGCTTCATTTCCCGCCAGGCGTGGGCCACGGCTTCGAGTCCGCGATCCTGGGCATGCGGTCCGGCAGCTTGGAAGGCCATCATCAGGGCCTGGCCCGTAGTGTGCATCACGGCGTGGGCCATCTCGAAGCTGCGGGCATTCAGCCGCGCCAGGATTTCGGCGCAGACGCCGGCCCGGGTATCGGCGCCGGCCTTGATCCAGGCCGGCATGGCCGTCTTCGCCGCGGCGATCAGCGCATCGGCGGCGCAGCGCGGATAGGAGATGTCGAGCGGCAGGCCGTAGGGCGAGACTTCCGCGCCGCCGCGCGCGATCAGACCGGGCTGATCCAGATAGAACTGCGCGCCGCGATAGGCCTCGAAGGCCTGGCGTCCGTCCTCGATCGCCGTGTCGCCGTAAACCCGCGGATTCTCGGCATAAGGGCTCCAGTAGCCGCGCGTTTCGATCGCCGCAACGGCCTGCTGCAGCAGGGTCTGGTGTTTCTCGAACAGGGGATGGGGCATTTTTGGATCTCCGGGGGGAAGGGCTACTTTTTTATAGCGGCTTGCATCAAGACAAGATCAGGGCTCAGAGCATCGTGACCCATTCCTGGGCCCAACTCAGCGCCTCTTCGTCGGGCAGCGGCTGGGTGCAGGCATCGATTTCCAGCCGTTCGCCGACCTTGCGCGCACCACAGCGGGCGAACAGCGCATCCATGTCCTTGCCGGCCTGGCAGAAGGTCGCCTTGTAGGTCTGGTCGCCGAGCGCAATCACGCCATAGCGCAAATGGGAAAGATCCGGAGTGTCTGCGCGCAGGCGTTCGGCCAGCGGAATGATGTTGTCGGGCAGTTCGCCGTCGCCGTGGGTGGCGGTGCACACCAGCACCACGTCGCGGCCGTCCAGTTCGGCGCTGCCGGCATCGGCGTCGCCCGCCACCTCGATTTCGTGGCCGAGCGCGGGCAGATTGTCCGACAGATGGTCGGCACACATCTGGGCGTTGCCCGACTCGGTGCCGACGATGATCAGTATCTTGGCCATGATGGCGTTTCCTCTATATCCCCGTTGCCCGGAGACGGTGACGTGATACATTTTTATTGTACCCTGCAGGCCTCGACTGTGTCATACTTGATTTGATACTATTTCAACATTTCATGTTAATAATATTGTATCCCTTTACTGCGCGCCGCGAAATACTTCTATAGTCCGGACGCAGGGTACGGATACATCGTGGAGCGAGACATGCAGAAACAGGACAAGGATTTTCTCCAGCGCATCGCCGCCGGTCACAAGATCGGCGCGCCCGAGGGCGACGCACTGCGTTGCGCCGGGCAGCCGGTGCCCACCGGCTATCGCAGCGAGCTGATGCGCCTGGTGGTGGTCTTCGCCGATTCCGAACTGGCCGGCGCAGCAGGCTTCTGCCCCTTCATCAACCGCGGCCCCGGGCTGCGCGAACGCATTGTTGCGGCGAAGATCGTCACCGAAAAGTACGTGCATGCCGAGATGGCGCTGAAGCTGCTGCTGCCCTTCGGCGTGAACCCCATGCTGTATGTGCGCTCCCACGCCTGGGATTCGCGCCTCGACCGCCACATCGATCTCGGCACGCGGCGCATCGGCGGCGACAAGCGGCTGAATGTATTCCACTATCCGCTGGAAGGCTGGGAAGATGCGGTCGTCTTCAACATGCTGATGGGTGCCGCCACCGCGGTTCAGCTGGCGGAAATGGAGCAAAGCTCCTACGCGCCGCTGGCCGCCGCGATCGCCCAGATCCTGCCGCGCGAACGGGAACATGCGCAGCTGGGCGAGTCCGGCGTCGGGCAGGCGATCGAACGCGGCGGCAACCGGGCCGCCGTGCAGGCCGCTGTGAACTACTGGCATCCGCGCGTCGCCGCCACCTTCGGTCGCGTCGATTCGGATCATGCAGCGACCTACATCCAGTATGGCCTGCGCGGTCGCAGCAGCGCGGACATGCTTGCCGACTGGAAAGCCCAGTCGGCCGCCGCGCTCAAGCGCCTCGGCCTGAAGATACCCGACTGATCGCCACGGAGCCCTGCCGATGAACTACCAGCACATCCTTTTCTCGCTCGAAGGCGGCATTGCCCGCCTCACCCTGAATCGTCCCGACCGGCTCAACAGCTTCACCGCGGACATGCATCTGGAACTGCGCGATGCGCTGGCGCAAACGCGCGCCGGCGGTGCCCGCGTGCTGCTGCTGACCGGGGCCGGCCGCGGCTTCTGCGCCGGGCAGGATCTGGCCGACCGCAATGTCTCGGCCGGGGCCGATCCGGTCGACCTCGGCTACACCATCGAGACCTACTACAAGCCGCTGGTGCTGGCCCTGCGCGCACTCGAAATGCCGGTGATCTGCGCCGTCAATGGCGTCGCCGCCGGAGCCGGCGCCAGCATCGCGCTGGCCTGCGACATCGTCCTGGCGGCGCGTTCGGCCAGCTTCATCCAGGCCTTCTGCAAGCTCGGCCTGGTGCCCGACGCCGGCGGCACCTGGGCGCTGCCGCGCCTGGTCGGCACCGCCCGCGCCATGGGCCTGGCCATGCTCGGCGACAAGCTTTCCGCCGAACAGGCCGCCGCCTGGGGACTGATCTGGAAATGCGTCGATGACGAGCAACTGATGGCCGAAGCCGAGAAGCTCGCGATCCACTTCAGCAGCGCGCCGACCAAGGGGCTGGCGCGCACCAAGCAGGCGCTCTACGCCAGCAGCGGCAACAGCCTGGAACAGCAGCTCGAACTGGAGCGCGCCAGCCAGCAGGAACTCGGCTTCGGCCACGACTACCGCGAAGGCGTCGCCGCCTTCATGGAAAAACGCAATCCCAACTTCACGGGCGAATGATGAGCATGACACCGCAACTGATTGCCGAGCGCTGCACCGAGATCATGTGGCCGGACGACCACGCCGCGCGCGGTCTCGGCATCGTCATCGCCAGCACCACGCCGGGCGGCGCCACAGTAAGCATGAAGGTGCGCCAGGACATGGTGAACGGCCATGGCATCTGCCACGGCGGCTTCATCTTCGCCGTGGCCGACACCAACTTCGCCTATGCCTGCAACAGCTTCAATCACCGCGCGGTGGCGGCCGGCGTCGACATCAACTTTGTCGCTCCCGCCCATCTCGGCGATACACTGACGGCCGTTGGACGCGCGCGCCATCAGGGCGGCCGCAGCGGCATTTACGACATCGAGGTCACGAACCAGGACGGCAAGACCATTGCCGTGTTTCGCGGCCGCTCCACCCGCATCAAGGGACACTTTTTCGACGAAAGCGACACAGCATGAACGAAGCATTTATCTGCGACGCAGTACGCACCCCGATCGGCCGTTACGGCGGCACATTGGCCACGATCCGCACCGACGACCTGGCGGCGCTGCCGATCAGGGCCCTGATGGCTCGCAATGACAAAGTGGATTGGACGCTGGTCGAGGAGGTCATCTACGGCTGCGCCAACCAGGCCGGCGAGGACAACCGCAACGTGGCGCGCATGGCGGCACTGCTGGCCGGGCTGCCGGTCGCCGTAGCCGGCGCCACCATCAACCGCCTCTGCGGCTCCGGCATGGACGCCGTGGGTACGGCAGCGCGCGCGATCAAGGCCGGCGAAACCGCGCTGATGATCGCCGGCGGCGTCGAGAGCATGAGCCGCGCCCCCTTCGTCATGCCCAAGGCCGACAGCGCCTTCTCGCGCAACAACGCGGTGTATGACACGACCATCGGCTGGCGCTTCGTGAACAAGCTGATGAAGCAGCGGTACGGCGTCGACTCGATGCCGGAAACCGCCGACAACGTCGCCGCCGACTTCAAGATCAACCGCGCCGACCAGGACGCGTTTGCCTTGCGCTCGCAACAGCGCTGGGGTGCGGCCAATGCCGCAGGTTTCTTCAAAAGCGAAATCGTGCCGGTCGAGATCGCGCAGAAGAAAGGCGACCCGAAGGTTTTCGACACCGATGAGCACCCGCGCCCCGATACCACGCTGGAACAACTGGCCAAGCTCAAGGGCATCAACGGCCCCGAACTGACCGTGACCGCGGGCAATGCCTCCGGCGTCAATGACGGCGCCTGCGCGCTGCTGATCGCCTCGGAAGCCGCAGCCAAGACGCACGGCCTGACGCCGAAAGCACGCGTCGTCGGCATGGCCACGGCCGGTGTCGCGCCGCGCATCATGGGCTTTGGCCCGGCGCCGGCGGTGAAAAAACTGCTGGCGCAGACCGGGCTGCGGCTCGACCAGATGGATGTCATCGAACTCAACGAAGCCTTCGCCGCCCAGGGCCTCGCGGTCACCCGCGATCTGGGCCTGGCCGACGACGACGCCCGGGTCAATCCCAACGGCGGCGCCATCGCTATCGGCCATCCGCTGGGCATGAGCGGCGCACGCCTGGTCACCACCGCGATGTACCAGTTGCAGCGCAGCGGCGGCCGTTATGCCCTGTGCACCATGTGCATCGGCGTCGGCCAGGGCATCGCGATGATCATCGAGCGGGCCTGAAGAGTCGGCGCTGGCGACACGGCGCAACGCCCGATTCAAATCGGCCGCGCGCCGGCAAACAGCCTGATCAGGTCTTCCCGTCCGTCGATCTCCAGCCGGGCGTGAATCTGGTTGACGTGGTTGGTCACCGTCGACGGTGAAATGCCCAGCTCCCTGGCAATGTCCTTGTAGCGTTTGCCCTTCGCCAGCATTTCCGCCACCTGCAACGGGCCGCGGCTGAACGGATACGGCGCGCTTCCCCACGCTATGCCAATCAGGTGAATGCAGCGGCAAGGCCGGGCTTCGACGAGGGCGATTCCCGAATAAAAGTCGGCGCTGGCGGGACGGCGTTAACGCCCGCTCACGCCTAAGCGCGCTTGGCCTTGGCGCCGCGCGCAGAGGTTTCGCCCTGCCGCAGTGCCTTGACCAGAACCCGCACTGCCTCCTGATAAGCCGGCGAGAGCGCGCCAAGTTCTCGCGCCAGATCGAAATCGACCCCCTGCCCGGCTTCGCGCGCCTGGTAGTGGGCGCCCCGCCCGTCGCCGCTGTCGCCGAAGCGCAGCCATTCCGGCGTCACGGCCAGCCACTCGGCCAGCACCCGCAGCTTGTCCTGGGCCGGCAGCGCCTCGCCGTTCAGCCACTTGCGCGCGGCATGCAAACTCACGGCCTTGCCGGGATAACGGCGGTTGAACTCACGCGCCACTCGTGCGGGGCTGGCGCCATCGTCCCCGATACGCGCCAGCGCATCCATCAGGCGAAGGGTAAAAGCGTCCCGTTCCATGATCGATTGCATGAACGGAAGCTACCAGCCAGAACTTTCCCTATCAGTGCCGGCGCAGGATGTCACCGCGGGCACGGTGCGCATCGCGGTCGTCGAAGGCCGTTTGGGAGAGATCAAGCTGGATAAGGGCGAGAAGTTACGCGCCGACGCCGACCAGGTCCGCCTGATCGTCAGCAGCCACCCGACCGTCGGCCAGCCGCTCTCGGCCGAGGGCCTCGAACGCAGCCTGCTGCTGGCCAACGATCTCGCCGGCATCCGCGCCACGGGCGTGCTGGAGGCCGGCGAATCGCGCCTGCGGCTCAAGGTGGAAGATACCGCCTTCGTCACCGGCGATCTGACCATCAACAATCAGGGCGTCAAAGCCACCGGCACCTGGCAGCTTGCCGGCGGCGTGGCGCTCAACAACCTGTCCGGGCGCGGCGACCGCCTGTCCTTGCGCGGCCTTGCAGCGCAGGATCTCTCCAGCGCCCAGTTGCGCTACACCCTGCCGCTCGGCGCCAACGGTACCCAGCTGGGCCTCAAGGCTTCCGAATTGCGTTACCGTCTCGGTGACCGCTTTGTCGCCCTGGATGCCAAGGGCAATGCCACTACTTTGGGCGCCGATCTCGGCCATCCGATGCTTCGCGGTCAGAACGCCAACCTCGTCATCAACGGCGGCATCGAGTCGCGCCGTACCGCCGATGACAGCCTCGGCGCCGCGACCCGGCGGCACGACATCGATGCCGTCACCCTGCGCGTGAGCGGCGATAGTCTCGATGGCTGGCAGGGCGGCGGTCTCAGCCAGTACGCGATCCCCCTGACAACCGGCGACCTGGATATTTCCAGGGTCGCCGCGGATCTCGCCGCCGACGCCGCCGGCCCACGCAGCCAAGGCAGCTACACCAAGCTGGGCGGCCAATTCACGCGGCTGCAACGGCTGCCGGCCGACTTCACGCTGCGTGCCGGACTTTCCGCCCAGTGGGCCGGCAAGAACCTCGACAGTTCGGAGAAATTCGTTCTCGGCGGCGCCTATGGCATCCGCGCCTACCCAGTCAACGAAGCCGCCAGCGATGCCGGCTGGCTGCTCAACCTCGAACTGCGCCGCGACATCGGTCAGGGCTGGCAGGCCCTCGGCTTCATCGATGCTGGCGGCATCCGCCTGCACCAAGACACCTGGACCGGCTGGCAGGGCGGCGGCACAACGCCCAACAGCTACGAACTGTATGGCGCGGGAGTCGGCCTGGTCTGGAATCGCCCCGGCGAATGGAACTTCAGCCTGACGCTTGCTGCGCCCCTGGGCAGCAACCCCGGCCGCGACGCCAGCGGCAACAACAACGACGGCAGCGGCCAACGCAGCAGCCGCGCCTGGGCGCAACTCAGCAAGCTGTTCTGAGCGACGCCCGTGTCAAGCCTCGTGTCAAACCTCGCGAGCTTGCGTCCAGTTCTCCACCGTCAAGTTGGGGAAGCGGCGGAAATCCGCCTCGTTGTTGGTCACCAGCACCGCGCCGAGACCAACGGCATGGGCGGCGATCAGCTTGTCGAGGGCATGGCGATTGCGCTCCGGCGCCAGCCGGCGAATCGTGGCGTAAGCGCCCGCCGCGTCGGCATCGAAGGGCGCCACCATCAGGTCTTCGAGCAGGCTATCCAGCTTGGCGCGCAGGGCCGCGCTCCGCTCCGGCGCCCCGGCCAGCACACCGTACTCCAGCTCCGCAAGACTGATCGCCGAAATCCCCAACTCGCCCCAGGCGCAGGACTCCAGGCGTTCGGCCAACTCGGACGTCATGCTGCGCATGGCGTAAATGCAAATGTTGGTGTCGAGCATGTACTTCATGGTTGGCCCAGGCCCCAGTCGCGCTCTTCCTCGTCGCCCTGCGCGGGCCGGCCCTCGGGCAGAAAATCCGGGCCGAAGGCGGCAAATTTGGCGGCCAGCCCGGTCAATCGCCGACCCCGGTGTCGGATCACAAACCCCCAGGGCCGCTGCTCGATGTCCACTTCCTTCACCTCGGGCGGCAGTTGCAAATCCTTGGGAATCCGCACCGCCTGCGAATTGCCGCTTTTGAAAATCCGTGTGCGCATGATGAGCCTCCTGTATCTACAGTGCGCACATGCTACACCTGTCCAACCCACTCATCCAGTGAGAATCCCATGAACCATGCCTACCGCGTCCTCTGGAACGACAGCCTCCGCGCCCACGTCGCCGTGCCCGAAACTGCCCGCGCTCATGGCAAAACCGCAAAGGCGGTGGCAAGTCCCACGCCAGAGCCCTCTTTGCCATGCTGGCCGCGCTCTGCGCCTTCCCGTCACTGGCCGCGCCACCAGCCGCGACTACCCTACCGGACGGCGGGCGCGTCACCGCCGGCGCGGCCAGCATCAGCCAGTCGGGCGCCCGCATGGATGTGACGCAGACCACCGACCGCGCCGTTCTCGAATGGAACCGCTTCGACATCGGCGCCGCCGCCCAGGTGAACTGCGCCCAGCCCTCCGCCTCTTCCATCTCGCTCAACCGTGTCCTGGCCGGCGAGGCCAGCCAGATTTATGGCCGGCTCACCGCCAACGGCCAGGTCTGGCTCATCAACCCCGCAGGGGTGATGTTCGGCCCCGGCAGTCGGGTCGATGTCGGCGGCCTGGTCGCCTCCACCCTCGATACGCTGGATGCCGACTTCCTCGCCGGCAAGGCGAAAATCCAGCGCAATGGCGCGACAGGCAAGATCGTCAACCAGGGCGAAATCGCCACGGCCGATGGCGGTCTGGTCGCCCTTCTGGCACCCGAAGTTCGCAACGAAGGAATAATTTCCGCACGCCTCGGCAACGTGGTCCTGGCCGCAGGCGAACGCGTCACGCTGGATGCCGGCGCCGACGGTTTCCTCAAAGTCGCCGTCGATCCCGCCACCATCAGCGCCGTGGTCGAAAACCGCCACGTGATCCAGGCCGACGGTGGCCAGGTGCTGATGAGCGCCCAGGCCGCCGACCGGCTGCTCTCGGCCGTGGTCGCCAACTCCGGCACCGTGCAGGCGCGCGCCCTGGAACACCGCGCCGGCCGCATCCTGCTGCTGGCCGACATGGACCACGGCGAAGTACGCCACGACGGATTGCTCGACGCCAGCGCTCCCCTCCCCCCTGGCGGGGGAGGGGCTGGGGGAGAGGGGGCCAACGGCGGCTTCATCGAAACCTCCGCCGCGAAAGTCGGCGTTGGCGACACGGCGCGAGTGACGACACTGGCGGAAAACGGCCAAATCGGCACCTGGCTGATCGACCCCAACGACTACCCCATCGCCGCCAGCGCCGGCAACATCACCGGCGCGCAGCTCGCCACCAATCTTGGCGGCACCAACATCACCATCAGCACCGCGACCCAAGGCACGGCCGGCGGCAACGGCGACATTTTCGTGAACGACGCGGTGAGCTGGAGCGCCAACACCACGCTGAGCCTGCAAGCCCAACGGGATATCCGCATCAACGCCAACATCACCGCCACCGGCAACGGCGCCGGCCTGATCCTGGGCCATGGCGCGGGACGGAACTACTACTTGCAAGGCGCAAAGGTGACGCTGTCGGGAACCGCGCCTACGCTGAAGATCGGCACGGCGGGGGCGGAGGATAACTACATCGTCATCAACAGCCTGGGTGTGGCGGGCGACGCCACGACGACAAGTTTGCAGGGGATGAAGAACAACCTGACCGGGAAGTACGCGCTGGGGTCGGATATCGATGCGGGTGCGACGGCGGGATGGAATGGCGGGAGCGGGTTTCTGCCAATTGCATTTGGTGGGTCGAACAACAACGGTTGCGCCACTTGCTTTACTGGCTGGCACGTTCGCTGGACTTGGCCACGCAATAAGCGGGTTGACGATCAATCGCGGCACCACCGGCTATGAAACCCCATCTGCGCTATTTGGAACAATCGGCGCAGCTACTATTCGAAATGTCGGACTGCAAAACGTGAGTGTAATTGGCCCAGAAGGGGCCGGTGGACTGATTGGGCAGACCTACGGAAATGCCATTGTCAGAGGTAGCTATGTTACGGGAAGTGTAAGCGGAGGCCGCGGGGTAGGCGGCCTGATTGGTACTGCGGAGACCTCTGCCGCGATCAGCGAGAGTTACTCTACCGCCGACGTGACATGGAATGGTTCCAACTTCGTTGGCGTTATCGCCGGGCAAGCGATCGGCGGGTTGGTTGCAGACCTCAAACCTGGCAGCAGCATCACGAATAGCTACGCTATCCGAAACGCTTGACGGTTCGCGCGATGAAGGCGTACCGCTCGTCTTCTGCCACCGCGAAATCCATCGTCACGGTCCCATCCAGAAATCCTTGCACATCGCCCAAAGTTCGCAGTTGTTCGTCGTTCATTTCGATCACCATGCCTCGCATATTGATCAACCTCGGCGACCTGCTCAGACTCAAACCCCGTTGGATTCACACTCCTCGCTCAGACTCAAACCCCATTGGACAATGCTGGGTCTTGACAGGCAATCGTAACCACCTATAGTTACATCATCAACAAACGCGAAAAGCTGCTCGCCAAGGCTCAGGCTAACCCGGTCGGGTTGTCGTTCGGCGATCTGGAAACGCTATTGGGGCAATGCGGTTGGGTGTTCAAGCGGCAGATCGGGTCGCATCGGCATTGGATGTCGCCGAACGGTCGCGTGGTTCCGTTTCAACCGGATGGCAGCAAGGCAAAAGCGTATCAAGTGAAACAGTTTTTGCGGATTCTGGAGAATGGCGATGCATGATCGATTCGATGGATTTACCGTCAACATCTTTCTCGATGACGACGAAGACTATGTGGCGCATTTTGTCGAACTGCCCGAGATATCGGCCTTCGGCAAAACACATGAACAAGCGCTGGCCGAACTGGCGTCGGCTTGGGAAGGCGTCAAGCTGATCTATGGCGAGGAAGGAAAGCCGATTCCGACGGCGCCGTCGCGGAGAGAATATAGCGGCCAGTTCAACGTAAGAATCGATCGCCGCGTACATCGGGCCCTGGCGGTTGAGGCGGCGCAAGCGGGCGTAACGCTGAATGCGCTTGTTTCGCAGAAGTTGGCGAAGTCCGTGCACGTTTGAATCGCTGCGCTTGACACCGATATAGCCGGCACCAGTCTTCGCGGAAACTCAGTGCGGTTTTCAAGTCGCATCACCCGGCCTAGACTGGCAAAGTCTGCCATTGCAATTGGAGCCGCCCATGTCCCTGAATGTTTCCCTGCCGCCGGAACTTGAAAGCCGGGTGCGCCGCCATGTCGAGTCCGGCCTCTATGATTCGGCCAGCGAAGTCATTCGCGAAGCGCTGCGCCTGTTCGAGGCCTATCAGAATGTCCGCGCGGCAAACCTGGCCGCGCTCAAGGCGGACATCGATCGAGGCGTCGCCGCCATCACGGCCGGACGCGTCAAGGCGGTCGACGTCGAGTCGATCAAGCGGCGCGGCCGCGCGACGCTCGCCGCGCGTGAAGCGGCGAGCTGATGGCCGCACGATTGATCCCGCCCTGCCGAAATGCGAAAAGTCAGCGCTGGCGAGACGGCGATTTTCAGCCTCGCTGATTACGAAGTGTCCATGAACCCCACCGACCACTTCTCGGGCCACGCTGCCGACTACGCGAAGGCCCGGCCCTCCTATCCGCCGGAGCTGTTCTCCTGGCTCGCGCAGCGATGCGCCAACCACGATCTGGCGTGGGATTGCGGCACCGGCAACGGCCAGGCGGCGCGGGCGCTGGCCGGGCATTTCCAGCGCGTCCACGCCACCGATCTTTCCGCCGAGCAGGTGGCGCAAGCCGAGCCCCACCCCCGCATCGACTATCGCGCCGCAGCGGCCGAAGCCAGCGGTTTGGCGGATCGCAGTTGCGACCTGGTGACGGTCGCCCAGGCCCTGCACTGGTTCTGCAACGAGACTTTCTATGCCGAAGCGAGGCGCGTGCTGAAACCCGGCGGCCTGTTCGCCGCCTGGACCTACACGCTGCTGCAGGGCGAGCCGCAACTCAATGCCATCGTCGAGGATTTCTACCGCAACACGATCGGCCCCTGGTGGCCGCCGGAGCGGCGCTGGGTGGATCTGGCCTATCGCGACATGCCCTTTCCCTTTGCGGATATCGCCACGCCGGAACTCGAAATCCGTCTGGAATGGACCCGCGACGACCTGCTCGCCTACCTGCGCACCTGGTCGGCGACCCAGCGCTACATCAAGGAACGCGGCAGCGATCCCTGTGTCGAACTCGGTGCGCGACTGCGGGAAATCTGGCCGGACCCCGAGGCCCGAAAGTCGATAATCTGGCCCATTGCGCTTCGCTGCGGGAGACTCGAATGAATGCTGAAATCGCGACCTCAGTTGCCACGCTAGGCGGCGGCTGCTTCTGGTGCCTCGAAGCCGCCTTCGTGCAACTCGCCGGGGTCGAATCGGTGGTTTCCGGCTATGCCGGCGGCGATCGGGAAAACCCCGATTACCATGGCGTATGTACCGGCCGCACCGGTCATGCGGAGGTCGTCGAGGTTCGCTTCAATCCAGCCGCGATCGATTACCGTACGCTGCTGCTGGCGTTTTTCGCGATCCACGATCCGACCACACCGAACCGCCAGGGCAACGATGTCGGCAGCCAGTACCGCTCGGTGATCTTCACCCACGGCGATCAACAGGAAAAGATCGCCAGGGAATTGATCGCGGAACTCGCGGCCGCGAAAACCTGGCCCGACGCCATCGTCACCGCCGTGTCGCCAGCGCCAACTTTCTGGCCGGCCGAGGATTACCACCAGAACTACTACGCCAACAATCCGCAGCAGGGATATTGCCAAGCCGTCGTCGCGCCGAAGGCGGCCAAGCTGCGCAAGGTTTTTGCCGGACGCCTAAAGGATTGACGGCAGGCGTGGCTATTCGGCGTCCGGCTGCAGGGCCGGCACCGACTGCGCAAACGCCGGTAGCGTCAGGCAGTGCTGGTGTATGCGCATCACCGTCGGCACATGATCGAGCTTCGCCTTGAAGCGCTGCGCATTGAATATCTGCGGCACCAGGCAGATGTCCGCCAGGGTCGGGGTATCGCCGTGGCAGCAGGCGCCGGTTTGGGGATCGCCGGCCAGCATGGCCTCGACCGTCGCCAGCCCGGTTTCCACCCAGTGGCAGTACCAGGCCTTCCGCTGCGCTTCGGTGACGCCCAGCGTCTTGCTCAGATACGCCAGCACCCGCAAATTGTTGAGCGGATGGATTTCGCAGGCGATCGCCAACGCAAGCGCCCGCACCCGCGCCCGCCCGACCGCATCGGGCGGCAGCAGCGCGGGCTGCGGCCTGGTCTCGTCGAGGTATTCGATGATCGCCAGCGATTGGGTGAGGACCGTGCCATCGTCTTCCTCGAGCACCGGCACCAGCGCAGCCGGGTTCATCGCCTTGAACGCCGCGGCAAACTGCTGCCCTCCGCCTTGCAGCAGATGCACCGGCACATACTCGTAATCAAGCTGTTTGAGCGCCAGCGCAATGCGCACACGGAAGCTGGCGGAGCTGCGAAAGTAGCTATGGAGCTTCATGGCCATCCTGCAAAAAATGCAATTTAAGGGGTTTGCACTCGCCTGCTCAGGCAAAGCAAGTGTCGGTCGCTGAGTCTAGAATGACAATACTATAGCGCCGCCCAATTCGATGCCCAAGTCCTTGGCCACCCTCATCGTCCCTTGTCTCATGCATGCCGGCCGGATCTGTGCCGCCGTGTCGGCGCTTTTCCTGCCGTCGACAGCCATCGCGGCGGCACCCGAGCCGAGCTTGCAACGCAGCGAACAGCTTGACCTGCGCCGTCTGGGCAAGGTGTCGGAGGATGAGCGTTCGGTGCTGCGTATCGAGTGGCGCGTGGGGCTGACGGGTGTCGACGAAGCGAACAGCGTGCAGGACATGCTGGACAATTTGCGGCGCATCGAGCAAACCATGGCCGCGGTCAGCCTCCTGGTGCGCAACATGCCGGCCCACCCGCCGGTCGCGGCGCCTGTTGCGGCCGAGCCCGCGGCCGCGGGCGACAACGGCACGCGCCTGATGGTGGCCAATCTCGCGGCGGCGGGCCTGGTTGCCCTGTGGTGGTTCCGCCGGCGCAAGCCTGCCACGGCGAAGGCCAAGGCAGCCGGCACGCGGCAGGGCAGTCCCGCCGGCAAGGCTTCCCCCGCTTCATCGGCCGAGTCGCAAGCGTCGCCCTTCGCGCAGGCAATGCAGGGTCTGAAACCCGCACCGCGGGTCGAGCCTCGCGTGCCGAGCGAAGACGTCAAGGCCGAAGCCGTCGAGGCTGCTGCCGCGCCGACGCCGGCCGCCAGCGCAGCAGCCGTTGCACTGCCGGCGGCCACGCCCGTCGCCGCTGATTTTTCGCTGGAACATGCCGATCCCGAAGCCGTGGCAGCAGCCAGGCCGCCTGCGGCAGCCGCCAGCGCTCCTGCCCGCGCCGCGCCCAGTCCGCCGGAAACCGGTCTCGAACCGACGCTGCAGCTGGCCGAGATCATGCTGTCCATGGGACTCGAACAGGGCGCCGCACAAGCCTTGGTCGAATACACCGAAGCCAACCCGCGCCATGCCCTCTACCACTGGCTGAAACTGCTCGGCATTTACCGCACACGCGGGCTCAACAGAGAGTTTGCGGAAACCGCCGAACAACTGCGCAAGAACTTCAACATTCAGGCGGAATTCTCGGCCGGCACCGACACCGGCGAAGCACCGACTCTGGAGAAGTTTTCCCGCGTGGCGGAGCATGTGCAGGAAATCTGGGCGCAGCCGCAGGAGTGCATCGGCTACCTGCAGCGCCTGCTGGAAGACAATCGCGACGGTGCGCGCGCGGGCTTCCCGCAATCGGTGGCCGAGGAAATCATGCTGCTGATCGAAATTCTCAGGGAAGAAACTTCCGACCCCGCTCAGGCAGTCGCGACGCAGCGCTCGACGATCTGATCGATGGCGCCGAAGATGCTGGCGCCGTCGCCGCCCAGCATCTCGATCCTGACGTGGTCGCCAAAATGCATGAAGGGTGTCTTGGGCTTTCCGCTTTCTATGGTCTCGTACATCCTGAGCTCGGCAATGCAGCAGTAGCCGACACCGCCATTTCCCACCGAGGAACCGAACAGGCCGCCCTGTTTGTTCGACACCGTGCCTGAACCGATCACCGACCCGGCTTCGAGTTCGCGCGTCTTCGCCAGGTGCGCGATCAGCCGGGCGAAATCGAACGTCATGTCCACGCCGGCGTTCGGTTTGCCGAAGGGCTCGCCGTTCAGGTCAACGCACAGCGGCAAATGCAGCTTGCTGTCCTGCCACGCCG
>JAXMJU010000335.1:0-6829 GCA_034376265.1 Sulfuritalea sp.
CATTGCTACAGATATTGTCGGTCACCCTTTTCGAGAAGATGCCCTTGCAGCAAGCCTTTCCGGGCAGCGACTCCAGTTCCGACAACATCACCATCAACAACCAATTGAATCTGTTCGCGTTTTAGCCGGACAGCAGTGATCGAAAACATCATCGAAAACCGCGTGCAGATGAGCATGGCCGATATGGCAGCCAGTGTGGATAAATTCCTGAGTTTCAATGAGTACGAGGTGCTGACCCACAAGGGCAACATCAGCAAGACGCAGGCCGATCAGAAGGCACTGGCTGAGTATGCGGAATTCAACCGCACGCAGAAAATCGAGTCGGACTTTGACCGTGTGGTAAAGGCGACAAAGGCTCTCGGGCAAGTGGATGTGAAGCCGGGCAGCAAGCGGCGTCGGAAAACAAAATGACTGCGGCAGTCGTCGGGTGGAGCTACTTGAGTTCTTGGTGTCGAGTGTAAAGCGGACACTCCTCACACGATTTTCGACCCTGGCCCTGGCTGTCTGCCAAGGCCGAGTTGTGTGAGTTGGTTCCAAAACAGCTTGCCGGCCGGACAGGTGAAGGTCCCCGCGACAGCGTCATAAGTGAAGTCGGCGGGCCTGTAGCACTTGACGGGTTTCTTCGGATACGCCTTGTCGTAGAGCAGGTCGGGCTGGGCTTTGTGGTGTCCCTGATTTTTTAAACCTTCGTCGCGGCTGTGCGTGCTGTTGTCGGCGCCAGCATCCCGGAGCCTCGAACTGCCGAGAAGCACGGTTTTTCCATTGGGGAAATCCGATAATGGCGGCCAACTCGTTTTGTACGCTGGGATTCCCACATGGAAATTAAGGTCAACTTTCTCGACAAGCTTCGTCTTGAAGCCAAGTTCGACGACTTCACGGTAGTGGCCGATCAGCCTATCCGCTATAAGGGCGATGGCTCGGCGCCGGGTCCGTTCGATTACTTTCTGGCTTCATCGGCTTTGTGTGCGGCTTACTTTGTGAAGTTGTACTGCGAAACTCGCAACATCCCCACCGATAACATCCGCCTGTCGCAGAACAACATTGTCGATCCCGAAAATCGCTACCAGCAGATTTTCAAGATTCAGGTCGAATTGCCGGCGGATATTTCCGCCAAAGACCGCCAGGGCATTTTGCGTTCCATCGACCGTTGTACGGTGAAAAAGGTGGTGCAAACCGGGCCTGAGTTTGTGATTGAGGAAGTCGAAAATCTGGATGCCGATGCGCAGGCCTTGCTGATACTGGGTCGGGGTACGAGTGCAGCTTCGGCAGCGCGCACCTATATTGCAGGCAAGGATCTGCCGCTGGAGCAAACCATCGCCAATATGTCCGGGATTTTGGCGGGCTTGGGCATGAAGATCGAAATCGCTTCGTGGCGCAATCTGGTTCCCAATGTGTGGTCGCTGCATATCCGCGATGCGCACTCGCCGATGTGTTTTACCAATGGCAAGGGCGCGACCAAGGAAAGCGCCTTGGCGTCGGCCTTGGGCGAATTTATCGAGCGGATGAATTGCAATCATTTCTACAACGACCAGTTTTGGGGGGAAGACATTGCCAACGCGGCGTTTGTGCATTACCCGGACGAGCGCTGGTTCAAGCCGGGTCGCAAAGATGCGCTGCCGGCTGGAATTCTCGATGAATACTGCCGGCAAATTTACAACCCCGATGGCGAGTTGCGTGGCTCGCATCTGGTCGACACCAACTCCGGCGATGTGCGGCGCGGCATCTGTTCGCTGCCGTATGTGCGCCAGTCGGACGGCGCGGTGGTGTATTTCCCGTCCAACCTGATCGACAACCTGTTCCTCAGCAATGGCATGAGTGCCGGTAATACGCTGGCCGAAGCGCAGGTGCAGTGCCTGTCGGAAATTTTCGAACGGGCGGTCAAACGCGAAATTCTGGAAGGTGAAATCGCACTGCCCGATGTGCCGCACACGGTGCTGGCGAAATATCCCGGCATTCTGGCCGGCATCGATGAGTTAGAAAAGCAGGGCTTCCCGGTGCTGGTGAAGGACGCGTCGCTGGGCGGGAAATTTCCAGTGATGTGCGTCACCCTGATGAACCCGCGTACCGGCGGTGTGTTTGCCTCGTTCGGGGCGCACCCGTGCCTGGAGGTGGCGCTGGAACGCAGTCTTACCGAGTTGCTGCAGGGACGCAGCTTTGAAGGGCTGAACGATTTGCCCCGGCCGACCTTTGAAAGCAACGCCGTCACCGAGCCGAATAACTTTGTTGAACACTTCATCGATTCCAGCGGCGTGGTGTCGTGGCGCTTTTTCAGCGCCAAAGCCGATTTCGATTTTGTCGAGTGGGATTTTTCCGGGCACGGTGAAGAATCCAATGCCGAGGAAGCCGCAGCCTTGTTCGGCATTCTCGAAGGCATGGGCAAGGAAGCGTTCATGGCGGTGTATGACCAGCTTGGCGCAACGGCCTGCCGCATTTTGGTGCCTGGGTATTCGGAAATTTATCCGGTCGAGGATTTGATCTGGGACAACACCAACAAAGCGCTGTCGTTCCGCGCCGATATCTTGAACTTGCATCGCCTGGATGACGCCAGCCTGGCAGCATTGCTCGAACGTTTGGAAGGCAGTGAGCTGGATGATTACACCGACATCATCACCTTGATCGGCATCGAATTTGACGAGAATACGGCCTGGGGTCAGCTGACGATTCTGGAGTTGAAGCTGCTGATTCATCTCGCCTTGAAGCAATTCGAAGTCGCGCACGAATTGGTGGGCACCTACCTGCAATACAACGAAAACACGGTCGAGCGCGGATTGTTCTATCAAGCCTTGAATGTGGTGCTGGAGGTGCTGCTGGACGACGATCTGGAACTGGACGATTACGTGGTCAATTTTCGCCGGATGTTTGGCAACCCGCGGATGGACGCGGTGCTGGGGTCGGTGGACGGCAGCGTGCGCTTCTTCGGCTTGACGCCAACGAGCATGAAACTGGAAGGGCTCGACAGGCACCAGCGCCTGATCGATAGCTACAAGAAACTGCACACGGCGCGGGCCAATGTGGGGGCTCCGTCTGGATCTATCTGATGCTGAACGGCTTTATTCGACGATGACGGAGCTCATCAATCCGCGCACCTTCCTGCTCGTTGCAAACCTGCTGGGGTTCTTCTGCGCACTGGTGCTGTGGGTGCAGCAGCGCAGCTTCCCCGACGACATCAAGGGACTGGGTGACTGGGCCGCCGCCGTGGTCCTGATCGGCGTGGCCTCGGGCCTGTCCTCGATGCGCGGCCTGCTCTCCGATTTCCTGTCCATCGTGATTCCCAGCGCCGCGCTCCTCCTTGGACAGTTCCTCCTGATCGTGGGCCTGCAGCGCTATTCCGGACGGCGACCGAAGTGGCGTCCCGCACTGGACGGGATCGCCGTGGTGGTGGTCCTGATCACCTTCCTCACCTACGTTACCCACCACTACCAGGGCCGTATCTTCCTGATGGCGCTGGCCCACATCGTCCTGTTTTCAGCCGGTGCCGTGCTTGCGTGGCGGGCCAAACCCAGTGGACTCGGAAGCCGCTTCCTGCTCCTGTTCTTCCTCCTTGGCGCTGGGGTGGCCGCCTGGCGCATCACCACGCTCACCGGCGGGATCACCGAGAATGAGGACAGCTTCGACCGTAGCCTGATCCAGCAGGCCTTCCTCGCGATGTATTCGCTGGGGATACTGGGACTGTCCATCGGCTTTCTTCTCATCACCAACGAACGCCTGCGCGCTGAACTCGAATTCATGGCCACCCGGGATCCCATGACCGGCGCACTGAACCGGCGCGCCTTTTTCTCGCAGGCGGCAGTGGAATGGGCGCGCTGCACCCGCTCCCACCGACCCCTATCTGTGCTGGCCTCGGATATCGACTTCTTCAAGAAGGTCAACGATACCCACGGCCATCATGTCGGCGACCTCGTTATCAAGGACTTCGCTACGCGGGCGCAGCAGATGCTGCGCCTGCCGGACATCCTGGCGCGCTTTGGCGGCGAGGAATTCACCATCCTCCTGCCGGACACCGGCATCACCGAGGCGAGAAACGTCGCCGAGCGTATCCGGCGCGAGATCGAGCACCATCGCAACAAGTCGCTACCTCGCTATACGGTGAGTATCGGCCTGTCGGTAACGCACGGAAAAGCGGGAGACGCCGCCGACATCGAAGCCCTGATCGCGGAAGCCGACGCCGGACTCTATCGGGCGAAACAAGGAGGCCGCAACCGCGTGGAAGGCTGACACCGCACGCATTAGGAAACCCAAAGGGTCAGAATCATTTCGCAAAGCCCAATGGCCCTGACTCAATGGCTGTTCCGGCTACACCTGTTTCGTGTCCGCCCCGGCGAGAATCCTGTTCGTCATGTCCTGCACCGCGGTTGTCATGTGCATGGGCACCAGATCGACCGCCGGATGCGCTGCCGCGAAGACCCGGAACAGTTCATCGGCGAATCCCTGCCCTATGCTTTCCACGCCGGTGAAGTCGAGAATCACGGTCTTGAATTTCTCGAATCGTGCGGTGAGCCGCTTCGCCTGTGAGCGAGACACCAGCTTTTCGCCTTCGTACTGCGCCAGCCGAACCGGAACGACTGTCTTGTCGAAACTGAGTTCATCGGGAGCGGCATATTGATGGAACACGTCGTTGGTGGTGCGGCTGCTGTCATTGGCCAGCTCCATGCACACGAAAGTTCCCGGAGCATCCGTTGGATGTTCCATCAAGAAATCTCTCGACCCGTCGTCGTGCAGGAAACGCAGGTTTCGTGAAAAGATAGTGAAGGAATCGAACATCTTCGATGAAAAGAAGATCCCCTCCCCGGTATGGTTCTTCGGGTCGGTAGTCAGCTTGCCTTTGGCCAGTTCCAGAATCGACTCCCACGGGTCCGCAAGGCCGAGCGCGTGCTGAATCTTCAGGAAGATGGCCTCGGCGGTGAAAACGCTGTCGAACTACACCAACCACCTGTTCCAGACCGAGGTCGACGACAAGTTTTCCGCTTACCGGGTGGACTGAGTGTAAGTAATTCAAGCCTGAAGCGACTACATCGCTAGCAGGCGTGCCGGCGCGCGCCGAACGTCTGCTACCCACGGAAGCTTTCAAGCAATCATTACAAGGAGATAGACCATGAACAAGACCATGACCGCCACTTCCCTCGCCCTGGCCCTGGGTGCCGCCATGAGCATGGCCGCCGCCCCGGTCTACGCCGCCTCTCACGGTGGTGCCATGAAGGCGGAGACGGAAAAGTGCTTCGGCGTCGCCATGAAAGGCAAGAACGACTGCAAGGCCGGCGCCGGCACGTCCTGCGCGGGAACCTCGAAAATGGATCATCAGGGCAATGCCTGGTCGCTGGTGCCCAAGGGCAGCTGCGAGAAGACCATGTCGAACAGTTCGCCCACCGGCAAGGGCCAGCTTGCCGAGTTCAAGGAAAAGAAAGCCTGATCGGCTGATGAGTCTATTGGGAGCGCCCGCCATGAACGCCCACACCAGGCATTTGCGCGCCCGCGGCGGCGCTGTCCCGCAGCAGATCCGATCCCTGCCCGAGCGGGCGGGGATCGGCCTCAAGCCCGAGCATTTCCGCGAGATCCTGCTTACCGCGCCGGATATCGGCTTCTTCGAGATCCACGCCGAAAACTACATGGTGGATGGCGGCCCCTTCCACCACTACCTGACGCGCATCCGCGAGCGCTATCCGCTGTCGATCCACGGCGTCGGGCTGTCGATCGGCGGGGCGGCTCCGCTCGACGAGGCCCATCTCGACCGGCTCGCGCGGCTGCTCGAGCGCTACCAGCCTGAATCGTTTTCCGAACACCTGGCCTGGTCCAGCCACGGCGGCGCCTTCCTCAACGACCTGCTGCCCGCGCCCTATCACGCCGCGACGCTGGCGCGCGTCTGCGAACACATCGACCGCGTGCAGGATCGCCTCAAGCGCCGCATGCTGCTGGAAAACCCGGCCACCTATGTCGAATTCGCCGCCTCGACCATGGCCGAGCCCGAGTTCATCAGCGAGGTGGTGCACCGCACCGGTTGCGGTCTGCTGCTGGACGTCAATAACGTCCATGTCTCCTGCGTCAATCACCACCGCGATCCCCACGCCCATATCCGCGCCATGCCGCTGGACGAGGTCGCCCAGATCCACCTCGCGGGTTTCGCCCAGGACCAGGACGCGGCCGGCGCGCCGCTCCTGATCGACAGCCATGGCGCGCCGGTGGCGCAAGCCGTGTGGGAGTTGTATTGCTACGCCCTGGATTGGGTCGGACCGACGCCGACGCTAATCGAGCGCGACAACGACATCCCGGCCTTCCCCGTGCTGTTCGCCGAAGCCCAGCAGGCCGAGCGCATCCTGTGCCTGCTGCAGCCGAACAAGTCCCGCGAGGCTTGCACATGAACAGCCAGGGCGCGTTTGCCGAGGCGCTACTTGCCGCGGAACCCGTGTGTCCGCCGGGCCTCACGACCTGGAACGGTTCGGCGCCCGAGAAGCGCTTCGCGGTCTATCGCAACAACGTCATCGTCTCGCTGATCGACGCGCTGGCCGACAGCTTTCCGGTCACCCAGGAGCTGGTCGGCGAAGCTTTCTTCCGCGCCATGGCGCGCCAGTTCGTGCGGGAAAATCCGCCGCGCTCGCCGGTGCTGGCCCTGTACGGCGACGGCTTTGCCGAGTTCATCGCGGCGTTTCCCGCGGCAGCGGAGCTGGCCTATCTGGCCGACGTGGCGCGGCTGGAACTGCTGCGCGTGCAGGCGTGGCACGCCGCCGACGCCGAGCCGCTTGCTGCCCAACACATGGGACGCCTGCTGGGCGATGCCGAGGCGCTGCCGCAAATCCGCTTCGCCCTGCATCCGTCGCTGCGCATCCTGCGCTCGCGG
>JAXMJU010000336.1:0-3069 GCA_034376265.1 Sulfuritalea sp.
AGCAGCCGCGTGTAATGTACGCCGGAGGGACAGGTGGTTTCGCAGGAACGGCAGGAGAGGCAGCGGTCGAGATGCAGGCGAGTTTTTTCGGTTGGCGCGGCGCCTTCCAGCACCTGCTTGATCAGGTAAATGCGGCCGCGCGGACCATCAAGTTCGTCGCCCAGCAGCTGATAGGTCGGGCAGGTCGCGGTGCAGAAGCCGCAATGCACGCAGCGGCGCAGGATCTCCTCCGCCTCGCGGCCGGCGGTGGTATGACGGATGAAATCGGCGAGATGGGTTTCCATGCTCAGAACTCGGAATACATGCGCCCGGGGTTGAAAACCCCGTAGGGATCGAAGCTTTGCTTGAGGCGGCGGTGCACTTCCATCAGCGCCGGCTGCAGCGGCGTGAACACCCCGCCTGTCTTGTCGCCGCCGCGGAACAGCGTCGCGTGTCCACCGACCCGGGCGGCGATTTCGCGCAGCTGCGCGGCATCGGCGTCGGCATGCAGCCAGCGCTGCGCGCCGCCCCACTCCAGCAGTTGCTCACCGGGCAATTCCAGCGGCGCGGCGACGGAGGGCACGGACAGCCGCCATAAGGGCCCATGGGTATCCGGGCCGGCAAAGAACTCGTCGCTCTGCTCGCGCAGCCCTTGCCAGAACTCGGCCGCCGCCGTCTGCTCAAGCAGTTCGCCGCCGAGCTTTTGGCAGGCCGAGGCGACCGCCGCCTGCGCGCCGGACAGATGCAACGTGAGCACGCCGTCCTGCCAGCTGCCCGCCGCCAGCGGCAAGGGCTGGCCGGCCCAGCGGTTCATCGCGTCCAGGGCCGGAGCCTGCGGCATCTCGAAACGCAGCGTGGCGTCGCCCACCGGCAGCGGCACCACCTTCAGCGACACTTCGAGGATCAGGCCCAGGGTGCCGAGACTGCCGGTCATCAGACGCGAGACGTCGAAGCCCGCCACGTTCTTGATCACCTCGCCGCCGAACTTCAGCACGCGCCCCTCGCCGTCCATGATTTTCACGCCGAGTACGAAGTCGCGCAGGCTGCCTGCCATCGCCCGCCGCGGCCCGGAAAGCCCGGCAGCGACGGCGCCGCCGACGGTGGCGCCACCGAAACCGGGCGGCTCGGCGGCGAGAAACTGGCGCCGTGCCGCCAGCGCCAACTCCAGCTCGGCCAGCGGCGTGCCGCAGCGTGCGGTGACCACCAGTTCGGTCGGCTCATAGCTGACGATGCCGCTGTAGCCGCCGATCTCCAGCACCGCGCCGGCCAGCGGCCCGCCATAGAAGTCCTTGCTGCCGCCGCCCCTGAGGCGCAGCGGCTTGCGTTCGAGGATGCGTGAGCGGAATCCTTCGACCAGTTCCTCCATCACAGGCGCTCCAGTTCCGGGAACGGAATGTCGTTCCCGTGCACGTGCATGCGTCCGGATTCGGCGCAGCGATACAGGGTCGGGATGGCTTTCTCGGGATTGAGCAGGCCTTCCGGGTCGAAGGCGCGCTTGACCGCGTGGAAGCTGCGGATTTCGTCGGCGCAGAACTGGTCGCACATGGAATTGATTTTCTCGTAACCGACGCCGTGTTCGCCGGTGATGGTGCCGCCGAGCTGCACCGAGAGGCGCAGGATTTCGGCGCCGAAGGCTTCGGTCTGCTCCAGCTCGCCGGGCACGTTGGCGTCGTAGAGAATCAGCGGATGCATGTTGCCGTCGCCGGCATGGAACACGTTGATGCAGCGCAGACCGTACTTCTTCTCCATGCCGTAAATTGCCATCAGCATTTCGCCGAGGCGCTTCCTCGGGATGGTGCCGTCCATGCAGTAGTAATCGGGCGAAATGCGGCCGGCGGCGGGGAAGGCCGCCTTGCGCCCGGCCCAGAACAGCAGGCGCTCGGCTTCCGACTGCGAGACGCGGATCTTCGTCGCGCCGCTGGTTTCCAGCACCGCCGTCATGCGGCCGATTTCCTCGGCGACTTCCTCGGCCGTGCCGTCGGATTCGCAGAGCAGGATCGCCGCCGCCGTCAGGTCGTAGCCGGCCTTGACGTAGGGCTCGACCGCGGCGGTGGCCGGCTTGTCCATCATTTCCAGACCGGCGGGAATGATGCCGGCGGCGATCACGGCGGCCACGGCGTCGCCGGCCGTCATCACGTCGGCGAAGCTGGCGATGATGACCTGGGCATACTCCGGCTTCGGCACCAGCTTCACCGTGACTTCGGTGACGATCGCCAGCAGGCCCTCGGAACCGATGGTCAGCGCCAGCAGGTCGTAGCCCGGCGCATCCAGCGCATGGTTGCCGAACTCGACGACCTCGCCGGTGATCAGCACGGCGCGCACGCGCAGCACGTTGTGCAGCGTCAGGCCGTATTTCAGGCAATGCACGCCGCCGGAATTCTCGGCCACGTTGCCGCCGATCGAGCAGGCGATCTGCGAACTCGGGTCGGGTGCGTAATAGAGGCCCAGTGGCGCCGCCACCTCGGAAATCGCCAGGTTGCGTACGCCGGGCTGCACCACGGCGACACGCGCCATCGGGTCGACACGAAGGATTTTCTTCATCTTCGCCAGCGACAGCACCACGCCCTGCGGATGCGGCAGCGCGCCGGCCGACAGCCCGGTACCGGCACCGCGCGGCACCAGCGGCGCGCCGGCGGCGCGGCAGGCCTTGATCACCGCAATCACCTGCGCCTCGGTTTCCGGCAGGGCGACGGCCATCGGCACCTGGCGATAGGCCGACAGGCCGTCGCATTCGTAGGGCTTCACGTCCTCGTTGACCTGCAGCAGCGAATCCGCCGGCAGCAGGCGCGCGAGCTCGGCCAGCAGCGCCGAGTAATTGGTATCGGCAAAGTCCTGCGCGCTATCGGCAGAGTGTTCGCGTCGAGTCATGGCAGCCCTTCCGTCGCTTCGATCAGGATCGCCCTGAAGTCATTCACATTGGTGCGCGTCGGCCCGGTGACGACCAGGTCGCCCAGCGCCGCGAACACCTTGTAGGCGTCATTTTCGGCCAGGCGCGCGAGCTCGGCCAGCAGCGCCGAGTAATTGGTATCGGCAAAGTCCTGCGCGCTATCGGCAGAGTGTTCGCGTCGAGTCATGGCAGCCCTTCCGTCG
>JAXMJU010000337.1:0-5620 GCA_034376265.1 Sulfuritalea sp.
CATTGCTACAGATATTGTCGGTCACCCTTTTCGAGAAGATGCCCTTGCAGCAAGCCTTTCCGGGCAGCGACTCCAGTTCCGACAACATCACCATCAACAACCAATTGAATCTGTTCGCGTTTTAGCCGGACAGCAGTGATCCGCTGCAATTGACAAGCCGGGCTCCTTCCACCAAGATTCGCGCCTTCCCGCATTCTAGCGAGTCCGCTGCGATGACTGCCACCCGCACTTTCCAAACCGCTGTCCAATCCGCTGCCCAAACCCCTGCAACCTCTTTCGTTTCCGCACCGCGCTGGACCATCGAAGCCCTCGTCGCCCTGTTCGAGCTGCCCTTCAACGACCTGCTGTTCCGCGCCCAGCAGGCGCATCGGGAGAATCACGACGCCAATGCGGTGCAGCGTTCGACCCTGCTGTCGATCAAGACTGGCGGCTGCTCCGAGGATTGCGGCTACTGTTCGCAGTCGGCGCATCACGGCGAGGCGCAGCGCGAGGCCCTGCTGGAGACTCAAGAAGTCGTCGCCGCCGCCCAGGCCGCCAAGGACAAGGGCGCCACGCGCTTCTGCATGGGCGCCGCCTGGCGCGGGCCGAAGGACAAGGACCTCGATCGCGTCACCGACATGATCGGCGCGGTCAAGGCGCTCGGCCTGGAAACCTGCGTCACGCTCGGCATGCTCAAGGACGGCCAGGCCGAGCGGCTGAAATCCGCCGGACTCGACTATTACAACCATAACCTCGATACCGCGCCGGAGTTCTATGGCGAAGTGATCAAGACGCACGCCCAGAGCGAGCGCTTCGATACCATCGACAAGGTGCGCGAGGCCGGCATCAAGGTCTGCTGCGGCGGCATCGTCGGCATGGGCGAAACGCGGCGCCAGCGCGCCTCGCTGCTGGTCGAACTGGCCAACATGAACCCGCCGCCCGAATCAGTGCCGATCAACGAACTGGTGCCGATGCCCGGCACGCCGCTGGAAAACGCGCCGCCGCTCGACCCTTTCGAGTTCGTCCGCACCATCGCCGTGGCGCGCATCGCCATGCCGGGCTCGATGGTCAGGCTCTCGGCCGGGCGCCAGGAAATGAGCGACGAGTTGCAGGCACTGTGTTTCCTCGCCGGTGCCAATTCGATTTTCTACGGCGACAAGCTGCTGACGGCCGGCAATCCCGAAGCCGATCGCGACGAAGCCTTGTTCGCCCGCTTGGGACTCAGGGCCGCCTAAGACTGTCCGTCGTGCGCGGCGACTTTGCCGGCGCGGCCGGGACTTACGACTCGGCCGCCGTCCTCGCCCGCGAAGTGGGCGCTCGCATGGCGGCGCGGCTCGACCTGGTGAAGATCGCTCCGCAGCGCGTGGCCGACATCGGCTGTGCGACCGGCGACGGCATCCGCGAACTGCAGAAGCGCTACCCCAAGGCCCAGCCGCTGGCGCTGGACTACGCCCTGCCCATGCTGCAAGCCCTGCGGTCCCGCACCCCGCGCCTGCAGCGGCTGACCGGACGCGGCCCGCGATTAGTCAATGCCGATGTGCGCGCCTTGCCGTTGGCGGCGAATTCCCTGGGCCTGGTCTGGTCCAATCTGATGCTGCACTGGCTCGACGATCCGCTGCCGGCCTTGCGTGAATTGCACAGGGTGCTTGAAGTCGGCGGCCTGCTCTGCTTCGCCACGCTCGGCCCGGACACCCTGAAGGAGTTGCGCGACGCCGGGGCAAGAGTTGGCGCTGGCGGGCCTTGCCTGCCGGGGATGGCGGTTCGCGCACCGGCAACGGTGCGGCGCTTCCTCGACATGCACGATCTGGGCGACATGCTGATCGCCGCCGGCTTCGGCGATCCGGTGATGGACATGGAAATGATCGGCCTGAGCTATCCGACGCCGCGCGCCTTCCTCGCCGACCAGCGCCACCTCGGGGTGCGCGATGCGCTGCTGGGCCGCCAGGGCTGGCGCGACTGGCGTCGGCTGCTGGGCGCCTGGCCGCAGGATGGCGAGCGGCGCCTGCCGGCCAGTTTTGAAATCGTCTATGGCCACGCCTGGAAACCCGAACCGCGGCAACTTGCCGATGGCCGCGCGGTGGTCAGGTTTCATTCGCGCTGAAGCGCGCCGGCCGGGCCCGGCAGTAGGCGGTTTTGCCGCATCGTAGTTCCGCAGGTGCCAAATTTCGAAGGCCGGCGGCAGGGGCGTTTCCCCTGTCGCCGGCCTTCGGCTTTGGACTGTGGAAATCAACATATTGCGTATCGTGAAGTGATGTTTTACAATGCGCAATCACTGCAGTATGTCGTTTCATAAACTAGGTCTATGCTTTGAGCAACAAAGCGGAGCTGCAGGCTGACGCCGGCTTGATCGACGTTGGGCGCAGCAGCCGCGACCAAGACAGTCCGCTGCGATGGCGTGTCGCGGACTCCAATAACAACTGTATGAGGAGTTGTCATGGCTGCCCCCCAACTCGCGTCTTCCGACGCCGATCCGCAGGAAACCCGTGAATGGCTGGATGCGCTGGAGGCGGTGATCGCCCAGGAAGGCCCCGAGCGCGCGCATTTCCTGCTCGAACAGCTGATTGCGCTGGGTCACCAGACCGGCATCAACATGCCCTACAGCGCCAACACCGAATATACCAACACCATCCCCGCCGACCAGCAGCCGATCACGCCGGGCGACTACGAGCTGGAACAGACCATCCGCAATTACGCGCGCTGGAACGCGCTGGTCATGGTGCTGCGCGCCAACAAGGACGATTCCGGCCTCGGCGGCCACATCGCCAGCTATGCCTCGGCAGCCACGCTCTATGACATCGGCTTCAATCACTTCTGGCATGCGCCGTCCGACACGCACGGCGGCGATCTGGTGCTGTCGCAGGGCCATTCGGCGCCGGGCACCTACGCGCGCGCCTTCATGCTCGGCCGCCTCTCCGAGGAGCAGATGGACAACTTCCGCCGCGAGGTCGATGGCAAGGGCCTGTCGAGCTACCCCCATCCCTGGCTGATGCCGGATTTCTGGCAGTTCCCTACGGTGTCGATGGGCCTCGGCCCCTTGCAGGCGATCTACCAGGCGCGCTTCATGAAATACATGCAGCACCGCGAGATGATCCCTACCGACAATCGCAAGGTGTGGGCCTTCATGGGCGACGGCGAGATGGACGAGCCGGAATCGATGGGCGCCATCGGCATGGCCGGGCGCGAGCGCCTCGACAACCTGATTTTCGTCATCAACTGCAACCTGCAGCGCCTCGACGGCCCGGTGCGTGGCAACGGCAAGATCATCCAGGAACTGGAATCCGATTTCCGTGGCGCCGGCTGGAATGTGATCAAGGTGATCTGGGGCAGCTACTGGGACCCGCTGCTGGCGCAGGACAAGACCGGCCTGCTGCAAAAACGCATGATGGAATGCGTCGATGGCGATTACCAGACCTTCAAATCGCGCGACGGCGCCTATGTGCGCGAGCATTTCTTCGGCAAGTATCCGGAACTGCTGAAGCTGGTATCGACCTGGTCCGACGACGACATCTGGCGCCTCAATCGCGGCGGCCACGATCCGCACAAGGTCTACGCCGCCTATGCCGCAGCCGTGGCGCACACCGGCCAGCCGACCGTGATCCTGGCCAAGACCATCAAGGGCTACGGCATGGGCGAGGCCGGCGAGGCGCAGAACATCACCCACCAGCAGAAGAAAATGGGCACCACCTCGGTCAAGGCCTTCCGCGACCGCTTCAAGCTGCCGGTGAAGGACGCGGACCTGGAAAAGCTGCCTTATCTGACCTTCCCCGAGGGCTCGAAGGAACTCAATTACATGCGCGAACGACGCATGGCGCTGGGGGGCTACTCGCCCGCGCGCCGACGCAAGGCCGAGTCCCTGCCGGTGCCGCCGCTGGCGGCGTTCGACGCGCTGCTCAAGGCGGGCGGCGAAGGACGCCAGTTCTCCTCGACGATGTCCTTCGTGCGCGGCCTCAACGTCATGCTCAAGGACAAGATCATCGGCAAGCGGGTGGTGCCGATCGTGGTCGATGAGTCGCGCACCTTCGGCATGGAAGGCCTGTTCCGCCAGATCGGCATCTGGAACCAGGACGGCCAGAATTACGTGCCGCAGGACGCCGACCAGATGATGTTCTACAAGGAAAAGAAGGACGGCCAGATCCTCCAGGAAGGCATCAATGAAGCCGGCGCGATGGCCGACTGGATCGCCGCCGGCACCAGCTATTCGACCCACGGCGTGCAGATGATCCCGGTCTATGTCTGCTACTCGATGTTCGGCATGCAGCGCACCATGGACCTGGTGTGGGCCGCCGGCGACCAGCGCGCGCGCGGTTTCCTGGTCGGCGGCACGGCTGGGCGCACCACGCTGAACGGCGAGGGCCTGCAGCACGAGGACGGCCACTCGCAGGTGTTCGCCGGCACCGTGCCGAACTGCGTTGCCTACGATCCGACCTTCGCCTACGAGGTTGCCGTGATCATGCAGGACGGCCTGCGCCGCATGGTCACCGAGCAGGAAGACGTGTTCTATTACCTGACGGTGATGAACGAGAACTACGAGCACCCAGCGATGCCGGCCGATGCCGCGCCGGGCATCATCAAGGGCATGTACCAGTTCCGGAAAGGCGCCGCCAGCAACGGCCCGCGCGTGCAACTGCTGGGCTCGGGCACCATCTTCCTGGAAGCCATCGCCGCCGCCGACCTGCTGAAGAAGGACTGGGGCGTCGAGGCGGATCTGTGGTCCTGCCCCAGCTTCAACGAACTGGCGCGTGACGGCCAGGACTGCGCGCGCTGGAACCTGCTGCATCCGACCGAGAAGCCGCGCCTGGCGCATGTTGCCGCCTGCCTGGCGGAGACGCGCGGGCCGGTGGTCGCCGCCACCGACTACGTGCGGGTTTTCGCCGAGCAGATCCGCGCCCTGGTGCCGCGCCATTACACGGTGCTGGGTACCGACGGCTTCGGCCGCTCGGACACGCGCGAAAAGCTGCGGCATTTCTTCGAGGTGGACCGCTACTGGATCACCGTCGCGGCGCTTTCCGCACTGGCCGAAGATGGTGCCTTGAAGCGGGAAAAGGTAGCCGAGGCAATCAAGAAATATGCCCTCGATCCGAACAAGCCCAACCCGGTGAAGGTGTAAGCCATGGCACAGATAGTCGAAGTGAAGGTACCCGATATCGGCGACTTCAAGGACGTACCGGTGATCGAAACCCTGGTCAAGGTCGGCGACACGGTCAAGGCCGAAGATTCGCTGGTTACGTTGGAATCCGACAAGGCGACCATGGACGTGCCCTCGCCGGTCTCGGGCGTGGTCACCGAACTCAAACTGAAAGTCGGTGACAAGGTGGCGGAAGGTACGCTGGTGGCCTTGATCGAAGTCGCCGCTGCGGCCGGCAAAGTTGGTGCTGATGCCACGGCGCCGGCACCTGTTTCTGCGCCGGTTCCCGCACCGGTTGCCGCGCCTGCTGCACCGCCGGCCACTGTCGGCAGGACTGCCGTGGTCGAAGTCAAGGTGCCCGACATCGGCGATTTCAAGGAAGTGCCGATCATCGAACTGCTGGTCAAGGTCGGCGACTCGGTCAAGGCCGAGGATTCGCTGATGACTCTGGAGTCGGACAAGGCGACCATGGACATTCCCTCGCCGGTTTCCGGTATCGTCAGCGAACTGAAGGTC
>JAXMJU010000338.1:0-19090 GCA_034376265.1 Sulfuritalea sp.
GCTTGCGTATCCCCTCCTGATCCCAAAAACCTCAGTTCAATCCGCAGATGACGCAGATTACGCAGATAAAACCGTGGTCGATGCCCACGGCTCATCCGGCAGGTGGTACGACGCGACCAGGCAAGGCTCTGATCCATCTGCGTTAATCGGCGAAATCTGCGGATAAAGTGCATTTGCAGGAAGATTGCTCCGGTGTCCGCCACGGCGCCGCATTGGCCCGTTTCAGGAATCCAGCCGGCCCTTTTGCTCCGGCCGCGGATTCGGCAGATTCGGCCGGGGCGCTGCCTTGGGCGCCAGCTTGACCTTGGCGCCGCCCAGGCTCTTGGTGATTTCGACCACGCCGGAGAGTATCCGGTCCTCGGGATTCTTCTGGCAGTAGGCGTCGAGCAGTGGGATCAGTACGTTGACATTGGCCACCACCGGGCTCGCGGCGCCGCTGCTGGTGCGCGCATACACGTTGTGGCCGGCGATGAAGCCCTGCGCCCATTCCAGCGCCATCGCGCGCGATTCGGTATTGCGCGCTTGCTTCCACTGCTGCCAGTCGCTGCATTTGCGGATGCCCATGCCCGACAGCTTGACGTCCCTGGTCTGCGCCAAGGCGCTGCCGGCCAGCAGCACCAAGGCAAGGGCGGGAAGCAGCAGGGCGACGTGGGTGCGATGGCGGGACATGGCGTGGGCGGGAGCGGGAGGCAGCCGATATCCTAGCAGCTTGCCACTGTTCAGCCGGCGAGTTGCGCGGCAACCTGGTCGGCCAGCGCCAGGCAGGCGGTGAGGCCCGGCGATTCGATGCCATAGAGGCAGACCAGTCCGCGCACGCCGTGTGCGGCCGGGCCGGACAGCAGGAAATCGCAGGCCGCGGCACCCGGCGCGTGGGGCTTGGGCCGGATTCCGGCATAGGCCGGCAGCAGCGCGCCGTCGGGCAAAAGCGGCCAGTAGCGGCGCACCTCGGCGTAGAACGCATCGGCGCGTTCGGGCGCCACCGTGTAGTCGATGCGCTCCACCCATTCCACGTCGGGACCGAAGCGCGCCTGGCCGCCGAGATCCAGCGTCAGGTGCACGCCGAGCCCGGCGGCTTGCGGCACCGGGTAGATCAGGCGCGAGAACGGCGCCGCGCCGGCCAGCGCGTAGTAGTTGCCCTTGGCATAGGACAGCGGCGGCACCGATGCCGGCGCCAGGCCGCGCAGGCATCGGGCCACGCCCTGGGCGCCGAGCCCGGCGCAATTCACCACGGTCTTCGCCTGCAGTCGCATGGCGGCGCCCGCCGCGCCGCCGATGTCGAGCACGATGCCGTCGGCGACGATTTCGCCGCCCAACACCGGGCTGTGCAGCGCGAGCACCGCGCCAGCGCGCTCGGCGTCGCCGAGCAGTGACAGCATCAGGGCGTGGCTGTCGATGATGCCGGTCGAGGGCGACAACACTGCGGCCGTGCATTCGAGCGCCGGTTCCAGCGCTCGTGCCGCCGCGCGCGACAGCAACTGCAGGTCGTCCACGCCATTGGCCGCGGCGCCCGCGGCGATGCGCCCGAGCTGCTCGCGCTGGGCCTCGCTGTTGGCGACGATCAGCTTGCCGCAGCGCCGGTGCGCGATGCCGCGCTCGGCGCAATAGGCGTAGAGCATCCGGCGCCCGGCGACGCAGAGCCGGGCCTTGAGCGAGCCCGCCGGATAGTAGATGCCGGCATGGACCACCTCGCTGTTGCGCGCGCTGATGCCCGTGCCGAACGCGCCCTCGGCTTCGAGCAGCAGCACGTCGCGGCCCTGCGCGGCGAGTTTGCGCGCCACGGCGAGGCCGATGACGCCGGCGCCGATGATGGCGCAATCGATTTTTTCCATGGGGATTCTGTGGCAGAGTAATACCGTCCAAGGATAACCGAAGGCTTCGCCGCCGCTCAGGAGCAGACAGATGCACAGACACGCGGACAGACTCATGCACATACATGCGCACAGACGATTTTTCGCCACGTTGGGCCTGCTGCTGGGCCTCTTCGCCCTGGCGCCGGCGGCCGGCGCCGCGTCCACATCCGCGGCCAAGCCCGCAGCCAAGGCCGCAGCGAAGCATCGCGTGGTGTTCCAGGTCAATGAAGACGACTCGCGCAAGTGGAACACCATCCTGGCTAACATCAACAACGTGCAGGAGGAACTCGGCCGGGTCGAGGTCACGGTGGTCGCCATCGGGCCCGGACTGGGCATGCTCAAGGCCGATGCGCTGACCGCCAACGGGGTGCAGGACGCGATGACGGCCGGCGTGCGCTTCGTCGCCTGCCGCAACACCATGAAGTCGCAGCACCTGACGAAGGACGACATGATCGACGGCATCGATTACGCCCGCGCCGGCTATGTCGAAATCATGCGTCTGCAGAAGCTGGGTCATGCCTATATCCGCCCCTGACACGCGGCAGTGCGCGCTGCTCGACTGGTCGCGCATCGACAGCGTCCTGCTCGACATGGACGGCACCCTGCTCGACCTGAATTTCGACAACCATTTCTGGCAGGTGCATCTGCCACAGCGCTATGCCGCGGCGCGCGGCTTGCCGCCGGGCAGCGGGCGCGAGGAACTGATGGCGCGCTTTCACGCCCGCGCCGGCACGCTGGACTGGTATTCGGTGGATTTCTGGGAGACCGAGCTGGAGCTGGACATCATGCGCCTCAAGGAAGAAGTCGCGCACCTGATCGACATCCATCCGCACGTCACGGCCTTCCTCGATGCGGTGCGCGCCAGCGGCCGGCGCGTGGTGCTGGCGACCAATGCGCATCACAAGAGCGTGACGCTGAAAATGGCACGCACGGGACTCACGCCGCGCTTCGATGCGATAGTCAGTTCGCATGCGCTGGGCGCGGCCAAGGAGGCGCAGGAATTCTGGCAGCGCCTGCAGCAGATCGAGCCCTTCGATCCGGCGCGCACGCTGCTGGTCGATGACAGCCTGCCGGTGCTCGACAGTGCGCGCCGCTACGGCATCGCGCATCTGGTGGCGGTGAAGAAGCCGGACACCCGGCAGCCGCAAAAGGACACCGGCGACTATCCCGCGATCGATGATTTCTCGCAGCTGATGCCTTGATTCGGCGGTGTTGCACGGGACATTTGCATAAACCTGCAAAAAGCATTTGATCCGCAGATTTCGCCGATTAACGCAGATGGATCAGGGCCTTGCTTGGTCGGGTCGTACCACCTGCCGTGTGCGCCGTGGGCACCGGCCACTTCGTTGTTTTATCTGCGTAATCTGCGAAATCTGCGGACTGGACTGAGATTTTTAGGATAAATGCGGGAACCCGTACTTCCTCCCCTTCAAGGGAGAGGCCAGGAGGCCGGTAGATCGCATAAACGCCAAGCGCGTGAGTATCTCCTCCTCCTAAAAGGGGGAGGCCGGGAGGGGGATGGGGGAGGGAGCGGGCGTACCGTCAGCTTGCCCCATCCCCACCCCAGCCCTCCCCTTGAAGGGGAGGGAGTTGGCGCTGCATGCGATTGCACCGGTTTGTTGCAGCGCAGCTTGACGTCCGCCCACGAAGCCCGGTATGTTGTATACAAAATATCGTATGCAAAAATAAATCAACGTGAAAACAAGGGTCAATCGCTCATCGCTGTCGCAGCAGGCCATCGATTTGCTGCGCGGGCAGATCTACGATCATCGCCTGATGCCGGGCCAGCGGCTGGACGAAGCGGTGCTCGCCGAGCAGCTCGGCATCAGCCGCACGCCCTTGCGCGAAGCGCTCAAGGTGCTCTCGGCCGAAGGCCTGGTGGACTTGCAGCCGCACAAGGGCTGCTTCGTCACCGAACTGACCTTGCGCGACCTCGAAGAGATATTTCCCATCATGGCCACGCTCGAAGGCCGCGTCGCCCACGAGGTCGCGGCCAAGCGCACGGCGGCCCAGCTCAAGGCGCTCGATGCGCTGCATGAAAAACTCGAAAAGCATGCGGCGGCCGGCGACGTGAATCGCTACTACGAAACCAACTACGTCTTTCACGATCAACTGCAGGAATGCGCCGGCAACCGCTGGCTGCAGATCGTGATCGGCGATCTGCGCAAGCTGCTCAAGCTTTCGCGCCATCACTCGCTGCGTCTGGATGGCCGGCTTAAGGCTTCGCTGGCCGAGCATCGCGCGCTGATGCAGGCGCTGCGGCGCCAGGATGCCGAGGCGGCCGAGCAGGTGATGCGCGGACATTTGCTGGCGCAGCTGGAGGCGTTGCGCGAACTTTCACTGGCCAACGAGGTGGTCCATGGTTGAAGGACTGGTTGAGCGCCTGCGCTCGATAGTTGGCGCTCGCGGCACGGCGAGCGTGCGGCCCAGGCGCCTCAATGAATGGCGCCGGTTGCTCGCCGAGTGCGCCGAAGCCAAGGGCGGCGAGGTTTCCGCGCGCACCCGGGCGGCGGCCTTGGCGCAGACTTATCTGAAGCTCGACGACAGCGCGCGCCACGCCTTCCTGCGCCTGATTTCCATCGAATTCGGCCCGGCGCCGGCGCGCGTCGCGACCGCCCACGAGGCCTATCAAAGTGCTGTGGGCAAGGCCGGCCAATGGGATGCCGAAGCGGCGCTGCGCGCGGCCCTGCGCTCGGCGCGCATCCGCATCCTGACGCAGTTCAACGCGATACCGCAGGGCGTCAAGTTCCTCGTCGATCTGCGCGCCGACCTGCTGCGCTACCTGGAGGAGGACGCCGAGCTGGCGCCGCTCGACCGCGAGCTGGAATCGCGCCTGGCAGCCTGGTTCGATGTCGGCTTTCTGGAACTTTCGCGCATCACCTGGAATTCATCGGCGGCCCTGCTGGAGAAGCTGATCCAGTACGAAGCGGTGCATGAAATCCGCTCCTGGACCGACCTCAAGAACCGGCTCGACTCGGACCGCCGCCTGTATGCCTTCTTCCATCCGCGCATGCCGATGGAGCCGCTGATCTTCGTCGAGGTGGCGCTCACCGACCATCTGGCCGACAGCGTGCAGGCCCTGCTCGACGAGCACGCGCCGGTGTTCGATGCGCGCCGCGCCGACACGGCGATCTTCTACTCGATTTCGAACACGCAGGCCGGCCTGCGCGGCGTGTCCTTCGGCAATTTCCTGCTGAAGCGCGTGATCGACGATCTGCAGCGCGACTTTCCCAAGCTGCGCCACTTCGCCACGCTGTCGCCGCTGCCCGGCTTCGCCGCCTGGGTCGGCAAGAATCCGCAGGAACTCGCGGCAGCAGGGCTGGAACTCGATGCCGCCCAGCTGGCGGCCGGCGAATGGACCCGGGACGCGGCAGCGGCACGCCGCATCAACGAGTCGCTGGCGCAACTGGCGGCGCGCTATCTGACGCTGGCCAAGGCCGGCCGCGGCGGCGGCCGCCAGCCGCGCGATCCCGTGACGCGCTTCCATCTGGGCAACGGCGCCCGCATCGAGCGCATCAATCTGCAGGCCGATGCGTCGTCGAAGGGCATGCAGCAGTCCTTCGGCGTGATGGTGAATTACCTGTACGACCTCGACGATCTGGAGCAAAACGTCGAGAGCTTTGCCCGCGAGGGCACCATCGCCATGTCGGCCGCCGTCAGGCGTCTGGCACGGCAAAAATCGGTGTCGTCCTAGGTGGATCGCCGCGTTGCGCGCCGCTCGGCAGGCAGCACCCGCCCCGATTTGAACAAGGCCAAGTCATGAACCAGAACCTGTATGCGCTGCTCTCCGCGCATTTTCCCGAGAATCCCGCCGCGCCCTGCATGATCCTGCCCGACGGCCGGGTGTGGACCTATGGCGACGTCGAGCGCGCCTCGGGGCGCCTGGCCAACCTGATCGTCGCGCTGGGCCTGCAACCGGGCGACCGCGTCGCGGCGCAAACCGAAAAGTCGCCCGAGGCGCTGCTGTTGTACCTCGCCGCAATTCGCGCCGGCATGGTGTTCCTGCCGCTCAACCCGGCCTATCAGCGCCAGGAACTGGAGTATTTCCTCGGCGATGCGAAGCCCGGCCTGTTCGTCTGCCGGCCGCAGATGCGCGCGCTGGCCGATGAAATGGCGGCAAAGGCCGGCGTCGCCCACGTGCTGGAACTCGGCGACGACGGACGCGGTGCGCTGATCGATGCCGCCGCGCCGCAGGCGGACAGTTTTTCCACGGTGGCGCGAGCCGCCGGCGATCTCGCGGCGATTCTCTACACCTCGGGCACCACCGGGCGTTCCAAGGGGGCGATGCTGTCCCACGGCAATCTTGCGCACAATGCGCGGACCCTGCACGACTACTGGCGCTTCCAGCCCGGCGACGTGCTGCTGCACATGTTGCCGATCTTTCACGTGCATGGGCTTTTCATCGCCTGCCACTGTGTGCTGCTGAACGGTTCGGCGATGTTCTTCGAACCGAAGTTCGACGCGGCGCGCGCCATCGAACTGCTGCCGCAAGCCACCGTGATGATGGGCGTGCCGACCTTCTACGTGCGCCTGCTGCTCGATCCCGCATTCGGCCGCGAGAGCTGCCGCAACATCCGTCTGTTCGTCTCCGGCTCGGCGCCACTGCTGAAGGAGACCTTCGACGCATTCCGGGAGCGCACCGGCCACACGATACTCGAGCGCTACGGCATGACCGAGGGCGGCATGTTCACCTCGAATCCCTACGACGAAAGTGTACATGGGCGCCGCGGCGGCACCGTGGGCTTTCCGCTGCCGGACACCGAGTTGCGCATAGTTGGCGTTGGCGACACGGCGGTGAAGCCGGGTAGCGTCGGCCAGATCCAGGTCAGGGGCGAGAACGTCTTCGTCGGCTACTGGGGCATGCCGGAAAAGACCCGGGAGGAATTCACCGCCGACGGCTTTTTCAGAACCGGCGACATGGGCGCCCGGGATGCCGACGGCTACGTGGTGATCAGCGGGCGCTCGAAGGACCTGGTGATCACCGGCGGCCTCAATGTGTATCCGAAGGAAATCGAGGAATTGATCGACGCCATGCCGGGCGTGGTCGAATCGGCGGTGATCGGCCTGCCTCACCCGGATTTCGGCGAGGCGGTCACGGCCGTCGTGGTGCGGCAGAAGAACGCTGCCGGCGCCGCGCTGACCGAGGCCTCGATCATCGCCGCGATCAAGCACAAGCTGGCGAACTTCAAGGTGCCGAAGTGGGTGTATCTGGTCGACGAGCTGCCGCGCAATGCCATGGGCAAGGTGCAGAAGAACCTTCTGCGGCGGACTTACTCGAGCTAGGCGACATGGCTTCGAAGTTTTTGGACGGTTTGTTTCAAATCACCGACAGCAGTTCCGGTCCGACCGGAGCGGTCAAGGTGAAGGTCTTGCAAGTGCCACTGATTTTGCTGTCCCCGACGTCGGCACCTGCTCATATCAATAACCAGCCTGAGGAGAAAAAAATGCAATCACGCAAGCCAGCAACAAATATGACGAACCGCGCCGCCGCAGGGCGCACGCGCCTCCTTCCCGCCCTGGGCGTGATCCTGGCCACGGCTTTCTCGGCGCCGGTGCTGGCCGACAACATCACGCTCAAGGCTTCGCACCAGTTTCCCGGCGGCAAGGGCGACGTGCGCGACGAGATGGTGCAGATGATCGCGCGCGAGGTGGCCGCGGCCAACGTCGGCCTCGAAATCAAGGTCTTCCCCGGCTCCAGCCTGGTCAAGGCCAAGGAACAATGGAAGGCGATGCAAACCGGCCAGATCGACATGACGTCCTTCCCGCTGGATTACGCTTCCGGTTTCCACCCGCAGTTCGGCGCCACGCTGATGCCGGGCCTGGTCAAGGGCCACGAGCATGCCAAGCGGCTCAACACCTCGCCCTTCATGAAGGACATCAAGGCCATCATCGAAAAAGCCGGCGTCAAGGTCGTGGCCGACGCGTGGCTGGCCGGCGCCTTCGGCGGCAAGGACAAATGCATCCGCACGCCGGCCGACGTCAGCGGCATGAAGGTCCGCTCCGCCGGCGCCACCTTCGCCCAGATGTGGGCCGGTGCCGGCGCATCGATTGTCTCCGTCGCTTCCAACGAGGTCTATAACGCGCTGCAGCAGGGCGTGGCCCAGGGCACCGACACCTCGTCGGGCAGCTTCGTCTCCTTCCGCCTGTACGAGCAGATCAAGTGCCTCACGGCGCCCGGCGACAACGCCCTGTGGTTCATGTACGAGCCGGTGCTGATGTCGAAGAGCAGCTGGGACAAGCTCAACGACGCGCAGAAGAAGGCGCTGACGGCGGCGGCGAAAAAAGCCGAAGACTATTTCACCGGCGAATCCAAGGGACTCGATGAAAAGATGGTCACGGCCTTCAAGAAAGCCGGCGTGGAAGTGATCACGCTCAACGACGCCGAGGCCGCGGCCTGGCGCGATGTAGCGCAGAAGACGTCGTACAAGGCCTTCGCCGATAAAGTGCCGGGCGGCAAGGAGTTGATCGAAAAGGCCTTGAGTGTCAAGTAAGCAAGTTACGCCGCTGCCCGCGTGGGTAGCGGCGGTTAACGCCGTATCGCGCGCCTTCGGCGTGTTCTCGGCCGGACTCATCGTGCTGTCGATCTTTGTGGTCTGCCACATGGTGTTCGTGCGCGCGGTACTCGGCCAGTCGTCGATCTGGCAGACGGAATTCGTCACATTCTCGCTGGTGGCGGCGACCTTTCTCGCCGCGCCCTACATCCTGCTTTCGCGCGGGCATGTCTGCGTCGATGTGGTGCCGCTGATGGTGACCACCTCGGCGCGGCGGCGGCTGCATTTCGTCGGCAGCCTCGTCGCGCTGACGTTCTGCGCGGTGTTTCTCTACGCGGCGATTCCGTGGTGGTGGGATGCCTGGACCACGGGGCAGACCACGCCGTCGATCTGGAAGGCGCGCATGTGGATTCCCATGCTGTCGGTGCCGGTCGGTCTTGGCTTGCTGTGCCTGCAATACCTGACGGAAATATGGCTGGTGCTGTCGCGTCGCGCCCAGCCTTTTGGCATGTCGGCGGAGGACACGCTGTGACCCCGCTCATGATCGGACTGCTGATCATCGTGGTCACGGTGCTGATTCTGGCCACCGGACTGCCGATCGCCTTCGGCCTGGGCGCGGTGGCGCTGGGCTTCATGATCGCCTTCGACGGTTGGCACGCCGTGCATTTCGTGCCGGAAACCGTGTTCGCCGGGCTCGACGATTTCACCCTGGTCTCGCTGCCGATGTTCATCATCATGGGCGCGGCGGTGGCTTCGTCGCGCGCCGGTTCCGACCTCTACGAAGCACTGGCGCGCTGGCTGCACCGCGTGCCCGGTTCGCTGGTGATCTCCAACATCGGCGCCTGCGCGCTGTTCTCCGCGCTGACCGGTTCCTCGCCGGCCACCTGCGCGGCGATCGGCAAGATGGGCATCCCGGAAATGCGCAAGCGCGGCTACGACGACGATCTCGCCACCGGCGCCATCGCCGCCGGCGGCACGCTGGGCATCCTGATCCCGCCCAGCATCACCATGATCCTTTACGGCATCGCTTCGGAAACCTCGATCGGCCGCCTGTTCATCGCCGGCATCATTCCGGGACTGCTGCTCACCTTTCTCTTTATGGCCTGGGCGCTGTTCATCAGCTGGAAGCGCGGCACCGTGCTGGTCGACAGCGAGCGCATCTACTCGTTCAAGGAAAAGCTGGAACTGCTGCCGCGCCTGCTGCCCTTCATTGCTGTCATCGTCGGCGTGGTGTATTCGCTGTATGGCGGCATTGCCACGCCCTCGGAGGCGGCCGGGGTGGGCGCCATGTTGTGCCTGGTGATGGTGATGGTGATCTACCGCGTCTGGCGTCCGCTGGAACTGTGGGTGATCCTGCGTGCCGGCCTGTGCGAATCGGGCATGCTGCTGCTGATCATTGGCACCTCGATCCTCTTCGGCTACATGATGTCGTCGCTCCAAGTGACGCAGTCGGTGGCCGAAACCATAGGCGCAATGCAGGTGAACAAGTGGCTGGTGCTGGCGGCGATCAACGCCCTGCTGCTGGGCGCCGGCATGTTCCTGCCGCCGGCGGCGATCATCCTGATGACGACGCCGATCCTGATGCCGGTAATTCTGTCCGCCGGCTTCGACCCGATCTGGTTCGGCGTGATCCTGACCATCAACATGGAACTGGGCCTGATCACGCCGCCGGTCGGGCTCAACCTGTTTGTCATCAACGGTATCACGCCAGATATCAAGCTGCAGACGATCTTGAGGGGTGCGCTGCCCTTCATGGGTTGCATGGTGGTGGCGATCCTGATCCTCTGCGTGTTTCCCGGACTGGCGACCTGGCTGCCGACCAAACTGATGGGTTGAGCGCATGCATGGCTGGCGGCCGACCGTGGTCCGGCGCCGTGCCGGGGTCGGCACCGGTTCGGCTATGATCCGGCGATGCTGAACTTTCTGCCGGCGCCGCTGATCGGCGTACTCGCCTCGCTGTTGCTGACGCTCAATGCGCTGTTCTGGGTGCCCTTCCTGCTCGGCTTTGCGCTGCTCAAGCTGATCCTGCCGGTGCAGGGCGTGCGGCTGCGCATCGATCCGGTGCTGGTCGCCATCGCCGAAGCCTGGATCGCCTGCAACAGCGGCTGGATGGCGCTGACCCAGCGCACCGCGTGGGACGTCGCAGGCATCGACGGGCTCGATCCGCACGACTGGTACCTGGTCAATTGCAATCACCAGACCTGGGCCGACATCTTCGTCCTCCAGCACTTGTTCAATCGCCGCATTCCGCTGCTCAAGTTCTTCATCAAGCAGCAGCTGAAATGGGTGCCGATCATGGGCCTGGCCTGGTGGGCGCTGGATTTTCCCTTCATGCGCCGCCACAGCGAGGAGTACCTGAAGAAGCATCCGGAAATGCGCGGCAAGGATCAGGCGGCGACGCGGCGCGCCTGCGAAAAGTTCGCCCTGATTCCGACCAGCGTGATGAATTTTCTCGAAGGTACGCGCTTCACGCCGGCCAAGCACCAGCGCCAGCAATCGCCCTACCGCCATCTGCTGAAGCCCAAGGCCGGCGGCATCGCGCTGGCCTTGAACGCCATGGGCGACAAGTTCCGCGCGATTCTCGACGTCACCATCGTCTACCCCGACGGCGCGCCGAACTTCTGGGATTTCCTCTGCGGCAGGCTCAGGCGGGTCATCGTGCGCGTGCAGACCCTGCCGGTGCCGGGGCACCTGATGAACAGCGATTACGCCGCCGATGCGGCGACGCGCGAAGCTTTCGGCCGCTGGGTGCAGCAGCTGTGGCAGGACAAGGACGCGCAGATCTCGCGCCTGCTGGAAACGGCCGGCCGCAGCGGGCGCTAGCGGAGGAAGGCATGGAATCCAGTCTCACCGACATCACCCGCGTCATCCAGCTGGCGGTCGCCCCGGTGTTCCTGCTGACCGCCATCGCGACCATGATCAACGCCCTGAACACGCGCCTGGGCCGCATCGTCGACCGCCGTCGCGTGGTGCAGGAGCGATTGCAGACGCGGGCCGATGCCGCCGCCGATGCCGCGCAGCTGGAGATCCGCACCCTGGTGCGGCGCAGCCGGCTGGTGTATTACGCGATTTTCTGCGCCGTGCTTTCGGCGCTGCTGGTCTGCCTGGTGGTGGCTGGCGCCTTCCTCGGCGCCCTGCTCGGCGTCGATCTGGCGCCCAGCGTGGCAGCCCTGTTCATCGCCGCGATGCTGGCGATGATCGCCGGGCTCGGCCTGTTCCTGCGCGAGGTATTTCGGGGGGTGCGTGCCGGCACGCACAACCGGCCTTGAGTCGGCGGCTTGCTCATTCCGGCGCAGGCCAGCCGCAAATCTTCCGGAGACCCTGACATGATCGACCTCTACTACTGGACCACGCCCAACGGCCACAAGATCACGCTGTTCCTCGAAGAAGCTGGCCTGCCTTACCGCATCCTGCCGATCAACATCGGCAAGGGCGAGCAGTTCGCCGCGGACTTCCTGCGGATCTCGCCCAACAACCGGATTCCGGCCATCGTCGACCAGGCGCCGGCCGATGGCGGCGCGCCGATCCCGCTGTTCGAGTCGGGCGCCATCCTGCTCTACCTGGCCGACAAGACCGGGCGCTTCATCGCGCCCGACCTGCGCGGGCGCAACGAGACCCTGCAGTGGCTGTTCTGGCAGATGGGCGGCCTGGGCCCGATGGCGGGGCAGAACCATCACTTCACGCAGTACGCACCGGAGCCGATACCGTATGCCATTGAGCGCTACGTCAAGGAGACGGCGCGGCTGTACGCGGTGCTGAACAAGCACCTGGCCGGCCGCGAGTTCATCGCCGGCGACTATTCGATCGCCGACATGGCCTGCTATCCGTGGATCGTGCCGCACGAGCGGCAACGCCAGAATCTCGATGACTTCCCACAACTCAAGCGCTGGTTCGCGGCGATCCGCGAGCGCCCGGCGACGCAGCGCGCCTATGCGCTGGCGCAGCAGATCAACCCCGCCCCGGTGGTGACCGAGGACGCGAAACGCATTCTGTTCGGACAGGATGCGACTACGGTGCGCCCGGGCTGAGCGGATCAGATCTTGAGGTAGGTCCAGCCCTGTTGCACGCGCTCGGCGACATGCTCGATCGCCGTATGGGCGACTTTGGCTTCGGGTACCAGCTCGACATCCACGCCGACGCCTTGCAGGCGCGAGATGGTCTGCCCGCAGGCGACGAAACCGATTTGCGCATGCTGCGCCTTGAGTTGCGCGATGCGCGCCGCATAGGGCGTGGTGTCCACGCGCAGCAGCTCGAGGCCGCGGTGGTTGGCGATAATCTCGATGCGAGCGCTGCTGGCCTTGGCCAGATAGGCTTCCGCCAGATCCAGCGCGGCGTCCATTTGCTCCGATTGCGAACTGTCCAGATGGATCAGGATGCGGCCGGGTTCCGCCGCAAAGACGCGGCCGACCCAGCTGGTCGCCGCTCCCGGCGCTTCGGCGGTGGCCGTCGCCTGGTGTCCCAGCCAGCCGGCGAGGACGCCGACGATCAGGGTG
The DNA here is from genome assembly GCA_034376265.1 of Sulfuritalea sp. Taxonomy (GTDB): domain Bacteria; phylum Pseudomonadota; class Gammaproteobacteria; order Burkholderiales; family Rhodocyclaceae; genus Sulfuritalea. Next base: position 12,835 of record JAXMJU010000338.1, read on the forward strand.
ATGCTGGCGGCGAGTGCGCCGCACCAGACCGGCAGATGGCGGTTCAGCCGGTGGCGCGCCGGCGGCACATTGCCATAGGCATGGCGCACCAACTCCTTGGCGGAGCGCAGCGCGCACAGCCGCTGGCCGAGTTCGGCATCGCTGGCGATCGCGGCGAGAATCTCGTCGCACTCCTGGACGCCGAGCTGGTTGTCGACGAAGGCATTCAGGTGCTCGTCGGAAAAATCCCTGGGCTGGTTCATTTCACGCTCCTCAAGCGTCTCTGCGCCACCGGCGGTTCCAGCAGGAGTTCCTTCAGCGAACCGCGCGCGCGGCACAGGCGGCTCATCACGGTGCCGATCGGTATCGCCAGAATTTCGGCAACCTCGGCATAGGAGAAATCCTCCAGGTCGACCAGGGTGACCACCTGGCGCTGCCCCAGCGGCAGGGCCGCGATCGCGGTGCGTACCCGGCTCACCGTTTCCTGGCGTTCGACATGGCTGTCCGGCCCCGGCAGATCCGACGGCAGTTCGGCCAGTATCTCGTCGTCGACGTCCTCGCGCCGGCCGCGCAGGTGGTCGATCCAACAGCGGTTGAGAATCGCGAACAGCCAACCCATGAGGCGCGCCGAGTCGCGCAACTGATCGAGTCTGGAAAGCCCGCGCGCCAAGGCTTCCTGGGCCAGATCGTCGGCCAGGCCCGCGTCGTGGCACCAGGCGAAGGCGAGGCGATACAGCCGCAGGCGGCTATCCTTGATCTGTTCCACCAGCTCGCGCTGTTCCCTCGACTGCGGCCACTTCATGCGTTTCCACCTCCTGTCTACATAAGACGCAGCATACGGCAGATTTATTCCCTCGCGCCAGCGGCCGCCGCAGGGAATAATCCGCGCCCCGAACGCGTCTTATAGCAGCGACCACCGGGCTTCACGGCTACGCAGAGTTCAAAAAAAGCTTCATTCATCCACCAGAGAGGAGTCACCATGATACGTAGAACTTTTGTGCAACTGGTACTTGCGGGAACCGCGATTGCGGCCGCGGTACCGGCAGCGATTGCGGAACCGGCCAAGCAGGGCATCGTGATCCAGGTCAGCGACGGCGATACCAAGACCTGGAACCAGGCGCTCAACGTCGTCAAGAACATCCAGGCGGAATACGGCAAGGACAAGGTCGATATCGAGCTGGTGGTCTTCGGCAATGGTTCGGGGCTGCTCAAGTTCGATTCGCCGCTGGCGAATCGCATCGACGACACGCTGGCGAGCGGCGCCAGCGTCTCCATGTGCCAGAACACCATGAAGGGGCAGAAGCTGGTGGCCGCGGACATGCATCCGAAGATCGGTTATGTGAAGGCCGGCATTATCGAGATCGTCGAGAAGAGCAAGCAGGGCTGGACCGTGGTACGGCCCTAGTCCAGGCCTTGCGCCAACCCGGCTGGAGTGCGCTTCAGCCGGTCAGCAGGCCATGCAGCATCTTGCTCGCCAGCAGCGCGAGGAAGCCGCCGAAGGCGCGCTTGAGCTGCTTCACCGGCAGCTTGTGCGCCAGCCTGGCGCCGACCGGGGCCATCAGGAAGCTGACGGCGACGACGCCGATGAAGGCCGGCAGATACACATAGCCCAGCGAGAAATCCGGCAGGCCAGTGGTCTTGAAGCCGCTGAGGATGTAGCCGACGGTGCCGGCCACCGCGATCGGGAAGCCGAGCGCCGCCGAGGTGCCGACGGCATGGTGGATCACCACGTTGCAGAACACCATGAAGGGTATCGTCAGGAAGCCGCCGCCGGCGGCGACCAGGCTCGACACCACGCCGAACAGCGTGCCGGCGATGACCATGCCTGAAGTCCCCGGCAACTGGCGGTGCGGCTTGGGTTTGAAGTCCAGCACCATCTGCAGCGCGGCGTAATACACGATCGCCGTGAACACCATGGCCAGCGGCCGGGTCGGCACCCAGGTGGCGATGAAGGAACCGGACAGGGTGCCGAGCACCAGTCCCGGCGCGAAACTTTTCACGATGTCCCAGCGCACGGCGCCGTGCCGATGATGGGCGCGCATGCTGGCGATCGAGGTGAACACGATGGTCGCCATCGACGTGCCGAGCGCCAGGTGCATGCTGTGCTCGACCGGGAAGGCCTGCGCCGTGAACAGCATGAACAGCAGCGGCACGATGGTCAGGCCGCCGCCGACGCCGAACAGGCCGGCGACGAAGCCAGCGAAGACGCCGAGCAGCGGGTAGCTCAACCACCAGAGCGTCACTTGGCGGCTTTCATGAGCTTGCCGGTGATGAATTTCCAATCTGCCGGATCGACCGGGGTGATCGACAGCCGGTTGCCGCGCTGCAGGGCGCGCAGGTGGGCGAGTTCGGGATGGGCGCGCAGTTCGTCGAGGCCGATCAGGCGCGTCTTTTTCAGCACGCGCACGTCGACATTCACCCAGCGCGGATTCTCCGGCGTCGATTTCGGATCGTAATAAGGACTTTTCGGATCAAACTGGGTTCGGTCTGGGTAGGCCAGTTGCGCTACTTCGGCCAATCCGGCAATGCCCGGCTCGGGGCAGGACGAGTGGTAGAACAGCACGCCGTCGCCTATCTGCATCTGGTCGCGCATGAAATTGCGCGCCTGGTAGTTGCGCACGCCCCACCAATCGACGGTCTGCCGCGGCATGGCCAGCACGTGGTCTATGCCCACCACCGCGGGTTCGGTTTTCATCAGCCAGTAGCGCGTCATTCAGCCAGCCTCATGCGTGGATACGGCCCGGCTCCGAAGGGGCCGGGACACAACGAAACAGGGCGCGAAAAGCTTCGCGCCCTGCTGTTTGATTCCCCCGCAAGTGCCGTTTGGCCGGCAGCCTGAACCTGGGTTCAGAGTGGCCACGTTCCTGCCGCTTCAGGTTCGCTCACGAGAAGCGATCACAACAGCGGCGTCCTTGGTCTGCGGCCGATGCCAATGGGTATTGGTTCAAGGAATGTATGGCCTTGGCGAACACTGCAGGGGAAGCTCTGGGAAGCCAGGCAACTCATTCGCGAATCAACTGCGGGAACCGGCTCAGGCAACGATCAGAACAACTGTTCGTGCTGTGCCAGCGATTCGTCGAGCTTGGCTTCGATGAAATCGATTCTACGCTGAATCGTTTCGCTTTCAAGTGTCGCCGCAAGTCCTTGCGGAGTGCTCTGCATGGCGAGCAATTCGTGGGCCAGATTCAGCGCCACCATCACCGCCACGCGCTCGCCGGAGCCGCGCACCTTGTCCCCGGCTTCGTGCAGCTTGGCGTCCAGCAGGGCGGCGGCGGCCAGCAGTTGGCCGCGTTCTTCGGGCGCGCAGGTGACGCGATAATCCTTGCCCAGCAGTTTGACTTCGAGGGTAGTACTCATTCGTCAGGCACCCGTGTCATCAGGGCTTCGAGGCGTTCGCGGGTGGTGTCGATCTTCTTCGTCAGCGCCGCCTTTTCGGCCTCCAGGCTTGCGACGTGGGCACGCAGAAGCTGGTTCTCGCTGCGCAGGCTGCTGCACACGGCGAGTATCTGGTCGACCTTGTGCTCAAGTTGATCGAGGGAAACGCTCATACAGCGAGTTTCATGGAAAAGTGTAATCCGGTCAAGCAACAAGCTGCCGATCTGAATGTCGTTTGGAGGGCGCCGTGGGGAATTTACCCGCGTCTGGCAAAATGCGCCCATGCCCCTCGAAGTCTTCTCCGCGGCCAGCCTGCGTCGCGCGCTGGTGATCAAGTTGCGCCATCACGGCGACGTCCTGCTCGCCACACCGGTGATTTCCATGTTGCAGCGCATGGCGCCCCAGTGCGAGGTCGATGCGCTGGTCTATGCCGACACCGCGCCGATGCTCGACGGCCATCCGGCGCTGGCGCGGCTGCACCTGATCGACCGCAACTGGAAGCGCCAGGGCCTGCGGCGCCAGTCCGCCGCAGAATGGCGGCTGATACGCCAGCTGCGGGCGCGGCACTACGATCTGGTCGTGCATCTCTCGGTGCATACGCGCGGCGCCTGGCTGGTGCGCCTGCTGCGGCCGCGTTGGTCGGTGGCGCCGAAGTTCCGCCCCGGCTTCTGGGCCAACAGTTTCACCCACCTCTACCCGGCGCAGTCGGACCCGCTGCGCCACACCGTGGAAACCAATCTCGACAGCCTGCGTGCGCTGGGAATGGAACCGGCTGCCGCCGACAAGCGCGTGATCATGGTGCCGGGAGCCGTGGCCGAGGCGCGCGTGGCGGCCTTGCTGGCGCAGCACGATCTGGCGCCGGGCGGCTTCATTCACGTTCATCCGGCCTCGCGCTGGGCCTTCAAATGCTGGCCCGCCGCACGCGTGGCGGCCTTGTGCGATGCGCTGGCGGCCAAGGGCTGGCCCATCGTGCTGAGCTCGGCGCCGGACGCGAGCGAGAAGGCGCTGATCGCCGAGGTAGCGGCGGCACGCGCCAGGAACGCCGGGGCACCAGCGCCAACTATCGACCTTTCCGCACAGCTTTCGCTCAAGGAGCTCGCGGCGCTGACGGCGCGGGCCAGGCTCTTCATCGGCGTCGATTCGGCGCCGATGCACATCGCGGCGGCGATGGGCACGCCGGTGGTGGCGATCTTCGGCCCCTCGGGCGATCAGGAATGGGGCCCGTGGGGCGAAGGCCATGTGGTCGTCGCCTCGAACACCCACCCCTGCCGTCCCTGCGGCATGGCCGGCTGCAACGACAGCAAGCTCAGCGCCTGCCTGACTACGCTGCCCGTGGCGCAGGTCTTGGCGGCCTGCGAAGAGCTGTTGTGAAGCTTGCCATCGTTAGGCAGAAGTACACTCCGTTCGGCGGCGCCGAGCGCTTCGTCGAGCGTGCGCTGGCGGCGCTGAAGGCCAGGGGCGTCGATGTCTCCATCGTGGCGCGCGAGTGGCTGGGCGATGCGGCGGGCGGCGTGCAATGCCTGCGCGTCGATCCCTTTTACCTCGGCCGCAGCTGGCGCGACGCCGGCTTTGCGCGCGGCGTGCAGCGCCTGATGGCGCAGGGGCGCTTCGACCTGGTGCAAAGCCACGAACGGATTCCGGGCTGCGACATCTACCGCGCCGGCGACGGCGTTCATGCCACCTGGCTGGAGCTGCGCAACCAAGCCTTCGACCGTTTCGCGCCCTGGCACCGTTACACGCAGGCGGCCGAAGCCGCGATGTTCCGCGATCCGAAGCTGCGCGCGGTGATCTGCAATTCGCGCATGGTGCGGGACGACATCGCGCGCCGCTTCGGCGTGGCCGACGGCAAGCTGCAGGTGATCTACAGCGGCGTCGACCTACAGGCCTTCCATCCGCGCCTGCGCGCGGAGCAGGGGCTGGGCTTGCGCGAGAAAAGCGGCGTGGATGGCGCGACCCCGCTGATCCTCTTCGTCGGTTCCGGTTATCAGCGCAAAGGGCTGCCGACCCTGCTGCGCGCGCTCGCGGCGATGCAGCGGAACGACGCGCGGCTCTGGGTGATCGGCCGCGACAAGGACGAGATGCTGATGCGCAAGCTGGCGCAGACCCTGTTGGTCGACGACCGCGTGCTTTTCCTCGGCGCCCAGGTCGACGTCAAGCCCTTCTATGGCGCGGCCGATGTGTTCGCCCTGCCCACGCTCTACGACCCCTTTCCCAATGCGGCGCTGGAGGCGCTGGCCTGCGGCCTGCCGCTCGTCACCACCACCACCTGCGGCGCGGCGGAACTGGTCACGACAGACAACGGCGCGGTGATCGATGCCGGCGACGTCGCGGCCCTGGCGGCGAATCTGGATCAACTCTGCGCGCGCGCAGCGGCCATGCGCGATGCGGCGCGCGCCAGCGTCGCCCATCTCGAACTGGACGCGATGGCAGCGCAGCTGATGGCGCTCTACTCCCGCCTGATCTGACGTTCGGCGTCGGCCAGCACCGGCCGCAGGCGTTCGACCAAGGCGGCGAAGGAAAAGCGCGCGAGATGTTCCTGTGCCAGTTCCGGCTGCGGTCTTGCGCGGCCCGCCAGCAGCTGGTCGAGCAGGCGGCCGAAAGCCGCGCCGCCATCCTGGCGCGGATCGCGATAGAGAAAGCCCGTTGCGCCATCCACCACGGTCTCGGTAAAAGGTGGCGCATCCACCGCGATCACGGGCGTGCCGCAGGCCTGCGCTTCGATGATGTTGAGGCCCAGCGCCTCCTTTTCCGGCAGGCCGGAGAGCAGGTAGTCGAGTTCGCGGTAGATCGCCGCTACATTGCCCTGTTGGCCCCAGTAGCGCACCTGTCCGGCACAGGGTCGCAGCGCCGCGTCGAGGTCGCGCACCGAGGCGTAGCCGCCGCTGCCGAAGATTTCCAGATG
>JAXMJU010000339.1:0-12286 GCA_034376265.1 Sulfuritalea sp.
ATCCAATAGATCGACAGGTGGGCCTTGACTAGGGCTGAGTAGGTGCTGGTCATGATCAGGATCGAAAGATTCTCGTTGAAGTTCTGCACCGCGATCGAATGCCCTGCGCCCATCAGGATGTGGCCGCGATGTTGCAACAGCGCGTTCATCGGTACCACGAAAAAGCCCGAGAAAATGCCGATCAGCACCAACAGCGGCGCCGCCAGCCACATGTCGCGCACGCCGATCATGACAATGACGCCGACGCCCATGGCCATGCCCAGCGGAATCACGCGCACCGACTTCTTCAGGGTGATCATTTTCGCCGCCAGCACGGCGCCGATGGCCACGCCGACCGCCACCACGCCCTGCAGCATGCTGGCCTTGGACAGGTCGAGATTCAATGCCACCTTGGCCCATTCCAGCACGATGAACTGCAGCGTCGCTCCGGCGCCCCAGAACAGGGTGGTGACGGCCAGCGAGATTTGTCCCAGCTTGTCGCGCCACAGCAGTTTCAGGCAGTGGTTGAATTCATGGAACAGATAGACGGGATTCTTTTTCAGAGGTTTGTGGTCGACGCCGGTATCCGGAATATAGAGATTGAACAGGGCGGCGATCAGGTACAGCGCACCTATGATGATCAGCGTCATTTCGGCCACGGTATCGACCCCGGTTTCTATGACCGGGAAGTCGAACGCAAGCAATTCGTGCGCGATCTCGGGCCTGATCAGGGCGCCGCCCAGCACCACGCCGAGGATGATCGCAGCGACCGTAAGGCCTTCGATCCAGCCATTGGCGACCACCAGCAGCCGGTGCGGCAGGTATTCGGTGAGGATGCCGTATTTGGCCGGCGAATAGGCGGCAGCGCCGAGTCCGACCACGGCGTAGGCCAGCAGGGGATGCATGTCGAAGAACATCAGGCTGCAGCCGAAGACTTTGATGCCATTGCTGATGAACATCACCCGCCATTTCGGCATCGAATCGGCAAAGGCGCCGACAAAGGCGGCCAGGGCCACATAGGAAACGGTGAAGAAGGTTTTCAGCAGCGGTTCGTATTCCGCCGGCGCGTGCATGTCGCGCAGGATGGCGATGGCGGCGATCAGCAGGGCGTTGTCGGCGAGCGCGGAAAAGAACTGCGCCGCCATGATGATGTAGAAACCTGTGCTCATTGATGTGGCCGGTGGTCCGACCCTGTTTTGGCCTGCGGGGTTATATCACGAAAGACCTGCGTAATCGGGATGCTGCGATGCAGCATCGGCCATATCCATATGGGATATGTCCCCGCCGCAAGCGGCGGGGACATATCCCGCAAGGGGATACCGTCCCCGCCTGATGCGGCGGGGACATAAAATGCGCTCATGGGAGATGATTTGTGATTGAATACCGCCCAAACAGCAATTCTTCAATCCGGAGGTAGTGGGTATGGCCGATCGCCGGCTCCAGGTTTTTCACGCGGTTGCCAAGCAGTTGTCGTTCACCAAAGCAGCCGAAGTGCTGTTCATGACGCAACCGGCTGTGACTTTTCAGATCAAGCAGCTCGAAGAGCATTTCAATACGCGGCTGTTCGATCGCGGTCACGGGCGGATCACGCTGACGCCGGCCGGCGAAGTCGTGCTCGGCTATGCGGAAAGAATTCTCGGGCTGGGCGCGGAAATGGACGTGCGCCTGTCGGAATTGACCGGCGAGATCGGCGGTTCCCTGATGGTCGGCGCGTCGACCACGATCGCCGAATTCATGCTGCCCGGCATCCTCGGCGAGTTCAAGTCGACCTACCCGAACGTGCGGGCGCGCCTGATGGTCGGCAATTCCGAGTCGATCGAGAACCGCGTCATCGAGCACACCATCGACATCGGTTTCATCGAGTCGCTGTCGCATGAGCCGAATCTGCAGTGCGAGGTGTGCTGCGACGACGAACTGGTGGTGATCTGCCATCCGCGTTTTCCGCTGGCGCGGCACAAGGAACTGACGCCGCAGAAGCTTCTGGAACATGCCTTCATTTCGCGCGAGCCGGGTTCCGGCACGCGTGAATTCACCGAGAACTATCTGCGTAGTTCGGGCATCTCGCTCGATCAGATGAACGTCGTGATGGAACTCGGTAGTCCGATTGCGTTGAACGGCGTGGTCGAAACCGGACTCGGTTTCGCCATCGCTTCGCGCTCGTCGGTGAGCAAGGAACAGCGACTGGGCGACATCGTGGCGATACCGCTCAAGCCACGCCTGATCCGCACGCTGTCGATGGTCTATCCGAAGGAAAAGTTCCGCTCGCGGCTGGTGGCCACCTTCGTCGAATTCGCTTCCGCGCGACTGCATGCCCTCCTGATCGCGAAGAAGCCCGCGTAACGCTGAAGGAAATGTCGCGACCGATACGCGCGCGTCTGGACTGGGCGGCGCTGCGCCACAATCACCGCGTCGTGAAGCAGTATGCAGGCGCGGCGCGAGTCTGGAGCGTGGTCAAGGCCGACGCCTATGGCCACGGCCTGCTGCCCGCGGCGCGCGCCCTGAGCGACGTCACCGACGGCTTTGCCCTGGTGGAACTCGAAGGCGCCATGGCGCTGCGCGACGCCGGGTTCGCCCATCCCATCCTGATGATGGAAGGCCCTTACCAGGCCGACGATCTGCCGCTGTTCGCCGAGCTGGAATTGACGCCGGTACTGCATTCGATGTGGCAGGTCGATGCGCTGATCGATGCCTGTCTGCCGCGGCGCCAACCGGTTTACCTGAAGCTGAATACCGGCATGAACCGGCTCGGTTTCGATGCCGACGACTTTACCGTGGCGCTGGACCGGCTGGTGGCGGCCGACTGCCTGGAATCCTTGACGCTGATGACGCATTTCGCCGATGCCGACGAAGCACGCGGCATCCAGCACCAGCTCGAGCGCTTCCGCTCGATTTCGGGCCAGCGCATGCTGCCCGCCTGCCTGGCCAACTCGGCGGCCTTGCTGCGCTTTCCCGAGGCGATCGGGGATTGGGTGCGGCCCGGCATCATGCTCTATGGTTCCTCGCCCTTCCCGGCCATGCAAAGCGCCGTCGCGCTCGATCTGCAGCCGGTAATGACCCTGGAGAGCGAACTGATCGCGGTACGCAAGCTTGAGCCCGGCGCTGCGGTCGGCTACGGCAGCAGCTTTGTCGCCGAACGCCCGATGCGCATCGGTATCGTGGCCTGCGGCTACGGCGACGGCTACCCGCGCCATGCGCCGACCGGCACGCCGGTGCAGATCGCCGGACAGCGCACGCGGACCCTGGGCCGCGTCTCGATGGACAAGATTTGTGTCGATCTCAGCGAGCTGCCGTCAACAGTTGGCGTTGGCGACACGGTGACGCTGTGGGGCGGCGCGGGAAACATGTATTTGTCCGCCGACGACGTCGCCACGGCAGCCGGCACCGTCGCCTACGAAATGTTCTGCGCCCTTGCCGCGCGCGTGCCGGTCGTCGAAGTCAATTAGGCAACAAATGGCCAAGGCCAAGACCCAGTATTCCTGTACCGAGTGCGGCGCCAGTTCCCCGAAGTGGCAGGGCCAGTGTCCGGGCTGCGGGCAGTGGAACACCCTGGTCGAGGCGGTGATCGAAACCACCCAGCCCGCGGGGCGCAATTTCGCCGCGCTGGGCGGCGCCGGCGGCCTGCAGCTGCTGGCCGAGATACGTCCGCGCGAGGAACCGCGCCAGCCCACCGGCGTCGAGGAATTCGATCGCGTGCTGGGCGGTGGCCTGGTCGCCGGTGGCGTGGTATTGATCGGCGGCGATCCCGGCATCGGCAAGTCGACCCTGCTGTTGCAGGCTCTGGCGCGCCTGGCCCAGGCCAGCGAAAACGTACTGTATGTCTCGGGCGAGGAATCCGGCGAGCAGGTCGCGCTGCGCGCGCGGCGCCTGCAGCTCGATGTCGGTCGCATGCAATTGCTGGCCGAGATCAACCTCGAAAAAATCCTTGCCACCCTGGTCAAGCTGCGCCCGGCGGTGGCCGTGATCGACTCGATCCAGACCGTCTGGTCCGACGCCATGCAGTCGGCGCCCGGATCGGTGGCCCAGGTGCGCGAATGCGCGGCGCAACTGACGCGCTTCGCCAAGCAAAGCGGCACCTGCGTCATCCTGGTCGGCCACGTCACCAAGGAAGGCAGCCTGGCCGGGCCGCGCGTGCTGGAGCACATGGTCGATACGGTGCTGTATTTCGAGGGCGACACGCATTCGAGCTTCCGCCTGGTGCGCGCGGTGAAGAACCGCTTCGGCGCCGTCAATGAACTCGGCGTCTTCGCCATGACCGAGAAGGGCCTGCGCGGCGTCGCCAATCCCTCGGCACTGTTCCTCTCGCAGCACTCGCTCGACGTTGCCGGCTCCTGCGTGCTGTGCACCCAGGAAGGCACGCGGCCGCTGCTGGTGGAAATCCAGGCCCTGGTCGACGCTTCGCAGGCCCCCAATCCGCGCCGGCTCACGGTCGGTCTCGAACAGAACCGCCTGGCGATGCTGCTGGCGGTATTGCATCGTCATGGCGGCATCGTCTGCGGCGACCAGGACGTGTTCGTCAATGCCGTCGGCGGCGTCAAGATCGCCGAGCCGGCGGCGGACCTCGCGGTGCTGCTGGCGATCGTTTCCTCGCTGCGCAACAAGCCGCTGCCGGGCAAGCTGGTGGTGTTCGGCGAAGTCGGCCTGGCCGGCGAGATCCGCCCCGCGCCGCGCGGCCAGGAACGCCTCAAGGAGGCCGCCAAGCTGGGCTTCACCCAGGCCATCGTGCCCAAGGCGAATGCACCGCGCCAGGCCATCAAGGGCATCGAGGTCATCGCGCTCGACCGCGTCGAGCAGGCCATCGAGCAGATGCGGGCCTGGTGAAGCGGAACAAGACCTACTGACAAGGATACGTTTCATGCAAGACGAGGATATCGAGTTCGACGACGACAGCACCGCGGAAATCGACCGGCTGATGCGCGAAGCCACCCGTATCGTCTGCGGCACCCGGGATTTCGCAGTGGGCTTGACCCGCTTTATCGAGGTTCTGCCCGAACTGGCGCCGCAATTGGCCCTCGCCACGGCGGAAAATGGGGCGGAGTCCCGCCGCGCGCTGTGCAGCGTATTGTTCCGTGAAATCTGGAACCACGTGCCGCGCCCGGACAACGGTTTTCGTCCGCTGCCCATGCCCAAGCAGGAGCGCAACAGCCCGTGTCAATGCGGATCGGGGAAAAAGTACAAGCAGTGCTGCGGGCGTTTCGAGGATGCCGTGCCTTTCGACGCGCAGGGTCTCAGCCTGCTCAAATATGTACTCGAAGACATTCCCCAGTCCGATTTCGCGAAGCTTCCCTTTCGCCATCTTTCGGCCGAGGAACTGGCTTTCGTCGCCGACCAGTGGCTGCAGGAAGACCATCCCGAGAAGGTCAGCTTTCTGCTGGTGCCTCTGCTTGCCGACGTGCATAAGCTCGATGCGCGCCACGAGGCGGCGTTCGACATGCTGGGCGATGCCTACCTCCACCTCGGCCTGCCGGAAGAGCGCGAGGCGCTGGTCGAGCGCATGCTGGGCGCCGGCGATCCGACACTGAAATGCGCGGCGCTGCATCGCCGCTGCACCATGCTGTCCGATGCTGGGCGGTGGCCCGAAGCCTGGCAGGCCTTCACCCAGGCCCAGCGCCTGCAACCCGACAATCCGGCGCTGTCGCATCTCGAAGTCGTCATGCTGGCGGCCGAAGGCAAAATCGAGCGCGCGCAAGACCGGGCGCAGTTCTGGCTGACGCGTCTGACGCGCCAGGGCCTAGTCGAGGATGGCGACCCGCTGCTGGAGTTTCTGCGTGCGATGAGCGAGAACCCCGAAGCGGCGCTGGCCATGATGGCGGGTGAACCGGATGATGCGGACGATATCTTCGGTACAAGCGATGAATGGGCGCTCGCCCTGATCGACCTGCTGGAAGACCTGCCTGAGCCTGAGTGCCACTATGCATTGCGTCCCAAGAACGGCAGTGCGGGCGAGCTGGCAGCGGACCCGACCTTGAGTGCGCTGGAGCAGGAATGGGAGGAGGTGTTTCCGCAAGTCGGGGAGGATCTCGACGATTTGTCTCCCTGGGAAGATACCGAATGGCTGGACTGGCTGGCCGCCAATCCGTCGGCCTGGCAGAGTTTCCGCATCATGGATGACGTGGTCGCGGTCGTCGACGGCACCGAAACCGACGACGATGTCGATGACGAGCTTTTGGAAATGGAAGACAAGTTGCTGGCTCACGCCGCAACCCTGCTGGAAACCGTGATCGCCAGCAATCAGGCCCAGGGCTGTCGATTGGAGTGGGGCTGGCTGGAAAATCGTCCGGCCCTGCGGCTGCTGGCCGGCCACATCGATCAGCTGGAGGACGACGGTGAACGCCTGCGCCTGCTCGAATGGCTGGTGACCACGCTCAATCCGAACGACAACCAGGGTTTGCGCGAAAACCTGGCGCGAATGATGATCCTGCGCGGCCGCGCTGCCGATGCCCTGGCGCTTTGCGAACGCTATCCCGACGACGGTCTCGGCGCCATGCTCTATGCCCGCGTGCTGGCCCTGCACCGGCTCGGCCGGCTCGACGCCGCGGCTGCTGCGCTCGCCGAGGCGCGCAGGCATGGACCGAAAATCCTGAAAACCCTGATCGCCGCCCGGCCGCGCATGCCTGAACTGGATGTCGATACGGTAACGATCGGCGGCGACGACGAAGCCTGGTATTACCGGATGGACTGGCTCTTTCTGTGGCAGGAACTCGATGCCCTGACCTGGCTGAAAAAGACGGCGAAGGCCGGCTCATAGTGTGCAAACGCGCTCTCCGTGAATTCGCTCGGTCCGATCGGATGATGCTGCAAAAAGCATTTGATCCGCAGATTTCGCCGATTTACGCAGATGAATCAGGGCGTGACTTGGTCGGGAACCATCCACCGGGTGAGCCGTGGGCATCGGCCACGTCGTTGCTCTATCTGCGTAATCTGCGTCATCTGCGGATTGAATTAAGATTCTTGGCATGATGCGCTTGCGCTCCTCGTCAAGCCTTGCCCTGCGCATGCTCGCGCGCGACTGGCGCGCCGGCGAACTGACGGTGCTTGGGCTGGCGCTGATGCTGGCGGTGGCGGCACTGACCAGCGTCGGTTTTCTGACCGACCGCGTCGAGCAGGCGCTCAAGCTGCAATCCCACCAGTTGCTCGGCGGCGACCTGTTGCTGACCGCCGATCATCCGTGGCCCCAGCGCTTTCGCCAGGAGGCCGCGGCACGCGGCCTGCGCCAGGCGGAGAGCGCCACTTTCCCGAGTATGGTCAGCCTGGGCGAGGCGGCTGTGCTGGCCGAGATCAAGGCCGTGTCGGCGGGCTATCCGCTGCGCGGGTCCTTGCGCACCGCGGCCGTGCTCAACGCCGCCGATGCCGATACGGCACGCGTGCCGCAAGCCGGCGAGGCCTGGCCCGACGAGCGCCTGGCGACGACCTTGAGTTTGACGCCGGGCACCGCGCTGGCGCTGGGCAACATCAGGGTGCAAAGCGGCCCGATCCTGACCCTGGAACCCGATCGCGGCATGAACGTGTTTGCGCTGGCGCCGCGGCTGATGATCAACCTCGCCGACCTGCCGGCGACCGGCCTGATCCAGAACGGCAGCCGCGTCGGCTATCGCCTGCATCTGGCCGGCGAGACGCCCGCCGTGGCGGCGTATGAAAGCTGGGCGACGGCGCAGCTCGGGCGCGGCGAAAAGATCGAAAGCCTGGACAACGCGCGGCCCGAGGTGCGCAATGTCACCGAGCGCGCGCAACGCTTCCTGCGCCTCGCCGCATTGCTGGCGGTGATACTCGCCGCGGTGGCGGTGGCGCTGGCCGCCGAGCGCTATATGCGCAGGCATCTCGACGGTTGCGCGGTGATGCGCTGCATGGGCGCATCGGGGGCGCAACTGCTGCTGATTCATGGCGGTGAATTCCTGATTTTCGGCCTGGCCGCCACGCTGGCCGGTTGCGGCGTCGGCTATGCCGTGCAGGCGGCCCTGCAGCAGATGCTGGCGGGCCTGATGGTGACCCATCTGCCGGCGCCTTCGCTGCTGCCCTGGCTGCATGGCCTGCTGGTGGGACTCACGCTGATCGTCGGCTTCGCCCTGCCGCCGCTGCTGCGCCTGAAGCGTGTGCCGACGATACGCGTGCTGCGCCGCGAGTGGAGCGGGTCCGAGCCCGCGTCGGTCGGCGCCTACCTGCTCGGTGCCCTGGTGCTGGCGGCGCTGATGCTGTGGATGGCCGGCGAGTTGCGCCTGGGCCTGATCGTGCTGGCCGGCTTCCTTGCCGCACTGGTTTTTTTTGCCCTGATGGCGCGCCTGCTGCTCGCCGCGCTGGGCCGCCTGCGTCCGGCCGGGCGCGGCTATGGCTGGCGCCACGGCCTGGCCAATCTGCGCCGGCGCCTGGCGGCTACGTTGGTGCAGGCGGTGGCGCTGGCGCTGGGCCTCACCGCCTTGCTGCTGCTCACCGTGGCGCGCGGCGACCTGCTCGACAGCTGGCAGAAGCGCGTGCCGGCCGACGCTCCGAATCGTTTTGCGATCAACATCCAGCCCGATCAACGGGTCGCCATCGCCAACTTCTTCAAGGCGCGCGGGCTGCCGGCGCCGCAGCTCGAACCGATGGTGCGCGGCCGTCTGGTGCAGGTCAATGCCCAGGCCGTGGGTCCGGAGAGCTATACGGACGATCGTGCCCAGCGCCTGGTCGACCGCGAATTCAACCTGTCGTGGTCGGTAAATATTCCGGCAGGCAACACCGTCAGCGGCGGGCGCTGGCATGGCGAGACGAGTGCCGCGGAGTTTTCGGTGGAGCAGGGCCTGGCCGAGACGCTCAAACTCAAGCTCGGCGATCGCCTCATTTACGACATTGCCGGCAACCGGGTCGAGGCAGTGGTCACCAGTCTGCGCAAACTCGACTGGGATTCGATGCGCGTCAATTTCTTCGTCATGTCTCCGCCGGCCGTGCTCGGCGACTACCCGGCCAGCTACATCACCAGCTTCCACCTGCCCGCCGACCAGGCCGCCGCGATCCCGGAACTGGTGAGGGCCTTCCCCAACATCACCGTGATCGATGTCGCGGCGCTGGTCAGGCAGTTGCATGCGACGATCGATCAGGTCGCGCGCGCCGTGCAACTGGTGTTCGGCTTCGCCGTGCTGGCCGGGCTGGCCGTGCTCTACGCGGCCCTGCAGGCCAGCAGCGACGAGCGCCGCCACGAGCTGGCGGTGCTGCGCGCGCTGGGCGCGCGCAGCCGGCAATTGTCGTCAGCCCTGCTCGCCGAGTTCGCCGCGCTCGGTGCGCTCGCCGGCCTGCTCGCCGGCATCGCCGCCAGCCTCATCGGCTGGGGCCTGGCACGCTTTGCGTTTCGTCTCGACTACCTGCCGCAGCCGGAGTTGTGGCTGATCGGCCTGTTGGCCGGGATGGCGCTGGTGATGGTCGCCGGCTGGCTGGGGGCGTCGTCGATGCTGCGCCAGTCGGCGCTGCCGGCCTTGCGCGCGGCACAGTAAGCCGCTGCCGCCCTCGGGCAGGGCGCCGGCGCGCATAGATGCCGCGTATGGCTGAATAGGGAGTGCGTATAATTCCGCCGCCGCCACGGGGACTGTAAGCGGCTGTTCAGCCACCCGTGGCATCCTTCCTGGTCAGGCTTCCTGGTCCGACGATCGTTGGCTGATCGCCGCCAGACGCCGTTTCATTGCATGCAGTCCCCCCGGAGATCCTTATGAGCACTACCCAGACTCTTATTCCTGCCACCCTTATTCCGGGCGATGGCATCGGCACCGAGATTACCGCCGCGACCATCGAAGTGCTCGATGCCCTCGGCGCGCCCTTCCAATGGGAAACCTGTGTCGCCGGACTGGCCGGCGTCACGGCCTTTGGCGACCCGCTGCCGCAGGCCACGATCGATTCGATCGAGCGCACCCGGCTGGCGCTCAAGGGCCCGCTGGAAACCCCGTCGGGCGGCGGCTATCGCTCGTCCAACGTGCGCCTGCGCGAGAAATTCAAGCTTTACGCCAACCTGCGGCCGGGCAAGTCCCTGATTCCCGGCGGACGCTTCGAGAACATCGACCTGGTGCTGTGCCGCGAGAACATCGAAGGCCTCTACATGGGTTACGAGCATTACGTTCCGATCGATGGCGATCCCCATGCCGTGGGCATGTCAACCGGCATCAACACGCGCCAGGGCTGCCGCAACATCCTCAAGTTCGCCTTCGACTACGCGATCGCCAACGGCCGCAAGAAGGTCACCGTGGTGCACAAGGCCAACATCATGAAGGCGCTGACCGGCATCTTCCTCGAAACCGCGCAGCAGATGTACAAGGATCTGTATCAGGGCAAGTTCGAGTTCGAGGAAGTGATCATCGACGCCTGCGCCATGAAGCTGGTGATGAACCCCTGGCAGTTCGACGTGCTGGTCACCACCAACCTGTTCGGCGACATTCTCTCCGACGAGATCGCCGGCCTGGTCGGCGGCCTGGGCATGACGCCGGGCGCCAACATCGGCGAACACGCCGCGATTTTCGAGGCAGTGCATGGTTCGGCGCCGGACATCGCGGGCAAGGGCATCGCCAATCCCACCGCGCTGCTGATGGCGGCCGGCATGATGCTCGATCACGTCAAGCGCAAGGACCTCGGCGATCGCCTGCGCCAGGCCATCGACGACGTCCTCAACAAGGACCAGGTGCGTACCGGCGACCTCGGCGGCAGCGCCACCACCGACCAGTACGCCAAGGCCCTGGTCGCGCGCATCAAGGACTGAGCCGGGCTGCCTGCAGCGGGCGCGCCTGCCTGCTGCATAATGGCGCATGCACGCGCCATTGAGCCGCCCCTGCATGCGGGGCAGTCTGTCTGGGTTGTGGACCCGCCCGCCGATCCTGTTGGCGGTGGTGATGATCGGTGTGCTGGCGTCCTTCGTCATGGACTGGCGGCAGGCCGACGCCAACATGGCGTCGGTGGCGCGCGAACGCGGCGCCGCGCTGTTCCGTCTGGTGGAGCTGGCGCGCGACTGGAACGCGCGCCATGGCGGCGTCTATGTGCCGGTGACAGCAGCCACTCCGCCCAACCCCTATCTCGAACATCCGCGGCGCGATCTGGTCACGCGCGACGGCCTTGCCCTGACCATGATCAATCCGGCCTACATGACCCGGCAAATCGCCGAGATCGCGCAGCAGGCCGATGGCATCCAGCTGCACCTGACCAGCCTCAAGCCGCTGCGTCCGGCCAACGCGCCGGATGCCTGGGAGGCCGAGGCATTGCGCCGCTTCGAAGCGGGACTGGCCGAATTCATCGAACTGGTTCCCGGCGTCCCGCCCACGCATCGCTACATGGCGCCGCTGCGGGTGACCGAAGCCTGCCTGCAGTGCCACAAGGCGCAGGGCTATGCGCTGGGGCAAATTCGCGGCGGCATTTCCGTGACTATGCCGGCGACGGAACTGCTGCAGATTCGCGACGCCGGCCGCATCCGTACGGGAGCGGTGCACCTGCTGATGTTCGGCGTGGCGGCGGCCTTGCTGCAACTGCTGGTGGCGCGCACGCGCAGCCATGTCCTGGCGCTGGAGAAGCAGGCCGCGCAGCAGGAGCGGGTGATCGTCGAGCGTACCCAGGCCTTGTCGCTGGCCAATGCCGCCCTGGAGCACCAACTGACGGATCGCGAACTGGCCGCGGCGGTGTTCGAAAATGCCGCGGAGGCCATCATCGTGACCGACGAGGATGGCAAATTCATTCAAGTCAATCCGGCTTTTTCGCAGATGACCGGCTTTGCCGCGAGCGAGGTACTGGGTCAGTCGGAGTCGATGCTGCGCTCGGGGCGCCATGTACCGGAGTTCTATGCCGGATTTTGGCAAGGCATAAATCGGGAAGGGCGCTGGCAGGGCGAAGTCTGGAACCGGCGCAAGAACGGCGAGGAATTCGTGGTCTGGCTCTCGATCAGCCGCGTCGAACGTGCGGGTCAGTCGGTGCGCTACGTGGCGACGCTGACCGACATCACGCGCAGCAAGCAGCTGGAGGAAGAACTACGCCACCGCGCCTACCACGATCCCCTGACCGACCTGCCCAACCGGGCATTGTTCGCCGACCGCCTGCGGGTGGCCATGGCGCTGGGGCAGCGCCATGGCCGTGGCCTGGCCCTGTGCTTCATCGACCTCGACTACTTCAAGGCGGTCAATGACCGGTTCGGTCATGCCGCCGGCGACGACTTGCTGGTCGAGACCGCCCGCCGCCTGCGCCTCAGCGTGCGCGCCGCGGACACCGTGGCGCGGCTGGGCGGCGACGAATTTGCGGCAATCCTGACCGAGGTCGGATCGAGAACCGAAGTCGAGGAGATTGCGGCGCGCATCGTCGCCGACCTCGCGCGTCCCTTCGA
>JAXMJU010000340.1:0-21722 GCA_034376265.1 Sulfuritalea sp.
CGGGCATCCCGCATCAGGGCTTCGATGTCGGCAATGGTTTTCGGCGCGGCGAGGGTGATGATTTCGCAGCCGTCGGCCGTGACCACGGCGTCGTCCTCGATGCGCACGCCGATGTTCCAGAAGGCCGCGGGCACGTCGTCGGCCGGTCGGATGTAGCAGCCCGGTTCGATGGTCAGCACCATGCCCGGCGCCAGCGGCGCCCAGTGCTCGCCTTCCTTGTATTCGCCGGCGTCGTGCACGTCCTTGCCGAGCCAGTGGCTGGTGCGGTGCATGAAGAAACGCTTGTAACTTTCGGACTCGATCACGCCGTCGAGCGAACCGGGCAGCAGCTTCAGGTCGATCATGCCTTGCGCCAGCACCTTCAGCGCCGCTTCGTGCGGCTCGACGAAGGTGGCGCCGGGCCGCACCGCCGCTATCGCCGCGGCCTGGGCGTCGAGCACCAGCGCGTAGACATCGGCCTGCGGCCCGCTGAAGCGGCCGCTGACCGGAAAGCTGCGCGTAATGTCGGAGGCATAGCCGCCGAGTTCGCCGCCGGCATCGATCAGCAGCAGATCGCCGTCGCGCAAAACCTGGTCGTTGCCGACGTAATGCAGCACACAGGCATTCGCCCCGCCGGCGACGATCGAGGTATAGGCCGGATACTCGCAGCCGTGACGACGGAACTCGTGCAGCAATTCGGCCTCGACTTCATACTCGAAGCGGCCCGGCGCGACGAAGCGCATGGCACGGATGTGGGCACCGGTGGAAATTTCGGCGGCGCGACGCATCACCGCCAGTTCGGTCGCATCCTTGACCAGGCGCATCGTGTCGAGCTCGGCACGCACGTCGCGGATCGTAGCCGGAGCCCGCTTGCCGGTCCGGCTCTCGGCGCGCAGCTTGTTCAGCGCGGCGGCGATGCGGCCATCCCAGCCGGCATCGTGGCCGATGGAATACCAGAGGGCCGGCTGATCGGTCAGCAGTTCCACCAGTTTGGCATCGAGTTCGCCGATGGCATGCGCGGCATCGAAGCCGAACACCTCGCGGGCGCCTTCCGGGCCGTGGCGAAAGCCGTCCCAGATTTCCCGTTCGAGATTCTTTTCGCGGCAGAACAGTATCGATTGCGGCGCCGCGTCGCCGCGGCCGACCGCGATCACCAGCACCGCCTCCGGTTCTGTGAAGCCGGTCAGGTACTGAAAATAGCTGTCGGCGCGAAAAGGGAACTGCGTGTCGCGGTTGCGCGTCTGCTCGGGCGCGGTGGGAATCACGGCAACGCCGCCACCGCCGCGCGTCATGCGCTCGATCAGCAAGAGTCGGCGCTGGCGATACGCCGCGAAGCCGTGGCCATCCGAGGGTGGTGATGTATCCATCGATTGATTATATGTCCCCGCGCGCAGGCGCCGGGGACGGTGCTTTGCACGCCGGGGTTTCCGCTTCGCGGGCCGGCGTCCCCTGGGGGGATAGCGAGCGCAGCTCGGCATCCAGTGCCAGCAGGCGCTGCGGCGTGCCGACATCCACCCAGCGCCCGCCATGCAATTCGCCGGAGACCCGCCCCGCCTCCATTGCGCTACGCAACAGCGGTGCCAGTTTCGCCGGCCGGCCGCGCTCGATGCCGGCAAACAGCTGTGGTCGATAGATGCCGATGCCGGAAAAGGTGTACACCTGCGCCCCGCTAATCGCGAGGTCGACATCGACTTCGCGTCCGCATAATGAAAAGTCGCCCTGCGGATGATGCGGCGGGTTCGGCACCAGCACCAGGTGCGCGAGTTGGTCCGGCGCCGGAAGCTGCACCGCCCGCGCCATGTCCCAGTCGCACCAGGTATCGCCGTTTATCACCAGGAAGGGCTCCTGATAGCCGAGCAAGGGCAGCGCGTTGGCGATGCCGCCGGCCGTCTCCAGCGCGCCTTCCGGCTCAGGCGAATAAGCGATAGCCAAACCCCAGCGCGCGCCGTCACCCAGCGCCGCTTCGATCTGCGCGCCAAGATAGGCGTGATTGATCACCACCTCGCGCAGCCCTGCCCTTGCCAGATGTTCCAGATGCCACGCGATCAGCGGCTTGCCGCCGACGGGCAGCAGGGGCTTCGGTATCCGGTCGGTGAGCGGCCGCATGCGCTCGCCGCGGCCGGCCGCCAGAATCATTGCTTTCATTGGCCACGGACCAAGCTGACTAGTCACGACGCCCGCCGACGCTCGCCGCATCCATGGTGTAACCCAGCACGGTGATCTTGTCCTCAACCTTGTCGAGCAGCTTGCGCAGCGGCGAGAGTTCGCCGTAGCGCTCGCAGGCCTTCCGCACATAACGCGCCACCAGCGGCAGGTCCTTGAGGTAGCCGTCCTTGCCGTCACGGTGATAGAGCCGGGCGAAAATTCCCAGCACTTTGAGGTGGCGCTGCACGCCCATCCATTCATAGTCGCGGAAGAACTCGCCGAAATCGGCGGCGACCGGCAACCCGGCCTTGCGTGCCTGTTCCCAGTAGCGCACCAGCCAGTCGAGCGCGAGGTCTTCGTCCCACTCGATATAGGCGTCCTTCAGCAGCGAGACCATGTCATAGCTGAGCGGGCCATACACGGCATCCTGGAAATCGATGATGCCCGGATTGCCGGCGCCGGACGGGGCGATGCGCATCAGGTTGCGCGAGTGATAGTCGCGATGCACGAAGACCTTCGGCTCGGCCAGATTGACGGCGAGGATGCGCCCGAATACGGTTTCCAGAGCCTGCTTCTCGCTGTCCGCGAGAACTATTCCGTGGTGCTTGGCGAGAAACCATTCGGGGAACAGATCGAGTTCCCGTCGCAACAGTGCCGCGTCATACTCGGGCAAGGCGCCGGGGCGGCTCGCCCGCTGGATTTTCACCAGCGCGGCAATCGCATCGGCATACAGCGGGGCCGC
Source organism: Sulfuritalea sp. (assembly GCA_034376265.1). Classification (GTDB taxonomy): domain Bacteria; phylum Pseudomonadota; class Gammaproteobacteria; order Burkholderiales; family Rhodocyclaceae; genus Sulfuritalea. The sequence goes on from JAXMJU010000340.1 coordinate 2,867, forward strand.
GTTGTCGGCATCGAGCGCCTGCAGGTAGGTTGCATCGCCGAGGTCCGACAACAGCAGGAAACCGCGCCCGAGGTCCTGTGCCAGAACCTCGGGGACATGGGCTCCGGCCGCCAGAAACAGCTGCTGCACATGCAGCCAGGGCCGGCAGTCCTCATTGGCCGGCGGCGCATCCATGACGATGCGCGTCGTGCCGTCGCTCAGCCTGGCACGAAAATAACGGCGAAAACTGGCATCGGCCGAGGCCGGCACCAGCGTGAAATCGTGCCCCGGCCACAGCGCGGCCAGCCACGTCCTGATCTGCTCCTGGCGTTCCATAGGCAAGATGCGGGAAAGGCGCAAAAGCTTTGTCGGGCAGCGCGTTCCGCGGGCATGAAGTGTTAGAATTTGCGATTCTAGCATCGGCCGACAATGGCTACTCCGGCATGCAGTGCGCGTAGTTTGGGCCTGCCTGGTTCCGTCACCGCTGCGCCAACTCACCGATACGGCATGTCTCAATCGCATCGCGGACAATTCGGCCCCGTTTCACTGCTTGTCCTGCTGGCGCTTCCCGCGGGTACCGTGGCGGCGGAACCGCTGCCGCCCTTGCGCATCAATCCGGCCCTGCTCGGCGCGGGCACTCCACCACCCGCCGGGCCCGCCAGTGCCGAACCGATCGCCGCGGCAAAGCCGCCGGCCGCTGTCGCGCTGCCGGTCCAGCCGGCGCCGATGCCGCCCCTCGATCTGACCGCCGAACAATCCCTCAGCGCGCCTGCTGCCGTGCCGCCACCAGCGGCGGCCCGTGCCGTCGCGCCGGGACGCCCTGCCGCCCCCGCAGCCCCCCCCGCCGCGACCAATCCAGCCGTCCCGGCACCGGCGCCCATTCCCGCGCCGCAAGTTGCCATGGCTGAAGCGCCGCGTCGGCCGCCCGAGCCGCAACCGCTGGCGCAAGCCGCGGCGCAACCGGAAGCAATCCAGAAGCCGCAAGAACCGCCGCAGGTTGCCGAGCGCGCGGTCCTGCCGCCGCTCTATTCGGCCCATGTCGCCGCAGGAGAATTGCCGGAGCCCAGGCTGCAGGCTTCGACAGTGGTCCAGCCTTATCTCAAGCAAGAGGGGGAGCTGCTGCCGACCTTCATCGCAGCTGACCGGATCGACGGCAGGAAGGATGTCGAAGTGGTCGCCGACGGCGACGTCGAACTGCGCAAGCGCAACTCGATTCTGCAGGCCGATCGCCTGACCTACTGGCAGGAGACGGACGAGGTCGAAGCCGCCGGCAACGTGCGTCTTTCGCGCGATGGCGACCGCGTGCAGGGTCCCAAGATGCGCATGAAGATGGACGACAGCACGGGATACTTCGAGCAGCCCGAATACAGCATCCGCCGCATCAAGACCGGATCGGCCGCCACGCTATGGACCGGGACCGAGGCGCGCCCATCGGCGGATCTCACCACCGGCCAGGGTTCGGCGGCGCGCATGGAGTTCGCGGGTGAAGGCAAGTATCGTCTCACCGACGCCACCTACAGCACCTGCACGCCGGCCGCCGGCAAGGATCCCGACTGGTTTGCGCGCACCACCGACTTGCGCCTCGACTACGAAACCGAGCAGGGCACGGCGCGCAATGCCACGCTGTACTTCAAGGGCACGCCTATCCTCTACTCGCCCTGGTTGAGTTTCTCGCTCAACAACGAGCGCAAGAGCGGACTGCTGACTCCCACCTTCGGCTCCACCAGCAGCGGCGGCGTCGAATTCACCCAGCCCTTCTACTGGAACCTCGGGCCGAACATGGACGCGACGCTTGCGCCACGCATCATGGCCAAGCGCGGAACCTTGTGGAACGGCGAGTACCGTTATCTGCAACCGAACTACAGCGGGGAGATGCAGGGAAGATACCTGCCCAACGACAAGCTGGTGCACACGCGGCGATATTCCTATTCGCTGGCCCACCGCCAGACCCTGGCCTACGGCGTCGGCGCAACGCTGGATCTCAACGGCGCCTCCGACGGCACCTATTTCAGCGATCTGGCAAGCGGTTCCAGCCTGATTTCCCAGACCAACCTGCTGCGCCAGGGCACGCTCAGCTACAGTGGCGGCTGGTGGTCGGCCAACCTGCTGGCACAGAGCTACCAGACCCTGCAGGATCCTTCCCTGCCGCCCGTGATCGAGCCCTACCAGCGTCTGCCGCAACTGACGGTCAATGCAAATCGCAGCGACCTGCCGTTCGGCATGAATTTCGCGTTCAGCGGAGAACACGTCAGCTTCCGCAATCCGACACAGGTCGAGGGGCGGCGCTTCACGCTCTACCCGCAGCTTTCGCTGCCCTTGCAGACCGAGATCCTGAGCATCACGCCCAAGATCGGCCTGCATGCCACGCGCTACGACCTGGACCGCCAGGGCGCCGGAACACCCGCAAAGATCAACCGCAGCCTGCCGATATTCAGCGTCGACTCGGGGGTGACGTTCGAGCGCGACGTCGACTGGCTCGGCACAGCCCTGACGCAGACGCTCGAGCCGCGCCTCTATTACCTGTATGTGCCGGTACGCGACCAGAGCCAGATCCCGGTGTTCGACACGGCGGCAACAGGGTTCGATTTTGCGCAGATATTCGCCGAGAACCGTTATGGCGGCGGCGACCGGATCGGCGACGCGAACCAGGCCACGGTCATGCTCACCTCGCGTCTGCTCGATCCGGAGACCGGCGCCGAAACCATGCGCGCCGCCTTCGGTCAGCGTTTCTATTTCAGCACCCAGAACGTCGGTCTGCCCGGCGAGGTGCTGCGCAGCGACCGCCAGACCGATTTCCTCGGCTCTTTCTCCGGACGCATCCTGCCCAAGACCTATGCCGATCTCGGCCTGCAGTACAACCCGCGGCTGAACCAGATGGAGCGCATCAACATCGGCGGACGCTACCAGCCCGAAGCCGGCAAGGTACTGAATGCCGGCTACCGCTACACCCGCGATCAACCCGGCCAGGTCGGCCTCGGACAGATCGACATCTCCGGCCAATGGCCCTTGTTCGGCGGCTGGCATGCAGTGGGACGCTTCAACTACTCGACCAAGGACCGGCGCATGATCGAATCCGTCGCCGGCCTCGAATACGATGGCGGCTGCTGGATCGGGCGCGTCGTCATGCAGCGCCTGGCGACGCAGACCCAGCAATCGAACACCGCGCTGTTCTTCCAGCTCGAGTTGAACGGTTTCGCGCGCGTCGGATCGAACCCACTCGATATTCTCAAACGCAACGTGCCCGGCTACGGTCTGATCAACCAGCAGGGCACCGACGCCCCACTGACCACGCCATGATCTTTCGCATCCTGCTGCTTTGCCTGCTTTCCTGGTTCTCCCTTGGCCTGGCGCACGCCCAGACCCGGCGCGCGCAACCGCTCGAGATCGACCGCATCATTGCCGTGGTCAACGAAGAGGCCATAACCGCCTTCGAACTGCGCGCCCGGCTGGCCACCGTGGAACGCCAGTTGCGCGGACAGAACGTGCAGCTGCCGCCGCGCGAGGTGCTCGAAAAGCAACTGCTCGAACGCATGATCACCGATCGCGTGCAACTTCAATTCGCCCGGGAAACCGGCCTGCGCATTTCCGACATCGAACTCGATGCCGCGCTGCGGCGCATCGCCGAGAGCAACCGCATGTCATTGCAGGATTTCCGTGCCGCACTGGAGAAGGACGGCATCGCCTGGACCAAGTTCCGCGAAGAAATCCGCGGCGAAATCGTGCTCTCGCGCCTGCGCGACCGCGAGGTGGAAAGTCGCATCGTGGTGTCCGACGGCGAGATCGACAACTACCTGGCGAATCCGGACCAGGGCGCCGAAATGGGCAACGTCGAAGTGCAGGCGGCGCACATCATCCTGCGCGTGCCGGAACAGGCGACGCCGGATCAGTTGATGCGCATCGGCGCCCGCGCCCAGGCCGCGCTCGACCAGTTGCGCCGCGGCGAGAGCTTCGCCAAGGTGGCCGCCAGCTATTCCGATGCCCCCGACGGGCTCACCGGCGGCGTCATGGGTGCACGGCCGCTCGACCGGCTGCCGGCGCTCTACGCCGACGCCATCAGGAAACTCAAGCCGGGCGAGGTCAGCGACATCCTGCGCAGTCCCGCCGGCTTCCACATCGTCAAGCTCATCGACCAACAGGGCGGCACCAGCGCCAAGGGCGGCGTGGCGCTGAAGCAGACGCATGCCCGGCATATCCTGATCAAGGTCAACGAACTCGTCTCCGAAGCCGAGGCGCGGCGCAAGCTGGTCGTACTCAAGGAACGGCTCGACAACGGCGCCGACTTCGCCGAACTGGCGCGCCTCAATTCCAACGATCTTTCCGCCGCCAAGGGCGGCGATCTCGGCTGGCTGTATCAGGGCGACACGGTCCCCGACTTCGAGAAGGCGATGGACGCACTGAAGATCAACCAGATCAGCGAACCGGTGCAGTCGCCTTTCGGCTTCCACCTGATCCAGGTGCTGGAGCGTCGTACCGAAGATGCCACCGCCGAGCGTCAGCGGCTCGGCGCGCGGCAGGTGCTGCGCGAGCGCAAGGCCGACGAGGCGTATCAGGACTGGGTCCGGCAAATGCGCGACCGCGCCTATGTCGAATACCGCAGCGAAGAACGCTAGTCGTTCAGGGCCGCCGGCGATCGCGGTCACCTCCGGCGAACCCGCGGGAATCGGACCGGATATCTGCCTGCGGCTGGCCGAGCGCGCGTGGCCGGCGCGGCTGGTGGTGCTGGGCGACCGCGATCTGCTGGCGGCACGCGCGCAACAGCTTGGCCTCGATGCCGAACGCATCGAGATTCGCCATGTTCCGCTGCGAAAGTTGGCGCTGGCGGGACGGCTCGACGCCGCCAACGCGCGCTACGTACTGGATATCCTCGATCTTGCGCTGGCCGGCTGCGTGAATGGCGACTATGCGGCGATGGTCACCGCCCCGGTGCACAAAGGCGTCATTAACGACGCCGGCATTGCCTTCAGCGGCCATACCGAATACCTGGCCGAGCACACGACAACGCCGCGCGTGGTGATGATGCTGACGGGCGCAGGGTTACGCGTCGCGCTGGCGACCACGCATCTGGCCTTGAAGGACGTCCCGGCTGCCATCACGCGCGACGATCTGGAAATTACCCTGCGCATCGTCCACGCCGATCTGCGGACCAAGTTCGGCATCGCCGCGCCGCGCATCCTCGTCGCCGGGCTCAACCCCCACGCCGGCGAAAGCGGCCACATGGGCCGCGAGGAAATCGAGGTGATCGCACCGGTGCTGGACCAACTTCGCGGCGAAGGCATGAATCTGATCGGGCCCCTGCCCGCGGATACGCTATTCACCCGGAATGTGCTGGCCGGTTCCGACGCGCAGTTGGCGATGTACCACGACCAGGGCCTAGCCGTGCTGAAGTACGCGGCCTTCGACGAGGGCATCAACGTCACGCTCGGCCTGCCCATCATCCGTACCTCGGTCGACCACGGCACGGCGCTCGACCTCGCCGGCACCGGCAAGGCCTCGCCGACCAGCCTGTTCGCCGCGATCGACGCCGCGATCGACATGGCCTCACGGCGGGGGTGAGCTAAATGTGTCAGTTACTCGGCATGAACGGCAACACGCCGACCGACATCTGCTTTTCCTTCGAGGGCTTCCGCACCCGCGGCGGGCTCACCGACGTGCATAAGGACGGCTGGGGCATCGCCTTCTTCGAAGGACCCGGTTGCCGGGTGTTTCTCGACGTCGAGCCCTCGGCGCAGTCCGCGGTGGCCGAACTGGTGCGCCGCTATCCGATCCATTCGAAGAACGTCATCGCCCACATCCGCAAGGCGACCCAGGGCCGCGTCGCGCTGGAGAATACGCACCCCTTCCAGCGCGAGCTGTGGGGCCGCTATTGGCTCTTCGCCCACAACGGCAACCTCAAGGATTTCGCGCCGATCCTCGACGGCAGCTTCGTCCCGGTCGGCGACACCGATTCCGAACTGGCCTTCTGCTTCCTGCTGCAGCGTCTGCGCGCCGAATTCGGCCATGCCATGCCACTGCGACGGCCGATGTTCGAATTCCTCGCCGACATCACGCGCGAAATCGCCGCCCACGGCGAGTTCAATTTCCTGCTCAGCAACGGCAACTGCCTGTATGCCCACTGCGCCACCAAGCTGACCTACATCCTGCGCCAGGCGCCCTTCGCCGTCGCCCACCTCAAGGATCAGGACGTCAGCATCGATTTCAGCGAGGTGACCAACCCCGACGACCGCGTCGCCGTGATCGCCACGCTGCCGCTGACCGACAACGAAGCCTGGACCGCCATCGAACCCAACACCCTGATGGTGTTTCACAGCGGCGTGCCGGCGGCTACGGCGCGCACCGCATGAAATCCGTCGCCGGGCACACAGCCCGGAAAAGGTTCGGCCAGAACTTCCTGGTCTCCGACGGCGTGATCCGCAAGATCGTCGAGGCCATCGCGCCGCGCGCCGGCGACACGGTGGTCGAAATCGGACCGGGGCTGGGCGCCCTGACCGAACCCCTGCTGGAGCGCATCGATCATCTGCACGTGGTCGAGATCGACCGCGACCTCATCGCGCGCCTGCGCCAGCGCTTTCCGCCGGAGCGACTGACGATCCACCAGGGCGATGCGCTCGAATTCGACTTCGGCACGCTGAAGGCTGCGGGGCCGCTGAAGATCGTCGGCAACCTGCCCTACAACATTTCCAGCCCGCTGCTGTTCCACCTGGTGCAGTTCGCACCGCTGGTCTATGACATGCATTTCATGCTGCAGAAGGAAGTGGTCGATCGCATGGTGGCCGAACCCGGCAGCAAGGACTTCGGCCGCCTGTCGGTGATGCTGCAGTACCGCTACCACATGGAGCGCATGTTCATCGTGCCGCCCGGCGCCTTCAATCCGCCGCCCAAGGTCGACTCGGCCATCGTGCGCATGATTCCGGTCGATTTCTCGAAAGTTGGCGCTGGCGGGACGGCGACCGACCCGGCGCTGTTCGCCAAGGTGGTCACCGCGGCGTTTTCGCAGCGGCGCAAGATGCTGCGCAACACGCTGCGCGAATTCATCGGCGAAGCCGCTCTCGCCGCGCTGGGCATCACGCCCACGGCACGCGCCGAAGACATCGCCGTGGCCGACTACGTGCGCCTCGCCAATACGCTGGCCGACCTTGCCCGCCGCTGACGCGCAGCCGCGAACCATCGCCGTCATCGGCGGCGGCCCGGCCGGCCTGATGGCCGCGGAGGTGCTGAGCAAGGCTGGCATGCGCGTCGAAGTCTTCGACGCGATGCCTTCGGTGGCGCGCAAGTTCCTGCTGGCCGGCCGTGGCGGTCTCAACCTGACGCACTCGGAGGCGCCGGAGCAATTCGTCGCACGCTACGGCACGCGCCGCGAGGAGGTCGGCCGCTGGCTCGCCGAGTTCGGGCCGCAGCAGCTGCGCGACTGGGCTCACGCCCTCGGCATAACCACTTTCGTCGGCAGTTCGGGGCGTGTCTTCCCGCAGGAAATGAAGGCGGCGCCGCTGCTGCGCGCCTGGTTGCACCGGCTGCGCGGCACCGGCGTGGTTTTCCATGCGCGCCATCGCTGGCTGGGCTGGGATGGCGACGGCAGCTTGCGCTTCGCCACTCCGGCCGGCCAAGTGAAAGTTGGCGCTGGCGCCACGGTGCTGGCGCTGGGCGGCGGCAGTTGGGCGCGCCTGGGTTCGGACGGCGCCTGGGTGCCGCTGCTAGCGGCGCGCGGCGTCGCGGTGCAAGCGCTGCGTCCGGCCAACTGCGGTTTCAACGTAAGCTGGAGCGAACACCTGCGCCAGCGTTTTGCCGGAGAGCCGGTGAAGAACGTCAGCGCCGCATTTGTTGCAGCCGACGGCACGACGATCAGGCGCGCGGGTGAATTCCTGATCACGGCCGACGGCGTCGAGGGCAACCTGATCTATGCGCTTTCGGCGCCGCTGCGCGATGGCATCGAAGCCAGCGGCAACGCCACGCTGCAGATCGATCTCGTCCCGGAACGCGAATTACAGCGTCTGACGAAAGACCTGGCGCATCCGCGCGGCCGCGACTCGCTGGCCAATCACCTGCGCCGACGCGCCGGCATCGCCGGTGTCAAGGCGGCACTGCTGTATGAATGTGCGGCCGCAGCCGATCTCGCCACGCCGGAGCGACTTGCCGCACGGATCAAGTCGCTGCCGCTGCGCCTGGCCTCGCCGCGTCCGCTCGACGAAGCCATCAGCAGCGCCGGTGGCGTCGACTTCGCGGCGCTCGACGGGAACCTGATGCTGCGGGCGCTGCCGGGAATTTTTTGTGCCGGCGAAATGCTCGACTGGGAAGCCCCGACCGGCGGCTACCTGCTGACCGCCTGTTTTGCCAGCGGCCGCGCCGCGGGACGCGGCGTGCTGCGCTGGATGGACGAAGCCCGCACCGCCAAAGGCGACGCGGGCTTCGCGGAATAAGAACTTAGGCTGACTTCTTCACCGCACAGGTGCTGAAGCCGAACATCGCGTAAGGCGGGCACCAGCCGATCGCGCCAGTGGCCAGCGGCACCACGCCGATCCAGGCCCACACCGGACCGCCCATGGCAGCCCAGCCAACCAGTCCCAAACCAACGGCAATGCGAATCACGCGGTCGATGCCGCCAACGTTCAGTTTCATGGTGTTCTCCTTTAGGGGTTGTGCAACAGTGGGCGCATTACACCAGTTCCGCCAGCGCCTGACTGTAACCTAAGTCACAGAGGCGGTCCTGCGCAGGCCCGCGGCGTCGAGCACTTCCACCTGCTCGCGGCCGAGCTTGACCAGCCCCTGCTCGGCAAAGCCCTTGAGCAGACGGCTGACCATTTCGCGCACGCTGCCCAACTCGTCGGCCAGTTGCTGATGCGTGGCGTAAACCACGCGGCCCTTGCCCAGCAGCAGTGCCGCCAGGCGCTGGTCGAGCTTGCGGAAGGCGACTTCTTCCACCAGTTGCATCAGGTCGGCGACGCGCACGGAAAAAAGCGAGAAGACGAAATCGCGAAATACCGCTTCGGCCATCATTTCGTCGAACAAGGGACGCGGCAGCAAGGCCAGCGTGGTCGCGCCTTCGCTGACACCGCGCGCGTTGTAGTCGGCGTGACCGAGCAGGCAACTCGAACTGATGATGCAACTCTCGCCCGCCAGCACGCGATACAGCGGTAATTCGCGCCCGCTGGCACTGAGCTTGACGACGCGAATCGCCCCGTCGAGCACGAAGGGAAAACCACGGCAAGGCTGATGTTCGTCGAACACGGTGGTGCCGGCCGGGACAGACAGGGTCTGCATGGCGTCGACGATGCGCGGCAAGAGACCGGCGGGCAACTCCCCCAGTACCGGATAGAGCGCGACCAGATCGGTGGGATTCACCTCGGTGCAAGCTCCAGAGTGGCCATCACGGGCGCATGGTCGGAAGGACGTTCCAGCTTGCGCGGCGCCTTATCGATGAGGCAGGACTGGCAGTTGGCAGCCAGCGGCTGCGACAACAGGATATGGTCGATGCGCAAGCCGCGGTTGAGGCGAAATCCCATCTGCCGGTAGTCCCACCACGAATAAAGCTTCTCCGGCTGCTCGAACAGGCGGAAGGCGTCAGCGAGGCCGAGATCGAGAAAAGCCCGGAAGGCCGTGCGCTCGGGCTCGCTGCACAGGATCTGATCCTTCCAGGCCGCCGGATCATGCACGTCGCGATCTTCCGGCGCGATGTTGTAGTCGCCGAGCAAGGCCAGCTGCGGGAAGCGCTGCAGCTCGTCGCGCAGGTAAGCCGTCAGCGCCGCCAGCCAGCGCAGCTTGTACTGATACTTGTCGGAACCGACTTCCTGACCGTTGGGCATGTAGGCACAGACCACGCGCAGGCCATTCACCGTGGCAGCAAGCACTCGCTTCTGCTCGTCGGCGAAGCCGGAAATATCGAGGCGGATGTCGTGCAAGGTGCCGCGCGCCAGGATGGCGACACCGTTGTAGGTCTTCTGCCCATTGTGTGCGGAGTGATAACCGGCGGCTTCCAGCTCGGCATAGGGGAAGGCCTTGTCCTCCATCTTGGTTTCCTGCAGACAGAGCACATCGGCCTGGGTTGCCGCGAGCCAGTCGAGTACGTGTGGCAGGCGCACCTTGAGCGAATTCACATTCCAGGTCGCGATCTTCATGCCGCGATGATACCCGAGCGGACCCACTGTCTATAATTGAAAAGTAGCTTACGCAAGTCCGTCGAGCGGAGGTACGCCATGTTCGATTCGCCGATTGAACCCTGCCCGGTCTGCGGCCAATTGGTGCTGCTGGACCAAACCCAGGTCGAGTGCGCCCGCGAACACGGTTGCCTGGGCGAGACGCCATGCCCGCTGCAGAATTATTTCACCGGTATCGATTTCAGAGTTGCCGTGAATAAGGAGAGCTTGTGTGACAAAGGCTACTGAACGCCGCAATTTCTGGCGTGCCGTGTTCCAATCACCGGTACGCGTCGTCACGCATGACGGTACGGCTTACGCCCAATTGCTGGACATCTCGCTGAAGGGTGCCCTGCTCGAAACCGGCAATGCCTGGCAGGGCAAGGCAGGCGAGGAATACGAGCTGAGCCTGGACCTCGCCGCGGATACCACCATCACCATGTGGACCAAGGTGATGCATGTGGAAGGGCCGCACGTCGGCCTGCGCTGCACCAGCATCGATCTCGACAGCATCACCCATCTGCGCCGCCTGGTGGAACTCAACAGCGGCGATCCGGCAATTCTCGATCGGGAACTCGGCAGCCTGGTCGGAGCGGGCTGACACGACGTGGTGCCGGCGCTGGCAAAAGTTGGCGCTGGCGCCCCGGTGACTCAGGCCGCCGATCTACGCTACCAACTTACGCAACCAATTTACCCAACTACGGCCATCCCGTTGTGCCGCAACAAGGCATCGGGTCGCGGGTCGCGGCCGCGGAAGGCCGTGAAGGATGCGAGTGCCGGCCGCGAACCGCCGACGGACAGGATCTCGCGCCAGAAACGCTCGCCGGTCGCCGCGTCGAGCGTGCTGCCAGTAGTCCTGGCCGCCTCTTCGAAAGCCTCGTAGGCATCGGCGGAAAGCACCTCGGCCCATTTGTAGCTGTAGTAGCCGGCCGCATAGCCGCCGCCGAAAATGTGCGAAAAGCTGTGCGGAAAGCGGTTCCACTCGGGCGGCACCAGCACCGCCACTTCGCGGCGCACCTCGGCCAGCAAATCCATGAAGCCGCGGCTGCCGCCGGGCACGAACTCGCTGTGCAGCAGCAGGTCGAACAGGCCGAATTCGACCTGGCGCAGGATCTGCAAGCCGCTCTGGAAATTCTTCGCCGCGATCATCTTGTCATAAAGCGCGCGCGGCAGCGGCGCGCCGGTTTCGGCGTGCGCCGTCATGCCGCTCAATACGTCCCATTCCCAGCAGAAGTTTTCCATGAACTGGCTCGGCAGTTCGACGGCATCCCATTCGACGCCGTGGATGCCCGATACCGGCAACTCGTCCACCTGCGTCAGCAGGTGATGCAGGCCGTGGCCGCATTCATGGAACAGGGTGATCACGTCGTCGTGGCTGAAGGTGGCCGGTTTATCACCGATCGGCGCCGGGAAGTTGCAGTTGAGGTAGGCCACCGGCGTCTGCACGCCGTCGGCGATGCGGCGGCGGGTGATCGCTTCGTCCATCCAGGCGCCGCCGCGCTTGGTTTCGCGTGCATAGAGGTCGAGGTAGAACTGGCCGATCAGCTTGTCCTCGCCGCCGTTGTCACGAGTGATGCGGAAAAAGCGCACGGCCGGATCCCACACCGGCGCGGCATCGGGCGCCAGTTGTACGGCAAACAGGGACTCGATGACGCGGAACAGCCCGGCCAGCACCTGGGGCTCGGGAAAGTACTGCTTCACTTCGTCGTCGGAGAAGCTGTAGCGCCGCTGCTTGAGTTTTTCCGCGGCCCAGGCCAGATCCCAGCTTTCCAGCGTGTCCATGCCGAGTTCCTGGCGGGCGAAATCCCTCAGCTCGGCGATGTCGCGTTCGGCGAAGGGGCGCGCCTTCTTCGCCATGTCGCGCTGGAAGGCGGCCACCTGCGCCGGCGTGTCGGCCATCTTGGTGGCCAGCGACACCTCGGCGAAGTTGCTGTAGCCGAGCATCGTCGCTTCTTCATGGCGCAGCGCGAGCAGGCGCTCGATCAGCGGACCGTTGTTCCAGCCCTCCGGGCCGAACTCGGATGCGCGCGTGGCAGAGGCGCGATACATGCGCGCGCGCAAGGAGCGGTTGTCGCAGAACTGCAGCACCGGCATGTAGGACGGCGCATGCAGGGTGAATTTCCAGCCCGGCTTGCCGTCCTTTTCCGCGGCGGCCCGCGCCGCCGACTTCGCATCCTCGGGTAGGCCGGCAAGTTCGGCCTCATCGGTGATCCACTCGCTGTGCGCGTTGGTTGCATCCAGCAGGTTCTCGGAAAACTTCGCACCCAGTGCCGACAGCTCTTCCTGGATTTCCTTGAAGCGCGGCTTGCGCTCTTCGGGCAGCTCGGCGCCGGACAGCCGAAAATCGCGCAGCTCGTTCTCGATGATGCGGCGCCGGGCCGGCGACAGCACGGGGAACTCCGGTCCTGCGGCGAGCAGCTTGAACTTGGCGAACAGGGCCAGATTCTGCCCAAGATCGGCATAGAAACTCGACACCTCGGGCAGCATGGCGTTGTAGGCCTCGCGCCAGGGCGGCACGTCATTGACCGAATGCAAATGGCCGACGATGCCCCAGGCACGCGACAGGCGCTCGCCGGCATCGAGCATCGGCTGCACGAAAGCATCCCAGGTCGCGGCGGTTCCCGGCTCGATCAGGCGGTCGATCAAGGCGCGGTTTTCATCGAGCAGTTGGCGGATGGCGGGAGTGACGTGTTCGGGCTGAACGGCGTCGAAGCGGGGCAGGCCGCTGAAATCGAGCAAGGGATTCATGGATTCGAGATGGGGGCAGAAAATGGGGCTTCAATGCCCCAGGGTTTACTCGACGAGATCTTGGTAGGCATGAAAACTGGCATGGCCGAGCCAGGGCATGACCAGCACCATTCCCAACAGCGCCGTGGCGAAACCGAGGCCCGTCAGCAGCATGATGATCAGCGCCCACAAGGCCAGGGGCAGCGGGTTCGCGGCCACTGCGTTGAGGCTGGTCATCAGTGCGCAAAGCAGATCGCAGCGGCGGTCGACCAGCATCGGCACCGAAACCACGCTGAGGGCGAACACCAGGGCGGCCAGCACACCGCCGGCACCCAGGTAGATAAAGAACATCAGGTAGTGCTGCGGATTGACCAGCACCTCGATCATCATGTCCAGCGGCGCCAGGACCGGACCCTTGTAATACACCGCCACGATCACCGCCGAGACCACCTGCCATACGGTGCCCGCCAGCATCGACAGCAGGCCGAAGCTGACCAGCGCCGAAGGATTGCGCCGCCAGGCCCGCATCGAATCGAACAGCGTGGCCGGCTCGCCGGCCAGATAGCGGCGCGAAAGCTCATAGAGTCCCGCTGCCAGCATCGGTGCCACCAGAAAAAAGCCGGTGATGGCGGCGCCGAACAGGTAAGGCAGGCTCGCCGTCACGCCCAGGATCACGGCACCGGTCACGGCCACTGCGAGGCCATAGAACAGGCTGGCCGCGGGCTGCCGCCAGAGGTCGGCCCAACCCCGCTGCAACCACTTCAGCGGCATGGTCATACCGATCTGGCGTATCGCGGGAAGAGTTGGCGCTGGCGGGACGGCGACGGAGTCAGTCATCGGCCAAGGCGGTCGCGGAATTCAGATCGTCCGCGTGCCGGTCAGGCGGGTCAGCGCTTCGAGATAATTGGCCGCGGTCTTGTCGATGATGTCCTGCGGCAGCTTCGGTCCTGGCGCCTGCTTGTTCCAGTCCAGGGTTTCCAGGTAATCGCGGACGAACTGCTTGTCGAAGCTGGGCGGGCTGATGCCCACCTTGTATTGGTCGGCCGGCCAGAAACGCGAGGAATCGGGCGTCAGCACTTCGTCGATCAGGTACAGCCGGCCGTCGGCATCCTGACCGAATTCGAACTTGGTGTCGGCGATGATGATGCCGACCACCCGCGCATAGGCGGCCGCCTCGCGGTAAAGCCGCAGCGTGGCATCCCTCACCGTCTTGGCCAGTTCGGCGCCGATCAGCTTCTCGACCGCCGCATAGTCGATGTTCTCGTCGTGGTCGCCCATCTCGGCCTTGGTTGCTGGCGTGAATAGCGGTGAGGGTAGTTGCTGGGCCATCTGCAGACCGGGCGGCAGCGCGATGCCGCATACGGCGCCAGTGGCCCGGTAATCCTTCCAGCCCGAGCCGATCAAATAGCCGCGCGCCACGGCCTCGATCGGCAGCGGCTTGAGTCGCTTGACCACCAGGGCGCGCCCGCGCACCTGGATTCGCTCCGATTCATCGGCCACCACGGTTTCGGGATCGATGCCGGTGAGCTGGTTGGGCACCACATGGGCCAGCTTGCCGAACCAGAAATTAGCCATGGCCGTGAGCACCGCACCCTTGCCCGGAATCGGTTGGGGCAGGATGACGTCGAAGGCCGAGAGGCGGTCGGTAGTGACGATCAGCAGCCGGTCCTCGCCGACGGCATAGATGTCGCGCACCTTGCCACGGCCAAGCAGCGGCAGGCTCTTGATGGTCGATTCGAACAACGGCGGGGTCGTGATGGGCATAAAGATGCTCACAAAAAAATTTATTCGCGAACGTAGGCTTTGCCGCGTTTTTCGTCGGCATCTTCGCGATAGGGATAGCGTACATGGCCATAGCGGATCGCCAGGACGGCCACGGTCAGCAGGAAAATTGCCGAGGCGACCGCCAGCATGCGCCATTCGCTCATGTCTTTTATGTCGAGGATCAGGTAGCGCGCCAATGCCACCATGCCGATATACAAGGGAAAGCGCACCGGCAACTGCCCCGACCTGAAATACTGGCCGATCATGGCCAGCACCTCGAGGTAAAGAAACATCAACAGCAAGTCGGCCAGCGTCACCCGATGCGACTCGATCATCACCAGTGTTTCCTGATACATGGCGATGGTGGTGGCAAACGCGATGACCAGCAGCCCGGCATACTCGACAAAGTCGAGTCCGCTGCCGAAGAACTTGCGCAGCCGATCGAAGGTATGGGATTGGATATTCATGCCGAAAAAGGAAAGGCCGCCCGAGCGGGGCGGCCCCTTAATTTACCGCAAATCGCCGCTTACTTCACGATCGCGTTGAGTTCGCCCTTCTTGTAGCGCTCGGCCATCTTTTCCATTGAAATCGCCTTGATCTTGCTGGCCTGGCCGGCGCAGCCGAAGGCCGTGTAGCGGGCAATGCAGATTTCCTTCATCGCCTTGCGCGCGGCCGCGAGGTATTTGCGCGGATCGAAGTCCTTGGTGTTCTCCGCAAGGTATTTGCGCACCGCGCCGGTTGAGGCCATGCGCAGGTCGGTGTCGATGTTGATCTTGCGCACGCCGTGCTTGATGCCCTCGACGATTTCAGAGACCGGCACGCCATAGGTCTCACCCATGGTACCGCCGTACTGGTTGATGATCTTGAGCCATTCCTGCGGCACCGACGAAGAACCGTGCATCACCAGATGGGTATTCGGGATGCGGGCGTGGATTTCCTTGATGCGGTCGATGCGCAACACGGCGCCGGTGGGCGGCCGGGTGAATTTGTAGGCGCCGTGGGAGGTGCCGATGGCGATCGCCAGCGCGTCGACGCCGGTGGCCTTGACGAATTCGGCGGCTTCGTTGGGATCGGTCAGCAACTGGTCGTGCGACAGCGCGCCCTCGGCGCCGTGGCCGTCTTCCTTCTCGCCCATGCCGGTTTCCAGCGAGCCCAGGCAACCCAGTTCGCCTTCGACCGAGACGCCGATGGCGTGGGCGATATCGACCACGTGCTTGCTGACACGCGCGTTGTACTCGAAGCTGGCCGGGGTCTTGGCGTCTTCCTGCAGCGAGCCGTCCATCATCACACTGGAAAAGCCGGAGCGCATCGACTGGATGCAAATCGCCGGGCTGGCGCCGTGATCCTGGTGCATCACAATCGGGATGTCGGGATGGGTCTCGATCGCGGCCTCGATCAGGTGGCGCAGGTAGGGTTCGCCGGCATATTTGCGGGCGCCGGCCGAGCCTTGCATGATCACCGGGCTGTTGGTCTCCTCGGCGGCTTCCATGATGGCCTGGATCTGTTCCAGGTTATTGACGTTGAAGGCCGGCAGGCCGTAGCCGTTCTCGGCGGCGTGATCGAGCAGTTGACGCATGGAAACCAGGGGCATGGCAATCTCCTAAGTATGAATTCAGTGTGACTCGTTAGACGGCTTATTGGTTCGAGCGATGTTCGCCCACCTTGACGATCTTCATGGTGTTGGTGCCGCCCGGCTTGCCGATCGGCTCGCCGATGGTCAGCACGATCAGATCGCCGACCTCGACGGCGCCGGCGGCTATCAGGGCTTCCTCGGCATCGAGCAGCACCTGGTCGCGATCCTGGCCGCTCTGACCCATCATGACCGGAAACACGCCCTTGAAAATGCTGACCTTGTAGCGAGTGCGCACTTCCTGGGTCAGGGCATAGATCGGGATGCCGGTATTGAGGCGCGACATCCACAAGGCGGTGGAACCGGACTCGGTCAGCGCGGCGATGGCCTTGACCTTCAGGTGATGCGCGGCGAACAGCGCGGCCATGGCGATCGACTGGTCGATCCGGGTGAATACGCGATGCAGAAAATGCGTGTCGAGCGGGAAATCGGAGGATTTTTCGGCTTCGACGCAGATGCGCGCCATGGCCTCCACGGTCTGCACCGGATAGTCGCCGGTCGCCGTTTCCGCCGAGAGCATCACCGCGTCGGTACCGTCGAGCACGGCATTGGCCACGTCCGACACTTCGGCACGGGTCGGCACCGGGCTGTGGATCATCGACTCCATCATCTGCGTCGCGGTGATGACGAACTTGTTGAACTCGCGCGCGGTGCGGATGATGCGCTTTTGCAGGGCCGGCACCGCCGCATCGCCGACTTCGACCGCCAGGTCGCCGCGCGCCACCATGACGCCGTCGGTGGCTTCGAGAATGCTGTTGAGGTTTTCGATCGCCTCGACACGCTCGATCTTGGCCACCAGCAGCGCATTCGAGCCGGCCGCCGTCAGCAGCGCCCGCGCCAAACGCATGTCGTCGCCCGACTTGGGGAAAGACACCGCGACATAGTCGATGCCGATGCTGGCCGCGGTGCGGATGTCCTCCATGTCCTTGGCGGTCAGGGCTGGCGCGGTGAGCCCGCCGCCCTGTTTGTTGATGCCCTTGTTGTTGGAGAGTTCGCCGTCGTGGCGGTTGCGGCAAATGATTTCCTTGCCCTGAACCTTCAGCACGTCGAACACGGTGCGTCCGTCGTCGAGCAACAACACGTCGCCGGCTCGCACGTCCTTGACCAGTTCCGGATAGTCGAGCCCCACCCGTCCCTCGTCACCCAGGGCGCAGGCGGCATCGAGGATGAATTCCTGGTTGGCCTTGATCTGCACCGGACCGCTGGCAAACTTGCCGATGCGGATTTTTGGCCCCTGCAGGTCGGCCATGACGCCCACGGTACGTCCGGCGCCGTGCGCCGCGGCCCGCAACGCATCGACCCGCTGGCGATGATCGTCGGCCGTACCGTGGGAAAAGTTGATTCGGACTACATCCACCCCGGCAGCCACCAGCGCCAGCATGCGCTCGGGAGTGCTCGACGCAGGACCGAGCGTGGCAACGATCTTGGTCGAGCGCTGGAGCGTAGCCGTCATCCAGCCGCCCGCTGTTCGAGCATCTCGACCGCCGGCAGCTTCTTGCCTTCGAGGAACTCGAGGAAGGCCCCACCTGCCGTGGAAATGTAGGAGACCTTGTCGTAGATGTCATACTTCTGGATCGCCGCGATGGTGTCGCCGCCGCCCGCCAGCGTGAAGGCCTTGGTATTGGCGATGGCCATGGCGACGGCCTTGGTCCCCTCGCCGAACTGGTCGAATTCGAACACGCCGACCGGGCCGTTCCACACCACGGTACCGGCCTTCATGATGATATCGACCAGCTCCTGCGCCGACTTCGGACCGATGTCGAAAATCATGTCGTCATCGGCCACGGCGCCGGCATCCTTGGCCACGGCCGGCTCGGCGGCATCGAACTTCTTGCCGCAAACCACGTCCACCGCGATCGGGATCGTCGCGCCGCGCGCCGTCATCTTTTTCATCAGCGCCTGCGCCGTCGGTACTAGGTCATCCTCGCACAGCGACTTGCCGACGTTGCGGCCAGAGGCCTTGAGGAAGGTGTTGGCGATGCCGCCACCGACCACCATCTGGTCGACTTTTTCGGACAGCGCTTCGAGCACGGTCAGCTTGGTCGATACCTTGGAGCCGCCGACGATGGCCACCATCGGCCGCGCCGGAGTCGCCAGCGCCTTGGTCAGCGCTTCAAGCTCCTCGGCCACCAGCAGGCCGGCACAGGCGGCCGGGGCATACTGGGCGACGCCATAGGTCGACGCTTCGGCACGATGCGCGGTACCGAAGGCATCCATGACGAACAGATCGCAAAGCGCGGCGTACTTGCGTGCGGTCGCCTCGACGTTCTTCTTCTCGCCTTTGTTGAAGCGGCAGTTCTCCAACAGCACCACTTCGCCGGGCGCGACTTCGAAACCGCCGTCGACCCAGTCGCGGATCACGCGCACCGGCTTGCCCAGCTTCTTGGCCATGACTTCGGCCACAGGCTTGAGCGAGTTTTCCTCGGCATAGACGCCCTCTTCCGGGCGCCCCAGATGTGAAGTCACCATCACCTTGGCGCCGGCCTTGAGGCAAAACTCGATGGTCGGCATCGAGGCGGTGATGCGCGCGTCCGAGGTGACCTTGCCGTCCTTGACCGGGACATTGAGGTCGGCGCGGATGAAGACGCGCTTGCCCGCCAGGTCGAAATCGGAAAGACGCTTGAACGTCATA
>JAXMJU010000341.1:0-3816 GCA_034376265.1 Sulfuritalea sp.
CGGCCGATAGCGATTTTCGGCCACCCATTCGACCGGTCTGCCGCAGTTCGGGCATTTGACGACGCGGGGCGATGCCGGTCTTACCGGTTGCACAGCGTGAGTTCGAACTGCACCGCGGAGTCGATCTGGCGTGGCCGCTGATCCATGTCCGGACGCAGGAAACGGATGTTGACGGCGAACTTGCCGGCGGAGATTTCCGGCAGACAGGGCTCGCCCTGCCCTGTCTTCAGGCGGATCAATTGCGCGCTGCGGCCGCTCAGCATCAGCTGGAATATGCCGCGCTGCGCCGTCTGCTGCTCGGAACGGCCCGAGGCCCGCAGCAGGCGCAGGACGATCGCCAGGCCGGAGCGGATCGGCAGCATCGGTGCGATCCAGCCCTGGATGTCCTGCTGGCGCAGGGCCGATTCGCGATGCCGCCAGTAGTGGTAGCCCGGCAGGTCGAATTCGCAGACGCCGCCGGGGATCGCGGCGCGGTTCTTGATGGTCATCAGCCATTCGTTTTCGCGCAGGTAATGGCCGATCTTGCCGTGCATGGCCAAGAGCAGCGTGCTCGCCTGCTCGATTTCGTACAGCGCGCCGGCGAGCGCATCTTCGGAAATCTCGGGATTGTTGCGGAATGACAAAAGGATTTGGCGCTGGCGTTCGAGTTCCTGCACCAGGTCGAATTTCAGCTCGGCGCGGCCGGCGACCTCGAGAATCTCGAACAGGGTAACGAGCGCTACATGATGCTCCAGGGCACCCTCCGCCGCGGCGAAATGCGTGACCTTGTCGAACAGGTCTTCGAGCCGCAATAGCGTGCGAACGCGCTCGCTGAGAGGGTATTCGTAAGTGATCACACGCCGGCCGAGTGGAGAAAATTCGTCGGATTGTGACCCAAATCGGTGCAAAGCTCAACCGACATTGCGCGCGTATGCCAAGTAATTCACATGCAGGCGCTCGATCTGGGGGCGCAAGGCGGCCAGGTCGCCATCGTTGTCGATGACGTCGTCGGCGGCTGCGAGGCGCTCGGCGCGCGTTGCCTGCGCTGCGAGAATGCGCTCGACTTCCTCCCGGGCCAGGCCGTTGCGGCTCATGACCCGGGCGATCTGGGTCCCCTCGGCGCAATCGACGACGGCGATGCGGTCTACCCGCTCGCGGTAGCTACCGGCTTCGATCAGCAGCGGCACCATCAGAATGGCATAGGGCGAGCGGCTCGCATCGGCCGCCAGCAGGCGCTCGCATTCGCTACGGATCAAGGGGTGCAGGATGGCTTCGAGGCGCTTGCGCGCCGCGGGGTCGGCGAAGACCTTGGCGCGCATGGCGGCACGGTCGAGCGCGCCGTCGGCAGCGGCCACGGCCGCGCCGAACTCGGCACGGATGGCCGGCATTGCGGCGCCGCCGGGCGCGGTCAGGGCGTGGGCGACGGCATCGGTATCGACCACCAGGATGCCGCGTGCGGCGAACAAGTCGGCGACCGCACTCTTGCCGCTGCCGATGCCGCCGGTGAGTCCGACCACATAGTTCATGGCGCGCATTCGCTCAGCGTGGCCTCGGCATGGGGTGCGATCAGCAGCGGCAGTTGCCGCAGCAGGGTCGATGCCGGCGCGCGCGCCTCGACGCGGATTTTCAGCGGCGTCGGCTCGCGGCTATCCACGCGTGCCGACTTGATGCCGCGCTTGGTCAGGCCTTGCAGAAATTCGTTGGCGGCCGCCTCGGTCTCGAAGCTGCCGAGAATGATTTCCTGACGGCCGTCCGCCAGGGCCACGGTTTTTTGCTCGGTAACGCCGAAGCGGCCCAGCTCGGCGGCCTTCCTTTCGGCGACGGCCTGGTTGGCGAGATCGAGAATGGCCACCCGATGAATCGTCGGCTCGGCCGCCGGCAGTATCTTCAGTTCCGTACCGGCGGCGGCCGGCGCCGACTGCAGCGCCTCGGCCTCGGCGGCACTGAGTCCGTTGATGATCTGGCAGGCGATGGCCTCGGTCTTCACCGTCGCTACCGGCGTGCTAGGCAGGATGCGCAGCTTCTCGGCCTGCAGCTGCTGCGCCAGCCGCTCGGGTTCGCGGCTTTCGTCGATCGCACCAAAATGGCCTTGCGACCAGGCGAAGAACACCAGATTGGCGAACACCAGCAGGAAGAAGAACGCCCGCATGCTCATGCCGGCCTGGGCGCGCCGGGTCCGGCGCGGCGGGATGCTGCGCGCGTCCCGTGGAGTGGGGTCTGGTTCACAGCATCCTTTCCGAAATATCGTGGCCGGGTGCGGCAGGGTCCTGGCCGAGGCTGCCGCGCAGCACGTCGCGCCGCACGATGTGCCCCGGCTGCAACTCGGTGCACAGAACGCCATAAGCCAGCTCCGCGGCAGCGCGATTATCCTGGCTATAGTTGCAGACGTAAAGATCGCAGCTTGCCGCGCCGAGTTCCGGCCAGGTGTGGATCGCCAGGTGCGACTCGGCCAGCACCAGGGCACCGGTGGCGCCGGCTGCGGGGAACTGGTGGAAGGCTGCGGCGACCACGTCCAGCCCGGCGCTGGCGCAGGCGCGGCGGCACAGCGCGGCCAGCAGCGCTGCGTCCTGCAGCAGACGGCGGTCGCCCTGGCAGGCGTGGAATTCGGCAAGGATGTGCAGGCCGTTCATAGCGAAGACGCGAAGGATACGCCGAGCCGTGCCAGCGTGCGCTCGGCGGCCAGCACGCCGCGATAGTTCGCTTCCTCGAACAGCGACAGGCCGGACACGTCGCCATGGGCGAAGCGGATGCCCGGCCCGTCCTGCTCGAAATTCCGGCGCGCGCCGCCCCAGAGCCGTCCGGGCAGCGGGCGGATTATGGCGTGGGCATGGCGGTGAATGTCGATCCGCGTTGCCAGTTCGCGAATCTCGGGGTGCGGCCGCGCCAGGTCGGCCAGGATTTCCGCCGCCCAGGCGTCGCGGCTTTGCAAGAGTTGGCGCTTGCCGGCCGGCGAAGCGGAATCCCCGGCAGACAGAGTCCGATACGCCGTTTCCTCGTGCAGCGCGCGGTACCAGGTGATCACGGTCGGCCCCGGCGCGTAGCGCAGTTGCTGGTGGGTGGCGACCACGTAGCCCAGCGCCGCGCTGTCGTGCAGCACATTGTCCCAGGCCAGCGGCTGGCCGGCACGCGTTTGCGGCGCTGCCGATAATGTCAGGTTGGCCACGATCCAGGGCGCATACTCGGCGCCCTTGATGGCCGCCAGCCATTGCGGCCGCGGTGCTGCGAATACATGCGGGATCAGGAACAGCGGTGCGGCCCAGATCAGTTCGCGGCAGATGACGCGGATGCTGCGCTTTTCGGCGGCGAGGTAGACGTCACAGGTGGTTTCCTTCCTGCCCTGTTCGACGCGGAAGGCCAGCGCGTTCGGCTGCACCTGTCCCGCCGCTGCCCGCGCCAGGCCGCGCGCCAGCCAGGCGTTGCCCTCGGGCGCGGTCAGCACCTGGCCTTCGCCGTCGCGACAGGCGAAGTAGTGCAGCCCGGCCCAGGCCGAGGTCTGCGCGGCTGCGGTGCCGTAGTCGTCGCGGCAGGCGTAGTCGACCAGCCAGAACAGGCCCGGCGCCGTGTAGCCCGCGCCCAGCAACCAGTCGCGCATGGTGAGGCGGTCCAGCGCCAGCAGTTGCGGATCGCGGCTGGACAGCGCCAGCGGCAGCGCGAAGGCGCGTCGCCCCGTCTTGTCGCGGCGCTGGCGCAATTGGGCGACGTGGTCCTGGAAGCGCGCGTACTGCGCGCGCTCCGCGGTCGGCACGCCCAGCGTCGGCCACAGGCCTTCCTGCCAGTAGCCGTTGGTATAGAGCCGCTCCTGCGGCGCGTGGCACAGATACTTCTCGTCGTAGGCCG
>JAXMJU010000342.1:0-6362 GCA_034376265.1 Sulfuritalea sp.
CTTCGCCCGAGCGGGTCAGCATGGCAGCCTGCTCGGCCACCATGCGGTCGCGCTGGCTCATGCCGACCGTGTCGATCAGCACCATGTGCTTGTCGCGCAGGTCGGCCAGGGTGCGCCGCAAGTCTTCGCCGTCGCGCACCACGTACACCGGCACACCCAGAATGCGGCCATAGATGCGCAACTGCTCGTGTGCGCCGATGCGATAGCCGTCGGTGGTGAGCAAGGCCAGGCGTTCCGCGCCGTAGCGCACCACGCAGCGCGCGGCGAGCTTGGCCGTGGTGGTGGTCTTGCCGACCCCGGTCGGTCCGACCAGGGCATAGACGCCGCCCCGGTCGATGAAATCGGCCTCGGACGACAGCGTGCGCAGGCGCCGATTGACAGCCGCCGTGAGCCACTTGCGCCCCTCGTCCTGCCCCAGGTCGGCGGCCATTTCCTGCACCAGGCGCCGCGTCAGGCTGCCGGAAAACCCGGCGGCCAGCATCTCGCCGAGAAGCAGCGCCCGGGTCGGTGCCTCGCGTGCCATTTCGCCCCAGGCAAACCCCGCAAGCTGGCGCTCGAGCAAGTCCTTGATGATGCGCATCTCATCCATGAGCTGCACTGTCTGCGACGAAACCTCGGCGGTCGCCTTTGGCGCTGCTTCACCGGAGGCGCGCGGCGCTACTACGACCGGCGGCTGCGTGCGCGATTGCGCCGCAGCAGGCGGCACCGGCGTTTTCGCCGCGGCGAAATCGACACTGTCGTAGGGCGACCAGGCGCGGACCAGCGGCGGATCGCGCGGCGCGGAGCGCTGAATGGCACTGCGTGCCGCCGACAGCGTCACAGTGTAGTCGTCGTCGGCAGACCCGCGCGGCGCCGCGGCCGGCGCTGGCGCCGCTGAAATTGCGGGCGCAGGTTGTGCGAAATGGCGTCGAGGCTTTCGGGCGACATCGCGACGATTTCCACGCCGTTTTGCACGGCCCTGTTGGAAATAACCACGGCGTCCGGTCCGAGCTCTTCCTTCGCCCGTCGCAGGCAGTCGCGCGCGGTAGCGCCGACGAAGCGTCTTGCTGTCATTTTCTTGCTCCGATGATAGACGTCACCTTGATGATCTTCGAGTCAGGTACTTCGCCATTGGCAATGACCTTGAGTTGTTGCACCGCACGGCGCAGGAAGCGCGACAGGAGCCAGCGCAAATGGCCAGGTACCAACAGTACCGGCGGCAGGCCGAGGTCTTCCTGGTGCCGCGCGGCCGCAGCCGTCTCGCGCAGCAGCGTGTCCGCCAGGCCGGGCTCGATGCCCCCGGCGTCGGCGCCGCCCTGCATTGCCTGCGCCAGGATTCTTTCCAGCGACGGGTCGAGCGCCATGACCTGCATTTCGTTGCCGACCGGAAACAGCTGCTGCACGATTGCGCGCCCGAGCGCAATCCGCACCTGGGCGGTCAGCTCGGTCGGGTCCTGCACGCGCGGCGCAATTTCCGCAAGCGTCTCGATGATCGTGCGCATGTCGCGGATATTCACCGCCTCGTCGAGCAGGTTCTGCAGCACGCGCTGCAATGTACCGAGCGCCAGCTGTTTCGGCACGAGATCCTCCACCAGCTTGGGGTATTCCCCGGCAAGGTGGTCGAGCAAGGCCTGCGTTTCCTGCCGCCCCAGCAATTCCGTGGCATGGGACATGATCACGTGATTGAGGTGGGTGGCAATCACGGTACTGGCATCCACGACCGTATAGCCGAAGGCATGTGCCTGATCGCGCAAGCTGGCGTCGATCCATACCGCGGGAAGGCCGAAGGCGGGGTCCTGGGTCTGGGTTCCGGCCAGCGGCCCCGTCACTCGTCCGGGATTGATCGCCAGGTACTGTCCCGGAAATGCTTCGCCCTCCCCTATCGGCACGCCCTTGAGGGTCAGGCGGTAGACGTTGGGCCGCAATTCGAGATTGTCCCGGATGTGCACCTGGGAGGGCAGGAAACCGATCTCCTGGGCGAACTTCTTGCGCAGTCCGCGGATCCGCTTCAGCAACTCGCCCGCCTGGCCGCGGTCCACCAGCGGAATCAGGCGATAGCCGACTTCGAGTCCGAGCATGTCCACCGGGACCACATCCGACCAGCTGGCCTCGACGCTTTCCCCGGCGGGCAAGCCGGCAGGCTGCACCGCAGGCGGCGGCTCCTTGCCGGCCGCGGGCAGATGGCGCAGCTGCCGCCAGGCGAGATAGCCGAGGATGGACGCGAGCATCAGGAAGACCAGATTGGGCATGCCCGGAATCAGGCCCAGCACGCCGAGGATGACGGCCGTCAGGCCCAGTACCATCGGGTTGCCGAACAATTGCGCCACCAGTTGCTGGCCGATGTCATGTTCGGTAGCGACGCGCGTCACCACCAGGCCGGCCGCGGTGGAAATGATCAAGGCCGGGATCTGCGCCACGAGGCCATCGCCGATGGTCAGCAGGGTATAGGCCTTGGCCGCATCGCCGGCGCTCATGTCGTGCTGCAGGACGCCGACGATCAGGCCGCCGACGATGTTGATGAACAGGATCAGGATGCCGGCGACGGCATCGCCGCGCACGAATTTGGAGGCGCCGTCCATCGACCCGAAGAAATCCGCCTCCTGGCCCACGTTGGCGCGGCGCGCACGCGCCTCGTCCTCGCCGATCAGGCCGGCGTTCAGGTCGGCGTCGATCGCCATCTGCTTGCCGGGCATCGCATCCAGGGTGAAACGGGCCGATACCTCGGCAATGCGCCCGGCGCCCTTGGTGATGACGATGAAATTGATCAGTGTAAGGATGACGAAGACGACGATGCCGACTGCGTAGTTGCCGCCGACCAGGAAGTGGCCGAAGGCCTCGATCACCTTGCCAGCAGCATCTGGGCCGGTGTGCCCGTGCAGCAGCACCACGCGCGTCGAAGCCACGTTGAGGGACAGGCGCAGCAGTGTCGTGATCAGCAGGACGGTCGGAAAAATCGCGAAATCGAGCGGCTTCATGGTGTACATCGCCACCAGCAGCACCATGATGGAGATCGCGATATTGAAGGTGAAGAAAACGTCGAGCACGAACGGCGGCAGCGGCAGCACCATCATCGACAGGATAACGACGATGAGCAGCGGCGCCAGCATCTGGCGTATGTTCAGCCGGCTGAGGAAGCCCTGCAGGGTCAGGCCGTCATTCATGCCGCGACACCCGGATCAAGCCCCACCGGCACGGCTATCTGCGTCGGTACCGGCGGCGACAGCGAAGCCCCGGCGTTCGCCACATATTCGTCCATCTGATAGACCCAGGCCATGACTTCGGCTACCGCCGCATACAAAGCCGCCGGAATCGGGTCGCCGACTTCCGCATGACGATACAGCGCACGTGCCAGCGGTGCCGCTTCGAGTTGCGGTACCTGGTTTTCGCCGGCGATGTCGCGAATGCGCTGGGCGATCAGGTTCATCCCCTTGGCTACCACCACCGGAGCCCGCATCGACGTCCCATCGTACTTGAGCGCCACGGCGTAGTGCGTCGGGTTGGTCACCACCACGTCGGCCTTGGGTACTTCGGACATCATGCGGCCGCGCGCCATTTCGCGCTGCTGGCTGCGGATGCGTGCCTTGAGCTGGGGATCGCCCTCGCTTTCCCGATTCTCCCGGCGCAACTCCTCGCGCGTCATCTTCAGGCGGTCATGGTATTGCCAGAGCTGGAATGGCACGTCGATTGCGGCGATCACCGCCAGACCGACAATCAGGCCAACAAAACTGAGAAACAGGAGTTGCGAAAACGTTGCCAGGCCGATTTCGATCGGTTGCACGATCAGACCGAAAAGGCGATCCTGTTCATTGCGAACGATCCAGTACAGCACGCCCCCGATCAGTACGGCCTTGAGAACGGCCTTGACCAGTTCGCCCAGACTTTGCCAGGAAAACATCCGTCCCAGCCCCTTGATCGGATCCATCCGGGTCAGGTCGAACTGAAATGCCTTCGACGACAAATTCCAGCCCCCCATCATGAAGGGCGTCGTAATGATGGCGATGAAAATGGCGAGGAAGATCGGTCCGACCAGGACAAACGCCTCCACGGTGAGTTCAAGGGCGCTTTCGTTCATGCGCGCCGGCTCGAACGCCGCGCTCCGGCTGAAGCTCAATCCGTGCTGCAGGAGGCTGGCGACGCGATGCGCCATCCAACTGCCGAGAATCCAGAATACTCCGGCCCCCGCGGCCAGCACCATGAAAGCCATGAGTTCGCGCGAATGAGGAATGTTGCCGTCTTCCCGCGCCTGCTCCAAGCGTCGGGCCGATGCCGGTTCGGTGCGTTCGAGGTCGCTTTCTTCAGCCACGGACTATCTCTCTCATGCCCGGGATTATTGCCGCCGGACAGATTCGAGAGGACGCGAACAGGCGCCAAAACCACTCCTTATTTGGCCCATGTTTGCCCCGCCCCGCCGCTTTGGACCGGAGGACTTCCCGCATCCTCGGATGCAGACGGCAGGCCTTTTGCCGGCGCACGCACCGCCGACGTTCGGCTCAGCCCCTCCCTGACTCGCGCGCCTTGCGGTCGCGTTCCGTCTTGATGATGTAGCGCTGAATCAGCGTCGTCTTGGCCTGCGGCAGATCCGCGAATTCGAAACCGGCACGCTTGGCGCGAATGCCGCTGCGGGTAACGGTCTCAACCTGCCAGTGCAGACGCAGGGCGGCGACGATGGTCCCCGCGTCAGGCAGCACGATGCTGCAGCCCGGGAGTTCGGTGTCGGTGTCGAGCGCCAGGTCCATGGGCAATCCCGCCAGACAAACGCCGCCAAGACTGATGTCGACCACGGAGACGTCGATCGCGGCGCTTGATTCACTCTCGGTCGCCAGGGGAACCCTGCATTTCAGCGGCATGGCGATCGGAGCGATCAGCCGAAAATACTCACGCCGCTGCAGGCGCAGAATGCTGTCCGGCAAAGGCGCATGGAAAGCCGGACGTCCATCGGCCTCGACGGCGCTCAGGCGGCGCAGGATGAACTGGATTTCCACCCGGTCGAGCTGTGCGGTACAAAACACCTTTTCCGCCTTCAGTGCCTTGCGGTTCATTTCGGAACTTGCCCCGAAATCGAACACCAGGCCATTGTCGCCCCAGCTGATCAGGCTGGTGAGCACCATGTCGCGGCCTTCATTGAAGATCATGCTGATCTGCGACACGTGCTTGGCAAGACCGCGACAGACCGCAAACATCTCGGTTTTCGAACCCAGCAGGTATTGACTGTATTGGTCACTCGGCAGGAACTCCGCAACATTTCGTTGCGCAGGCGTCGGGCTTGCAGGAGATTCCTTGATGGGGCTGGTCATCGCTAAAGGCAGGGCAAACTGGGTGCGTGCCGAATTTTAGCCCGGATTGCCGACGCTGGCGGACGGCGTGAAGACCTGAGCCTCGCCGCGTTCGACCTGGTACAGCCAGGCCAGCAACTCCGCCACGGCGACGTACAACTGCGGCGGAATGTGTTGATCGAGATCGACTTTGGCAAGCAGTGCAACCAGCGTCGGCGACTCATGAACGTAGATTCCGTGTTCCCTGGCGCGTGCGATGATCTCCTCGGCAATCAGGCCGCGCCCTTTCGCCACAACCGTCGGCGCGTCGTCGCCAGCGGCGTATTTCAACGCCACAGCCAAGGTACGCTGGGTAGCGTCGTCAGGCTTCATCATGCCGCGACTGGGCCTGTGCCGCCGTCAGTGTCAGACCCACTGCCGCCAGCGCCTGCTGCAGGCCGGGTACTGCCGATTGCAGATCGGTCGCGCTGGCCGGGTCCGCTGCCTGCAGGACAAGCTCCAGGTTTTGTCCGCTGAGCCGTATGCGCGCCTCGATCTCGCCCAGACGCGGCAACTGCAAGCGCAGCGTGGTGTGCCAGACCGCGATTTCCGCCGCTGCGCTTTCCGCGTGTGCGGGATCGCGCTCGATATCCCACTCCAGGAACTGCCTGGGCCAAATCTCGCCGTGCCATGCCAAACGTTGGGTTGCTGCCGCCTCGAGTTGTTGCTGCACCAGGGGTCGCAACTCTTCCGGGATCGCGCTGGCAACTGCTTGGCTGGGCGCCGGACTCGCTTCCTCGGTCGCTGCAGCGGCCGCAGCGATCTCGCCGCCGAATAGCGCCCGCAGCAGCGATACTTGGGGACGGGTCGCCTGCGTTTCCTCGCCGGTCGCCAACTGCGCCAGGATGGCGGAGCGAAGCGCCCCGTTGCCCTGACCCCAGGCGGCAATGACCTCGGCTCGCGAATGTTGTCCCTGAGGCTCCGCCAGCAGACTCATCAGGGTTCGCTGACCCAGTGCCCACTCCACCTGATGCGCCTCGTAGAACAAGCCGCTCGTGGTCACGGCCTGCGCCAGCTGCGACGGCAGGCGCTGAGCCAGGTCCGTCGAACTGGCTGGCGCCAGGGGCAACA
>JAXMJU010000343.1:0-9097 GCA_034376265.1 Sulfuritalea sp.
GACTCAAGCCAGCCTTGCTGCTCCAGAAACAGCAGGTAGGCGCGCGTGCTGATCTTGCGGCAGTTGTCCGGCAGCAAGAAGCTGGCGCGGGCGATTTTGTGATCCTCGAACAGGAACACGCCCGTTTGCTGCGGCTGGTCCAGAGCGAAGTCGTTCATGGTTTCCTGGATCGCCAGTTCGCCGAGATTGGCGGTGCGCGCAGCGGCGGGGTCTGCCGCCAGCCTTTGCTGGTGATGTCGGAAAGTGCGGGTCGCGCGCACCGATACCTGGCCGGCGGCGGCCCACTGCGCCAGTTTCTCGCTGGTCGGCGTCTGGTTGCGCGTCACTTCGTGCAGCACCATATCGACCAGCACAAGCGGCCAGCCGGGTTTGAACAGCAGGTCGAGCGCATCGGCATAGGCCAGCGTTATAAGCGGCCCGGCGTCGGGCAGCAGAGCAGCATTCGCGGCCATCGCGAGCCGCTCAGCTTGCCAGCGATTTCAGTTGATCGACCATGTCGCGCGTGTCGGCCTCCGGCAATCGCGGCATCGGCAGGTGGGCTTGCGCCATCAACAGGAAGAGGTCTTCCTCGCTGTCGATTCCCAGCGCGCGCATGGCTTGGTCGCCCGCGAGCCGCCCCAGCGAAAAGTCGAGCAGCCGCCGGTAATTCTGGTTGCCTGTCGCTTCGGCCGCCTCGAAAGTTTCGACCAGATGGCGAAGCTCGGCGTTGAACAGCGCATTGACCGAGGTGTCGGTCTTGGCGGCAATGATCTTGGCGCGCTTGAGCAGATCGCGATCAACCGCGCCGGTGAAATTGACGGTGCTTGCCATTTTTTGACCCCATGGGATTAACACATAAATAAGTGTATCACGTCAATCTGTGTGCCAGAAGCCGCCGTGGCAGGTCATGCATGCTCAGGGCGCGAACTGGCTCGAGGACACGTAATCCTTGACGTACTCGGGGACGAGCGTGCGGTAGGGCTGGAGTACGGCTCTGAAATCGTGGGTGGTGAAGTAGGGGTTGGTGGCCAGATCGGTGAACTGCCGGCTGTCGACAATCTCGGCGCGTCGCCAGTCGTCCCGGTTCTCCTTGTAGATCACCGTTTGAAAATCGGCGGACAGCATGGCGGCGAATGCCTTCTTGGCCTGGTCCTCCACTTCAAGCCGATCGACGAGGAACAGCACGCGGCGCAGGTTGCCCGAACGCAGAAACAGCTTGATCACGGCGGCGGCGGTCAGGGTCTTGCCGGTGCCGGCGGGGCGTGCGCCTCGCGTGCTACCATGCCGCGCCCGCCATGTCCGATCCCATCCACGAAATCAAGCGCATCTTCGCCCCCGAGGGGCCGCTTGCCGTTGCCGTCCCCGGCTTTCGTCCGCGGCCGCAGCAGCTTGAGATGGCGCAGCGCATCGCCGCGGCGATCGCCGGCAATCTGGCGCTGGTGGCTGAGGCCGGCACGGGGACCGGCAAGACCTTCGCCTATCTGGTGCCGGCGCTGCTCTCCGGCGGCAAGGTGATCGTTTCGACCGGCACCAAGACGCTGCAGGACCAACTGTTCAACCGCGACCTGCCGACGGTGCGCGATGCGCTGAAGGTCGGCGCGTCGATCGCGCTGCTGAAGGGCCGCGCCAATTACGTCTGTCCCTATCATCTCGAACGCGCGATGAGCGCCGGGCGCCTGGCCTCGCGCGAGGAGGCGGCGCACCTGCGCAAGATCGCGCGCTTCGCCGAGCGCACCAAGACCGGCGACAAGGCCGAGTGCATCGACGTGCCGGAGGATTCCGGCGCCTGGGCGCTGGCGACTTCGACGCGCGAGAACTGCCTGGGCCAGGAGTGCCCCAACGTCAAGAGCTGCTTCGTGCTCGCGGCGCGGCAGGACGCGCTGACGGCCGACGTGGTGGTGGTCAATCACCACCTGTTCTTCGCCGACGTGATGTTGAAGGACGAGGGCATGGGCGAGCTGCTGCCGGCCTGCAACACGATCATTTTCGACGAGGCGCACCAGTTGCCCGAGGTGGCGGGCTTGTTCTTCGGCGAGAGCGTGTCGACCAGCCAGATCATCGAACTGGCGCGCGACACGAAGAACGAAGCCGTGGTCACGGCCAAGGATTACCCGCCGCTGCAGGATGCCGCGCAGGCGCTGGACAAGGCCGCGCGCGACCTGCGCCTGGCGGTCAAGGGCGAGAACCTGCGCCTGCCGGCGGCGCGCGTGGAGAGCGAAACCGAGTTCCGCGCCGCGCTGCAGGGCCTGGCCGACGCGATCGCGGAACTCGGCCGCCATCTCGACACCCAGGCCGAACGCGGCGAGGGCCTCGCCAATTGCCTGCGGCGCACGCAGGAGCTGGCGGCGGCGCTGAAGCGCTGGCGCGGCGGCAGCGCCGATCCCGAAGTCGCCGGTGGCGCGGGTTTGGAAAACGAGGTCGTCAAATGGGTCGAGGTGTACTCGCAGGCGATGTCGCTGAACCTGACGCCGCTCGACATTGCGCCGATATTCCAGCGCCAGATGGAAGGCCATCCGCGCGCCTGGATTTTCGCCTCGGCGACGCTGGCGGTGGGCACGAATTTTTCGCACTACTGCGGTGAGCTGGGGCTGGCGGCAGCCGATACCGCGGTCTGGGGCAGCCCCTTCGACTACGAAAAGAATGCGCTGCTGTACGCGCCGCGCAACATGCCCGACCCCAACAGCGCGATGTATCAGGAAGCCGTGGCGGAAGCCGCCTGGCCGGCGATCCGCGCTTCCGGCGGACGTGCCTTCGTGCTGTGCACCAGCTTGCGCGCGATGCGCCGCATCCGCGAACTGCTGCAGGAAAAGCTCGCCGCGGAAGGGTTGGACCTGCCGCTGCTGATGCAGGGCGAGGGCTCGCGCACGGAACTGCTGGAGCGCTTCCGCTTCCTCGGCAACGCGATCCTGGTCGCCAGCCAGAGCTTCTGGGAAGGCGTCGACGTGCGCGGCGAGGCCTTGTCGCTGGTGGTGATCGACAAGCTGCCCTTCGCGCCGCCCGACGATCCGGTGCTCTCGGCGCGCATCGACAAGTTGCGCGCTGCGGGGCGCAATCCCTTCATGGAATACCAGTTGCCGCGCGCCGTGATCAACATGAAGCAGGGCTCGGGGCGGCTGATCCGCGACGAGGATGATCGCGGCGTGCTGATGATCTGCGACCCGCGCCTGACCGGCAAGCCCTACGGCAAGGCGATCTGGCGCTCGCTGCCGCCGATGCGGCGCACGCGCGAGGCGGCGGATGTCGAGGCATTCTTTGCCGTCGTCGAGCCGGTAGAATCGAGCAATGAGTAGCCACTACAGCATCGAACTGGCGAACCGGCTGAATGCCGGCTGCCAGTGCGTTTCGCTCGACCGCGCCGGACTCGGGGCGGAACTGGAGCGCGTCAGTCCGGGTTTTCACGACGAGGTGATGGCAGGGCGGCCGCATCTGTTCTCCGATTCGATGGTGTTCGTCAGCGCCGAACACGTGCAGCGCATGGCGCGCCTGGTCGCCGCGGTGGAGCGCGTCGTCGCCATGCCTGCCTGGCGCGAACATGTGCTGGCCTGGGCGCCCGAGAGCGCGCGCCACCGCAGCGCGGCGCCCGGCGTGTTCCTCGGCTACGACTTCCATCTTGGACACGGGTTTGGCAACATCGGGCCGCAACTCATCGAAATCAACACCAATGCCGGCGGCGGCCTGCTCAATGCCCTGCTGGCGCGCGCGCAGAAGGCCTGCTGCGACGACGTCGAAGCCTTGCTGCCGGGCGATTTGTCGGGCGACACGGCGGACCACCTGTTCCTCGAAATGTTCCGCGCCGAATGGCGCGCCTTCGCCGCACAGACCGGCAACTTGGGCGCGCTGGGGCATATCGCCATCGTCGATGAAGCGCCGCAGACGCAATACCTGTATCCCGAGTTCGTGCTGTTCCGGCGGCTGTTCGAGCATGCCGGGATCAGCGCCGTGATCTGCGATCCCAAGGAACTGGCGTTTCGCGACGGCGCGCTGTGGCATGGCAGTACGCGCATCGACCTGGTGTACAACCGGCTCACCGATTTCGCGCTCGACGCGCCGGCCAATGCCGCGCTGCGCGCCGCCTGGCTGAGCGACGCGGCGCTGATCACGCCGCATCCGCAAGCCCATGCCCTGTATGCCGACAAGCGCAACCTGGTGGCGCTGTCCGATGACGCGCTGCTGGCCGGCTGGGGCGTCGATGCCGCGACCCGCAGCACGCTGGCCAACAAGATTCCGCGTACCGAACTGGTGTTGCCCGCCAACGCCGACGACTTGTGGGCGCGGCGCAAGGCCTTGTTCTTCAAGCCGGCGGCGGGTTATGGGTCCAAGGCGGCCTATCGCGGCGACAAAATCACCAAACGCGTCTTCGACGAGGTGCTGGCCGGCAACTACATCGCCCAGGCGCTGGTGCCGCCGTCCTTGCGCACCCTGAAGGTGGGCGAGGCGCCGGTCGAACTCAAGCTCGATCTGCGCAACTACGTCTATGCCGGCCATGTCCAACTCGTCACGGCGCGCCTGTGGCAGGGGCAGACCACCAATTTCCGCACTCCCGGCGGCGGCTTCGCCCCGGTACTGACCGTACCCTCGCTCAAGGTCGACGCATGAAGACATTCGGATTGGCCGGTTATTCCGGTGCCGGCAAAACCACGCTGCTGGAGGCGCTGATCCCGCGCCTGAATGCGGCGGGGCTGCGCGTTTCGCTGATCAAGCACGCTCACCATCGTTTCGACATCGACCAGCCGGGCAAGGATTCCTACCGCCTGCGCGAAGCCGGCTGCTCCGAGGTGCTGCTGGTTTCCGACCACCGCTGGGTGCTGATGCACGAACTGCGCGGCGAGCCGGAACCTTCGCTGGAGGAACAGCTGGGGCGCTTTTCCGAGTGCGACCTGGTGCTGGTCGAGGGCTTCAAGCACACGCCGATACCCAAGCTCGAAGTGCATCGGCCCGCGGTGGGCAAGCCCTTGATCGCCGGCAGCGGGGTGGAGACCATCGTCGCCGTGGCCACCGACGAGCCCGACGTGGTGGCCGGGCTGTGCGGCCTGCCCATCCTCGACCTCAACGACCGCGACGCGATCGCCGATTTCATTCTGCGTCACATGGAGTTTCGCTGATGCGCGCCATGCTCGATTTCGACGAAGCCCTGGCCCGTCTGCTGGCCGGCGCGCAGCCGCTGCGCGAGACCGAGGCCGTGCCGACCCAGGCCGCGGCGGGGCGGGTGCTGGCGCAGGCGCTGCACTCCACGCTCGACGTGCCGCCGCTGGACAACACCTCGATGGACGGCTATGCCCTGCGCTGCGCCGACGTCCCGGCCGTGGGCGCGCAATTGCAAGTGGCCCAGCGCATCCCCGCCGGCAGCGTCGGCCAGATGCTGGCGCCGGGTACGGCGGCGCGCATTTTCACCGGGGCGCCGCTGCCGGCCGGCGCCGATGCCGTGGTGATGCAGGAACTGTGCGGCGTCGAAGGCGACCTGCTGACCGTGAATCACCTGCCGCAGTCCGGCGAATGGATCCGCCGCCGCGGCGAGGACATCGCCGCCGGCGCCGAGGTGCTGGCGTCCGGCACGCGCCTGTCGGCCGCGCATGTCGGCGTCGCCGCCTCGATCGGCGCGGCGCAACTCACGGTGTTCCGTCGCCTGCGCGTGGCGCTGTTTTCCACCGGCGACGAGCTGACCATGCCCGGCGAGCCGCTCAAGCCGGGCGGCATCTACAACTCCAACCGCTACACCCTGCGTGCCCTGCTCGAAGGCCTGGGTTGCGCGGTCGACGATTTCGGCATCGTGCCCGACTCGCGCGAAGCGACGCGCGCCGCGCTGCGCGCGGCGGCGGCCGGCAACGACCTGATCCTGACCAGCGGCGGCGTGTCGGTCGGCGAGGAGGATCACGTCAAGCCCGCGGTCGAGGCGGAAGGCGCGCTAGCCCTGTGGAAGATCGCCATCAAGCCGGGCAAGCCGCTGGCCTTCGGCGCAGTGCGGCGGGAAGTTGGTGCTGGCGATACGGCAACCGCGGCGGCTACCGAGGCGGCGGCTTTCATCGGGCTGCCGGGGAATCCGGTGTCGAGCTTCGTTACCTTCCTCATGCTGGTGCGGCCTTTCATCCTCAAGGCCCAGGGCGCTTTCGTCGTGACGCCGCGCGCGCAGAGCCTGCGCGCCGATTTCGATTGCAAGGGCGATCCGCGCCGCGAATTCCTGCGCGCCCGCATCGGCGCGACGGGCGGCCTGGAACTGTTCGCCAACCAGAGCTCCGGTGTGCTGACCTCCTGCACCTGGGCCGACGGCCTGATCGACAATCCGCCGGGGCAGGCGATCAGGCGCGGCGACACGGTGCGTTTCCTGCCGTTTTGCGAACTGCTATAGTGAATTCATGAACATCAAGATACTTTTCTTTGCCGGCCTGCGCGAGGCGCTGGGCACGGGTTCCGAGGCGCTGGCGCTGCCCGCCGGGATCGCCACAGTGGGCGCGTTGCGCG
Organism: Sulfuritalea sp.; assembly: GCA_034376265.1. Classification (GTDB taxonomy): domain Bacteria; phylum Pseudomonadota; class Gammaproteobacteria; order Burkholderiales; family Rhodocyclaceae; genus Sulfuritalea. Next base: position 6,436 of record JAXMJU010000343.1, read on the forward strand.
ACCATCTCGCGGCGCGCGGCGAGGCGTGGAGCGCGCTGGCGACGACCAAAAATCTGCGCGCCGCGGTGAATCAGCAGATAGTGGGCGCCGAAGCCGCCGTCAAGCCGGGCGACGAAGTGGCCTTCTTCCCGCCGGTGACCGGAGGCTGAAATGTCCGTCAGTGTGCAGGAAGCCGACTTCGACGCCGGCGCCGAGATCGCCGCGCTGAGCGCCGGACGCGACGAGGTCGGCGCGGTCGCCAGCTTCGTCGGCCTGGTGCGTGCCGACAAGCAGGCGGATGCGGGAGCAGGTGCAAGAGTTGGCGCTGGCGCTACGGCGTCGGTGCAGGCGATGACGCTGGAACACTATCCGGGCATGACCGAAAAGGCGCTCGGAGCCATTGTCGACGAGGCGCGCGGGCGCTGGGACATCTACGGCGTGCGCGTGATCCATCGCGTCGGCCGCCTGGTGCCCGGCGATCGCATCGTCTTCGTCGCGGTCGCCTCGGCGCATCGCGGCGAAGCCTTCGCCGCCTGCGAGTTCATCATGGATTACCTGAAGACGCGGGCGCCCTTCTGGAAGAAGGAAGAAACCCCGGACGGCGGACGCTGGGTCGATGCCCGCGAAAGCGACGACCACGCCGCCGGTCGCTGGGACGCGGGCAAGTAAGGCGGGAAACCGTAATTGGGCAATCTGACGGTTGAGTGCCCAAAGCGGCCTGATGATGTTTGCAAGCCCTATGGCGGCTTTCCGATCCTGAACCTGCCGGCCGAGTTTTGATGCTGACCGACTCTGCTTCGGCATTGCCGCCATTGAACCACTCAGACATTTCAGTCGGCTTCACGCAATAAACCTTTCGCGAGGCGTGCTCGGGGGTAGCTGAGGCCATCTGCTACTCCGAAATCCCTTGAGAGATCGCCAATCCCAAGATAAGTGGCTCCGGCCAATATTCGGATTAACTCAGCAGCCCAATGATCTTCGCGAGCAGCCTATCCCTGTCAAGAGGATTGATGACGAAATCGGTGGCGATCATTACCCGGGATGCCGTACTCATGGAGTGACCAGTCCCAACTCACGACAGCGCCGTTCCCATTCGGGAAACCAGTCGGCCAGCGCCGCCATCGGCATCGGTCGGGCGATGAAATAGCCCTGCGCGATGTCGCAGCCGTGGGCGCGCAGGAAATTCCAGTCATCGATATCCTCGACGCCCTCAGCCACGCTGCGCATGCCGAGCTTTCGGGCGATGTCGAGGCTGGCTTCGCAAATGGCCGCCAGTTGCGCGTCGCGGCAGGCGGCGTGCACGAAGCTGCGGTCGATCTTCAGTTCGTTGAACGGCAGGTCGCGCAACTGCGCGAGCGAGGAATGGCCGGTGCCGAAATCGTCGATGGACAGATCGACATGCCGGAGCCGCAGCCGCGCGAGGATGTCGAGCGGCGCGCGCATGTCCTTCATCAGGCGGCTTTCGGTCACTTCCAGCACGATGCTGGAGAGCGACACGTCCATTTCCTGCGCAGCGGCGACGACGAAGTCGGGGAAATCCAGGTTGCCCAGGTTGTCCATCGACACATTGACAGCGACATGCAATTCGCGGCCTGCATCGAACCAGACGCGCATCTGGCGCAGGGCATCGCGCAACACCGACCGTGTCAGGTCGTCGATCAAGCCGTGTTCTTCCGCCACGGCGATGAAGCGGTCGGGGAACACCAGTCCGTCCGCCGGGTGTTGCCACCGCACCAGAATTTCCACGCCGGTCGGCGCGCCGGTGGTCAGACTCACCTTCGGCTGGCAATGGCAGACCAGTTCGCCGGCGGCGATGGCCTGCCGCAGCTCGTCCGGACCGTAGCATTTGCCGTCAGTGCGGGGCCGGGACGCGACCGCATCGGCATGCTGCGCCAGCACCTCGGCGAGCCGTTCCGGCGCGACGGGTTTCTTCAGCCGGCCCAGCACGCGCAAGCCGTGGGCGCGCGCCAGTTGCTCGGCGGTTTTCAGGATGTTCTCGTCCTCACCGCTCACCAGCACCAGTTCGCCGCCGTAGCCGCTCTGAGTCAGGGCACGCACGAACTCGACGCCGTCCATGCCGGGCATCTGCAAGTCGGTGAGAATGGTGTCGAAGCGAACACCTTCTGCGATCAGCGCAAGCGCCTCCGCGCCGCCCGTCACGGGGGTGACGTCCCGAAAACCGAGCCCGGCCAACTGATGGATCAGCAGCTTGAGGGCGAAAGCCTCGTCGTCGATGAGCAATATCTTCATTTCTATTTCTCCTTGGACAGCAAAGAGGTCAGTTCCACCTCAACCTCGGCGAACAGGGTCTCGAATTGCGCCATGCAGCGCTCCACGGCCTGACCGTCGTTGCGCTTTCCGGTGTTTTCCAGTTCAGCGCACAGATCGCCGAGCGGCAAGGCGCCGACCGAGCGCGAGGACGACTTGAGCTTGTGGGCGATGGCCGCGATCTGCGCATGGTCCTTCGCCGCCGCGGCCGCGCGCAGCGCGGTCACGGCCTGGGCGGCCGTGCGCGCGTATTCGGCCAGGAAGTCGTGAAGGACGGCCGGATCGTCGCCCACCAGCCGCCGCAACACCGCCACGTCGAGCGCGCGCGCGGGGACGACAGCAGGCTCGACGGCAGGCTCGGCGGTGGACGCTGCGGCACCACGCGGCAGCCAGGATTCCAGCACTTCCCGCAATC
>JAXMJU010000344.1:0-6766 GCA_034376265.1 Sulfuritalea sp.
CAGGTCGTGAACGTCGGACACCCGCATGGCGTTCCCCTTGGCTTTCCAGACCTTCTTGATCGCCGCACCGAGCGTCGAGTACTGGAAACCATCCAGTGGTTCGCGCGGCGAAACCATCTGGGCCAGCAGCGGTTGCAGGAGTTCCATGTCCTCGTCGATGTCCGCTACCAGGGTGAAGGGATTCAGCGACAGCGCGGCGTTCTCGGTGAACTCGATGAAGCTGCCGCCGAAGTTGCGGCAGGCCTTCTCGTAGGAGCGGCCGACGTCGATGATCCAGACCCGGGCCCCGGTGCCCAGATAGGCGGCGGCGATCTCGTTCAACAGCAGCGATTTGCCGGACCCTGAGGTTCCGGCGATGGCGACGTTGTAGTTGCCGGCGGGGTTGTCATAGACGTCGAGCTGCATGACCTGGCCGCGCCGGCCGCCGAACAGCAGTACCGGCGTGCCGGTGCCCTGCCATTCGGCGATCAGGGGAGCGAGGTGCACGGCATTGGAGGAAGTCTTGGTGGTGACCCGCTTCATGCGCTTCAGGTCCTTGTGGAAGGGCACCGAAAACGTCATCGGCAGCGATCCGATCAGCGCCTGCGTCATCATCAGGGTGTCGCTGGTGAGTTCAAACCCGCGGGCGCGGAAGATCGCGCGCGCGGCCTGCTCGGCGCGGGTGACTTCGTCGGCCGGGGCGAACAGGGCCACCTGGTGGTAGAGGTCGACCAGTTGCTGTCCATCGTCCATCGCCTTGAGGACGATGTCCCAGTCGGCCTTGCGTTCCTGCAGGTCGGGAAGGAAGCGGGCCATGTAGCTGGTGGCGTTGGTCGTGGCGCGCGCGGCCTTGAGGTAGGCCCAGTTGCGCGTGGCCTCGGGGTCGAGCACCTGCACGCCGAGGGTCAGCAGGAAGGGGCAGGGGTACTGCAGGGTGCTCTGGTACAGGTCGCCGATCAGGCTGCCCATGTTCCACAGCGCGAAGCGCGGCGGTAGCGAGCGCACGGAAAGCAGCCGCAACTCGCGGGTGCGTGGGTCGGCGGGGTTGAAGAGCTCGACGCCGGTCTGCCGGATTCGCATACGGGTCGCGCGGTCAATGACCTGATCGCGCAGTTCGCGTCCGTCGTCGTAGGGGAGGGCAAGACAATCGCCGCTCTGCCGGTGCGGGTCGATCAGCGCCGATACCCAGTTGATCAGATCGGCCGCCGTCCATGCTTTCGACGGAAAGCCTGCCGCATGCAAGGTCGCCCGCACGCTGTCCCGCACCAGCAGCAGGTCGTCGAGGTGCGTGAGATCCTCGGGATTGCCCGCAATCGATACACTGACCACCAGCCTGAAATCCCGCAGCAGATAGCTTTGCGCCGGCAACAGCGAAGATCGGCTGCCGGCGAGGTAGTACTCGACCCGGCGTCGCGCCATGGTGCGGTGGATGTTGCTGTGCCGCCCGGCACGACCCAGATTCGCAAACTCCGGGACATCCTCGTCCGGCTGGCGCAGTCCGGCGTAGCGTGCGAGCGGGGCACGGATGTCGGGACTGGCGAAGAGATGGAACTGGATGCCGGTGCCCGGCGGCGAGGCGGCGTAGAGGGCGGTCAGCACGCGCGTCATCTCCTCGTCGGCGCCGGACTGGGGCCGTACTTCCAGGCAGAAGCCGAGCGAATCGCGATTGACGAAGACCTGGCGGTCTTCGAGCCAGGCACGATACGGCAGCCACTCCGAGAAGGCCGCCGCATCATTGCCGGCAAGGGCGGATGCTCCTTGCGAGCGAGGCAGGAGGTCCGCTGCCTTGGCAGTAGCGAGCATGGCTTCGAGGTCGGCGATCAGGGTGCGAAACATGATTCAGTGCTCCGTGGCGACGGGCTCGGCGCCGGATGGCGGGTTCGCGAGTGGCAGCGGGTAGCGCGTCGGGGGCTGCGGCGCGTCGCCCGATGCCTTCGCCCCCGAGGGCTCTTGAGTCAACGACACCGGCGGTGCCACGCCGTCCACGCGGGAGCCCGTCGCCGGCCGCACGTGCTCGATGAGCCAGCGTCCGCTATCGACGACGACATGCACCAGTGCCTGTTCGTGCAGATCGCCGTCCGCGTCTTCCCAGGGGGCGATCCACAGCCGCAGGAGTCGCGGGTTCGATCGCAGCGAACTCGACGCGGCGGCGGCCCTGCCGGGTGCCATGGGCGTCGCGCCGTAGGCGACAGGTTCATCCGGCGGCAGCTTCTGCGCGGACGGCTTCGCTAGCTTGGGCATGCCCTGGGCCGAATTCGCATAGATACCGGAGACGGAGGTGCACATCGCGCCCTCAGGAGCCTTGCAGGCATAGCCATCCACGCCACCGACGCCGGACAGGGTCGATGCGCAACCGGCAAGCATCAGGGCCATAAGCAGCAGCGGCGCCAGGGCGGTACGATTCATCGCGCGGCGCTTGCGTTGGTCGCTGGGCCTTCGGCGCTGGCCGTGGCGCGCGCGAGCCACGCCTCGATCTGCGCACTGCTGGCGGCACCGGGAAGAATGCGACCGTCTGCGGCGACGAGGGTCGGCGTCCCCGAAATGCCGAGGCGCTCGCCGAGTGCAATGTTGCGATCAACGGGGTGCGGACATTCTCTGGCCGGACTCGTTTCGTCATGCAACATCAACGCACGCCAGGCCGCGACCCGGTCCGGGGAACACCAGACGGCAATCGCCTTGCTGCGCGCCCCGGGATGGAGCGAGGCGATCGGCATGAGGAAGGTGTAGATCGTGACGTCGGTGAGGCTCTTTATCTCCGTTTCCAGCTTGAGGCAGTAAGGACAATCCGGGTCGCTGAAAATCGCAATCGTGCGTGCGCCGGTGCCGCGCACGTCCTTCACCGCATCGGCCAGCGGCAGGGCCGCGAAGTCGACGCGCATTTGCGCATCCTTGCGTTCCGCCGTGAGGTCGCGCTGGGCTTTCATGTCGAAGAGATGGCCGAACAGGAAGTACTGGCCGCTCTCATCGACGTAGGCGAGGTTCGCACCCATGACGACCTCGAACACGCCGGGCCAGGGTGTCGTATTGACCGCGCCGAAGCGGGTGGCGGGGTAGAGGGTCTGCAGCCGCTCGGCAATCGCGCCTGACGTCGGTGCGGCGGTCTGTGCCGAGGCAGGCAATGGAAGGGCGAGGTTCGCGCCGAGAAGGCAAAGGCACAGCGCATTGCGAAGCTTACTGATCGTCATCGTCATTTCTCCTTGGGTTTCGGGTGCGGTCGGCGAGTTGCGGAAATTCCTCGTCATCCCGGGATGCGGCATCGAGCGGGCCCTGCAGGGAGATGCCCTGCGTGATCACCACATCGACCGTGCGTCCAGCGTCGATTTCGATCACCGGAAAGACCTTCTCGGCGAGGCTGATGTAGTACTGGGCGAGCCGGTCGAGTGCCTTGCCGACGCCGGTGCCGAAGCCGGCCTCGAATTGCTTGCCGGGCTCCACGGTGCTGGTCGCACCGAGCGGCGAGACGGACATCGTGGTCGAGCTTTGCTGGAAGGCCTGACCGATGCCGCTGGCCACACCAGCGAGCAGCGCGTTCGCCAGCAACTGGCCCTGCTTCGATACCAGGCGTCCCCGCATGCCGGCCTTGCCGTCCTCGCCGGCGACATAGCCCTTGATCGGCACATCGATGGCGGTGCCATCGCGCGTCACGCAGGACAGTGATTCGGTGCGGATGTAGGCTCGCTCCGAACTCACGTCGCCGTAGCCGGCGCCGACCACGAAGCATTCCTTGATCCTTGAGCGGAAGTGATTGGGCAGTACGGCGTTGTCCACCAGGCGCAGCAGCACGGGCTGCGGATTGCGTTGTGACTGTCCGCCGGTGGGGGCATCGAGCCCGCCGAGCAGGATCGCCCGGGTGAAGGCGCCGCTCGGGATGTAGCGGCGGGCGTCCCGCGTCGGAGGGTTTGCCTTCGTGGCGTCCGCGGATGTCTTGACGGGTTTGATTCCGGACCCGTCGGCCAGGGTGACGCTCACGATGCCGGAGGACGCGAGCGATACGTTGCCCATAGTCGGCGCTGGCGGAACGGCGGAAGATCCAAAGGGAGACCCAGAGGGTTGCATCGATCCCGGGCGGGGCGACAGGGGAGGAGGCGGTGGGGGCAGCCGCTGCGGACTGCCGACGGCTTGATCACTGCCCGGTCGATCCGGCCCGAAGTTGGGCCGGGTGGCGGGAGCGGCCACCGGCGGCGGAGGCAGGGGTGTGAGCCCGGTCTGCTCCAGCTTTTTCAAGCGTTCCAGCATCTGCTTGTTCTGGCCTTCCAGTTCGGTATTGCGTTGCGACAGCTCGTGCGACTTCTGTTCGATGCCCTTCAACTGGGCGTCGGCCTGACCGCGCCAGGCGTCTTTGGGATCGACCTGACCGCCGGGGGCGAGGATCTGGGTGGACTTCGGTTTGAGCACTCGCTCGCCGGGTTCCCGCGAGCCGGTGAGCGATACCGAGAGGAGTGCGGCGCCGACGATGAACGCCGCGATACCGGCCAGCAGCAGGTACTGGCGTCGCTTCACGGCGGCCGGATGGATGGGCGAGGAATCAGTCATGGGTTCGTCGCTCCCTAATCACGAAGAGGTTGGTCGATTCGCCGGGGCGCAAGCGGCCCTGTTCCAGGCTCACCGCCATGACACCGGGCTTGTAGAGCTCGCCCTCGGCGAGGTTCAGCTCGGTGCTGCCGATATTGGCGAGCTGGTACTTCTCGCCGACGATGCCGGCGCCCAGCCACACGCGCTGCAAGCTCAGGCGTACGTCGGGCCAAAGGGCAAGCTCCTGGGTCGGTTCGCGCACTTCCATGTCGTCGGGCAGCGCGTCGCCCGCCATCGCCAGCAGCAGGTTCTTGATCGTGCGTACATGGCGGCCGCTTTTCTCCAGGCGCGAGGTGGAGGTGAGCGGGTCGCGCGCTTCCCGGATTACCAGCGTGTCGCTGGGCGTATCGACGGGTTGCAGCACCAGGCCAATCGTGCTGCGCTCGGAGGTGATGAACAGGTTGATCGGCTTCGTACTTTCGGGTGACACCGGCCGCACAAAAATCTGGCCTTTCTCCTCATCCTTCTCCAGGACGAATTCGCCGGCATTGCCGGTGACCTTGCGAATGCGGCCGCGCTCGACGCTGATGCGCGTGACTTCCTTCTGCGAGATCTTGCCGAGCACGGTCTCCCCGTCCTTCGCGTCCAGAATCTGAAGCGCGGAGGCGGGGCTACTGAGCGCCAGCAGTAGCGGCAGCAGGAACAGGCTTGGACTGGAGTTCGAGAGGGTCATTGGGATTGGTTTCACGAAAGGCCTTGAGGAACATGCGGCCACCCGCGTACTGGAGTTCGATGGCATAAGCCTTCGAGACTTCCGAGACGCGGCGGTCGCTGATGAAGGTGGTGAGCTGGCCGCGCACACCGACTTTGAGAGCGCGCTCGTCGACGACCAGGTTCTGCGCGCTGAAGACGGTCGAGGCGCCGTCGCGCTTCAGACGTTCGGCGGCGGCGAGCAGCGCGGTACGTAGCTCGCCAAACGACGCGGGAGCGGCGTACTGCAACAGCAGCTTCGCCTGGTGATCGACGCTCTGGGGTGTGACGTTGAGCGTGAGCTGCATGAGGAAGTAGCCCATCTGTTCGAGGTACTCGCTGCTCACCCGGTCGGACTCCACCCAGAAGGTCTTGTGAATGTTGGGCGGGACGACGACGATGCGCTCGTGACCGGATAGCCGTGCCGCAAAGACCGCGAGCACGAGGTTCACCAGCATCGACCCCACCAGCAGGGCGACCAGGAAGCTCGTCGCCCGGCGGGCGCTGGCGATGTCCTCGGCCATCCAGGCGAGCTTCATCCGACCATCTCCCGCAGGTGCGAGGGTGGCGTGCGCTGGAGTCCCGTAATGGCGGCCGGCACATGCCAGTACAGCAGGTGCAGCGCAAAGGCCGGATGCTTGCCGGTCTTTGCGCGGCCGTAGGCCGAGGCGAGCAGCATGCCCAGGGCACAACCCGTGATGAAAAAACCCGAGATCATTCCGGCCAGGCCTGCGGCGAGCACCAGCAGCGACACGTCGAGATCCCACCAGAACATGCGTGGCGGATCATTCAGGCGGCGCGGAATCTCAAGCGATGCGTCAGTCATCGGTGATCGGTCAGATGACCGCGGTCATGATGCTGTCGATGATGGTCGGCACATAGACCATGAACAGCGCGAACACCACGCCGGCCAGCGCCGGGATCGGCGAGGAGCGCGCAATGCCTATGCCGGCACCCAGGATGAAGGCGGCGATCGCGATCGACTTGCCAAGGAAGCCGGTCGCCCAGTTGAGGAGCGTGGTGTACATCGTTTGAAACTCGGTACCGGTTGTGCCGGCCAGCGCGGAACCGGCGGCGAGCGTCAGCACGAGAGCGAGTGTGGTGTTAAGAGCGGCGATACTGCGGGTCTTGCTCATTGAATGGATCTCCAGTGGTTTGGTTGGGAGGTCAACGGGTTGGACTTCACGGGACAGGAACTCATTTGCGATTGAGGCAAGCCGGTCTATCGCGCCGATGCGAAGGTCGCGGCCCGCGCGGCTGGCCCGGATGCTGGAACATCGGCAGTAAGGTGGCGGCGCACCTTTTCGATATAGGTGCGCCTCAAGGCGGGGCTCGCGGTGTTGTAGGCGCCCACGGCTTCCCAGGTGTAGCCGAGCCGGGAGACATTGCCGGCGAGAATCCAGGCACCGACATGGATGTTGGTGCAGGGTTCGAACAGATCGCGCTCGCCGATGCCATGGGATGCCAGCGTGGGCAGCCAGGCGGAATTGATCTGCATCAGACCAATGTCGCGCGACCCGTTGGA
>JAXMJU010000345.1:0-24927 GCA_034376265.1 Sulfuritalea sp.
GCTATGCGCTCTCGGGCAACACCGGGCGCTAGGACATGCTGCGCCTGGAGACGATGGTGTTCCAGCAGCACGGCAAGTAAGTGTGAGAAGTAAGCGCGCCGGCGTCAGGGCCGCGCGAGCACCACGGCGAACCAGTCCCGCGGGTCGGTCCAGGCGTCGCAGCGCGAGAAGCCGGCGCGCCGAAGCAGCACGCAGAAGTCGGCAAGCGCGTATTTGCAGCTGTTCTCGGTATGGATGCGCTCGCCGGCGGCGAACTGCCGCTCGCCGCCGGGCCAACGCACCCGCGTCGCGGCCAGCGCTTCCAGGTGCATTTCGATGCGCGCTGCGGCGGCGTTGTAAAACGCCACATGACGCCAGCCGGCCGGCTGAAAATCGCTGCCGATCAGGCGATTGACATGGTCGAGCACATTCAGGTTGAAGGCGGCGGTGACGCCGGCGGCGTCGTCGTAGGCGGCTTCGAGCACGGCCAGATCCTTGACCAGATCGATGCCGACCAGCAAGGCTCCGTCCGCGTCCAGCAGTGCGCGAAAGCGCGTCAGCAGGTCGAGCGCCTGCGGTGGGTCGAAGTTGCCGATCGACGAACCCGGATAGAACAGCAGGCGCCGTTCGCGCGGCAATCCGGCGGGAAGTTCGACGACCCCGCAGAGGTCGGCCACCAGCGGCAGCACCTCGAGCCCGGGGAATTCCCCGCGCATGCGCGCCACGGAGTCGTGCAGGAATTCGGCGGAAATATCCACGGCGACGAAGCGCTGCGGGCGCAGCAGCCGGCACAGCCCGCGCGCCTTCTCGCAACTGCCGGCGCCGAACTCGATCACCGTGCCGCCAGCGCCAACTTTCTGCGCCATGGCCGCGCCGTGGGCCTGCATCACGGCGGCCTCGGTGCGCGTCGGATAGTATTCCGGCAGGCGGGTGATTTCCTCGAACAGCGCCGATCCGCGCACATCGTAGAAATACTTGGGCGCGATCCGGGCCGGCAGCTGCAGCAGCCCATCGCATATTTCCTGCCTCTCTGTGCTCGATCGATCCATCATGCCTCCTGTGCGCAGGGTAACAAACTCCGCGTCGGCTGTGTCCGGAATGCAGCGCAGACTGTTTGCCGCAAGCGCTCCAGGCAAGAACATCGGCATACTCGGAGGGAATTTATTGCATCGCAGCAATTTCGCGCTAAGATAAGATTGGCTTTCAGGGAGCATCCAAATGATCCAGATTCACGCCGACAATTCCGAATACATCGAAAACCGCACCTTCGACGAGATCCTCGTCGGCGACAGCGCGACCCTGGTGCGCACGCTGCGCCAGGAAGACATCCAGATGTACGCGATCATGTCCGGCGACATCAATCCCTCCCACGTCGATCCGGAATATGCCCATTCCTCGATGCTGCGCGAGGTCATCGCGCACGGCATGTGGGGCGGCGCGTTGATATCGAACGTGCTCGGCACCCGCTTTCCCGGTCCGGGCACCGTGTACGTCGACCAGTCGCTGCACTTCGCCCTGCCGGTGCGGGTCGGCGACACGCTGACGGTCGTCATCACCTGCGAAAAGAAGTTCCCGCGCAATCACCACATCATTTTCGATTGCGTCTGCAGCAACCAGGACGGGCAGAAGGTCATCAGCGGCACCGCCGAAGTGCTGGCGCCGACCGAAAAGATCAAGCGCCTGAAAGCCAGCCTGCCGGATTTCAAGCTCTCCGCGAGCCGCAAGGTGCGCTTCGAGCACCTGCTGGAAATCACCAAGGGACTGAGCCCGATTTCGATGGCGGTGGTCCATCCCTGCGATACCGAATCGCTCAAGGGCGCCCTGCTGGCGCGTGATCGCGGCCTGATCGTGCCGACCCTGGTCGGTCCCGAGGACAAGATCCGCCAGATCGCCGAAGCCAGCCAGCTCGACCTCTACGGCTGCACCCTGATCAACGTCGCCCACAGCCACGCCGCGGCCGAAGTCGCCGTTTCGCTGGCGCGCGAAGGCCAGGTCGAGGCACTGATGAAGGGCTCGCTGCATACCGACGAGTTGATGAGCGAAGTCATCGACAAGACCACCGGGCTGCGCACCGCCAGACGCATCAGCCATGTGTTTCTGATGGACGTGCCGACCTATCCGCGCCTGCTGTTCATCACTGATGCGGCGGTGAACGTCGCGCCCGACCTCGAAGACAAGGTCGACATCGTGCAAAACGCGATCGACCTGGCGCGCATGCTCAAGATTGCCGATCCCAAGGTGGCGATCCTGGCCGCCGTGGAAACCGTCAATCCCAAGATGCAGGCCACGCTCGACGCCGCCGCGCTGTGCAAGATGGCCGATCGCGGCCAGATCACCGGCGGCCTGCTCGACGGCCCGCTGGCCTTCGACAATGCCATCTCGGTGGTCGCCGCGCGCACCAAGGGCATCAAGTCGGCGGTGGCCGGCCAGGCCGACATCCTGCTGGTGCCCGACATCGAATCCGGCAACATGCTGGCCAAACAATTGGAATATCTGGCCGACGCACTGACCTCGGGCATCGTGCTCGGCGCCCGCGTGCCGATCGTGCTGACCAGCCGCGCCGACTCGGCCGAAACCCGCACCGCCTCGACCGCCGTGGCGATGGTCATGGCGCACGCCAAGCGCAAGAAGGCGTGAAGCCCATGGCCGACGCCATCCTCACCCTCAACGCCGGCTCTTCCTCGATCAAGTTCGCCCTCTTCGCCCGCGCCGCGACGATACCGCGGCAACCACAGCTGGTCGGCCAGATCGACGGCATCGGCGCCGTCGGCGGGCAGGCCGCGCATTTCAAGGTCAAGGATGCGGCGGGACAAACCCTGGACGACATCGATCTGGATCTCGACGGTCCGAGGGAAACCCCGCACAAGAAAGCCTTGGGCTTCCTCGTCGATTGGCTGCGGCGCCATCAGGCCGGCTGGCGCATCGCCGGCGTCGGCCATCGCGTGGTGCATGGCGCGCAGAAGTTCTCGCAGCCCATCGTGCTCGATGCGGGCATCGTGGATACGCTGCGCGGCTTCATTCCGCTGGCGCCCCTGCACCAGCCGCACAATCTGGCCGGCATCGATGCCATGAGCGCGGCGATGCCGAAGGTGCCGCAGGTGGCCTGCTTCGATACCGCCTTCCACCGCAGCCAGCCCGAGCTGGCCCAACTCTTCGCCCTGCCCCGCGCCATCACCGCCGAGGGCGTGCGCCGTTACGGCTTCCACGGCCTGTCCTACGAATATATCGCCGAGGTGCTGCCGCAATACCTCGATGCCGCCGGTGCGCGCGACCGCGCGAATGGTCGTGTGATTGTCGCGCACCTGGGCAACGGCGCCTCGATGTGCGCCATGAAGGATCGCCGCAGCGTGGCCTCGACCATGGGTTTCACCGCCGTCGATGGCCTGATGATGGGCACCCGCACCGGCAACCTGGACCCCGGCGTGCTGCTCTACCTGATGGACTACCGGCAGATGGACGCCAAGGCGCTGACCCGGCTGCTCTACAAGGAATCCGGCCTGCTCGGCGTCTCCGGCATCAGCCAGGACATGCGCGTCCTGCTGGATTCGCCGGCGCCCGAAGCGCGCGAGGCGGTCGACCTGTTCTGCTACCGCATCGTGCGCGAAATCGGCTCACTCGCGGCGGCGCTGGGCGGACTCGACGCCCTGGTATTCACCGGCGGCATCGGCGAGCATGGCGCGCCGGTCAGACAACAGGTTTGCGCCGAACTCGGCTGGCTCGGATTGCGCCTGGATGCCGCGGCCAACGCCGCCGATGCATCGAAAATTTCGACGTCCGGGAGCCGGATCGAGGTCTGCGTCATACCCACCAACGAGGAATGGATAATCGCCCGGCACGTTGCCGAACTCACCGCCTGAGCGACCACTTTCCACATCTTCCAGTCATATCGGGCCTGTCAACCCCCTTGACAAGCAAGACCCGGACGACCCTAGCAAAAAGCGGCCCAAACCGAGCCTGCGCCAAGTCTGGAAAAGCAGCGCCATCCCCCTGTTTTTTCTCTGCTTTCATCCACGGAAAACATACTATATCTAGTAGGGTGCATCCATCACCCGCACTAGCGCTTGATCTAAGTCATTGTTTTTTTACCTGCAAAAATTTTCTGCTTTTCACGATTCTGAGCCGGGGGTATGCTTCTTCGCTCCACGGAACCTTAAACGGACCCATTCTTCGGAAGAGACCATGACAATGACAAATAATAATCCAGAGGAATCAACAAGCTACGAGCATACCGGGCAAATGGACCTGCCCCTGCCGCAGGAGATATCCGGCGAAGTGCTGCTCGAAAAATATGCAAAAGGAACCGAACGCGACGTGCGCGACGTGCGCAGCCGCGTCGCCCGCGCGCTGGCCTCGATCGAGGTCGAGGACAAGCGCAGTTTCTGGGAAGCGCGCTTCCTCGAAGCCCAGGAAAACGGCTTCGTTCCCGCCGGCCGCATCAACTCCGCCGCCGGCACCGATCTGTGTGCGACGCTGATCAATTGTTTCGTGCAGCCGGTAGGCGATTCGATCTCCGAAATCGTCGACGGCCGTCCCGGCATCTACACCGCCTTGCTGCAGGCCGCCGAGACCATGCGCCGCGGCGGCGGCGTCGGCTATGACTTCTCCTCGATCCGCCCGATCGGCGCCCACGTCAAGGGCACGCAGTCGCGGGCATCGGGACCCGTCTCCTACATGCGCGTCTTTGACCGCTCCTGCGAGACCGTCGAATCGGCGGGTTCGCGCCGAGGGGCGCAGATGGGTGTGCTGCGCTGCGACCATCCGGACATCGAGGAATTCATCCACGCCAAGGATGCCGGCGACCTCTCCAACTTCAACATTTCGGTCGGCGTCACCGATCCCTTCATGCAGGCCGTCGAAGCCGACGGCGACATCGAGCTGACGCATCGCGCCACGCCCTCGGCCGACATCAAGACCGCCGGCGCCTACCAGCGCGGCGACGGCAGCTGGGTCTATCGCAAGGTGCGCGCGCGCGACCTGTGGGAGCAGATCATGCGCTCCACCTACGATCACGCCGAGCCGGGCATCCTGTTCCTCGACCGCATGAACAAGGACAACAACCTCTATTACTGCGAGACCATCGAGGCCACCAACCCTTGCGCCGAACAGCCGCTGCCGCCCTACGGCTGCTGCTGCCTGGGCTCGATCAACCTGACGCTGTTCGTCAAGGACGCCTTCAGCAAGAGCCCCAGCTTCGATTTCGCCGCCTTCGGCCGCGTCATCGACACCTCGGTGCGCATGCTCGACAACGTGCTCGACGCCACTCACTGGCCGCTCGAACAGCAACTCAAGGAAGCGCAGAACAAGCGCCGCGTCGGCCTCGGCTTCACCGGCCTCGGCGATGCGCTGATCATGCTCAAGCTGCGCTACGACACCGATGCCGCGCGCGCCATGGCGACCAAGATCTCGGAATTCATGCGCGACCGTTCCTACCTCTATTCGGTCGAACTGGCCAAGGAACGCGGCGCCTTCCCGCTGTTCAATGCCGACATGTACCTGTCCGGCGGCAATTTCGCCTCGCGCCTGCCGCAGGAAGTCAAGGACGCGATCCGCAAGCACGGCCTGCGCAACTCGCACCTGCTGTCGATCGCGCCCACTGGCACGATCAGCCTGGCCTTTGCCGACAACGCCAGCAACGGCATCGAGCCGCCCTTCTCCTGGCTCTACACGCGCAAGAAGCGCATGGCCGACGGCACCTTCAAGGAATACGCGGTCGAGGACTATGCCTGGCGCCTCTACAAACACCAGGGCGGCGACATATCCAAGCTGCCCGACTACTTCATCACCGCGCTGGAAATCTCGGCGCAGGCCCACGAAAAAATGGTCGCCGCCGTGGCGCCCTATGTCGACACCTCGATCTCGAAGACGGTGAATGTGCCGGCCGACTACCCTTATTCGGAGTTCGAAGACCTCTACATGGTGGCCTGGAAATCCGGGCTCAAGGGCCTCGCCACCTACCGACCCAACTCGGTGCTGGGCAGCGAGCTTTCGGTCAGCGGCACGCCAACGGAAAGCGCCCAGAAGCAGCCGCAGGACGTCACCATCGACAACGCCAACCGCCGCCTGTCGATCGGCGCTCTGCCCGCGCCGGTGCTGGCCAGCTTGCGCTGGCCGGGCCGGCCGCGCATGGCCGACGGCAATGCGGCATGGACCTACATGGTTGAGGCGCCGCATGGCGAGTTCGCCCTCTTCGTCGGCGAGATCGCCAACGACATGGGGCGCAACGTGCCCTTCGAGGTCTGGGTCAATGGCGCCGAGCAGCCGCGCGGCATCGGCGCCGTGGCCAAGACCCTGTCGATGGACATGCGCGCCAACGACAAGGCCTGGCTCAAGCTCAAGCTCGACGCCCTGGCCAGGACCCAGGACGACGATTCCTTCGAACTGCCGCTGCCGCCCAATGGCGAACGCAAGCTGGTGCCCGGCGTGGTTTCGGCTCTGGCCCAGGTGGTGCGCTACCGCTGCGAAAAGCTCGGCGCGCTGGAAGGCGCCGAAGCCACGCCGGTGATCGACTGCATGTTCAGCCGCGACGAGCCCAAGACCGGCACCGATGGCACGCTGTCCTGGACCGTCGACGTAGTCAATCCGGCCGCCGGCGAAGAGTTCGTGCTGGGCTTGAAGGAAATCACCCTGCCCGATGGCGTCACACGCCCCTACTCGGTGTGGCTCTCCGGCCACTACCCGCGCGCCCTGGACGGCCTGACGCGCCTGCTCTCGCTCGACATGCGCGTGCTCGACCCGGCCTGGATCGGCATGAAGCTGCGCAAACTGCTCAACTACGCCGAACCGCTGGGCGATTTCATGGCCCGCGTGCCCGGCTCCAACAAGCAGCAGAACTGGCCCTCGACCGTCGCCTACATCGCGCGCCTGATCATGCATCGCTACGCCATGCTGCGCATCCTCGACGAGAACGGCTACCCGACCCGCGAAATGGGCATCCTCGAAGTCCCCGAGCAGAAGAACGGCGGCGTCAAGGTGATGCAGGGCTCGCTGTGCGGCGAATGCGGCAACTACACGGTGATCCGCAAGGACGGCTGCGACTTCTGCTCGGCCTGCGGCGCGGTGGGGAGCTGCGGCTGATGCCGACTCCCCGGTAGCTGCAAGCAAGCAAAAGCCCACTGACCGCAAGGAAAGTGGGCTTTACTTTTCAGCGCGTCCTCCAACCGCTCACGCAAGCGCATGGCGATCTGGAAGTGCCATCTCATGTCCCTGCATTGGCGCCATGCTCATTGCGCGCGATGCTGGTCGGCGCCAGGTGGTCAATGACTACCGGCGGGCGGTTGGGAAATTGCGCCACCAGTTCCAGCGTGCCGCCCATTGCCTCGACGTAGCGGCGCAGAGTGGACAGCAGCATGTCGCTGCGTTTTTCCAGCCGTGAAATAGTGTCCTGACCGACCCCCAGCGCAGCAGCAAGGTCTTGCTGCGTTTGCGCCGCGGCCTGGCGCAGGTCTTTCAACGTCGCCAGTTCGCCCGCGCGCGCCTCGATGGCGGCGCGGCGCTTGGCTGGCAGTTGCTCCAGCAGGTGATCAAGTTTTTTTGCCATGTCGATGCTCCTTGTTCGTTGCGACCAGCGCGGCCAGATGTGCGTCAAAGCGCGCGTCCGCCAACGCGATCAGCCTTTTGTAAAAGCGCCGCTGATCGGCGCCACGCTTGTCACCACCCACCAGCAATACCGCCTGCCGCGCCGGGTCGAAGACAAAGGCCACGCGCCATACCTCGCCAGCCCAGGCAAAAGCGCAACTCCTTCATGTTGGCGTGCTTCGAACCCTTCAGCGTATCCACTGTAGGCCGCCCCAGGCTGGGGCCGAAATCCCGCAGCAGCACCGCATGGGCCAGCAGCTCGTCTTGCAAGGACTCGCCCAGGACCGCGAATTCGGCGGCAAAATCGTCGTGAAAGAGTACGGTCCAACGCATGCGCGAATTATGGATTTAAAGACATATTTGATCAAGCAGTCCGATGGACTCAAGCCGCCGTGTCGCCAGCGCCAACTCTTGGTAGAAGCGCCAGACTGCACCGCACGCCCGGGCAATTCCTGCCCGACGGCCTCCACCTTCATTCAAGCACCGGTTCAAATAACAAGGCCTCAGGATCGCTCCTGAGGCCTTTTTTCCCTGTGTGCCGATTGATTTCGGGATCCGAATTACCTGTTGCGGTCCTGACGTCGATCTTCGCGTTGCTCGCGCTCTTTCTCACGTTCTTTCTCGCGAGCTTTCTCCTGCTCCTGTCGCGATTCCTGCGCTGCTCCCTTGTCACGCGTCATGCTTTTCTGGCCGGATCTTGGCGTCTGCTGCTCACGCTGGACGGCTTGGGGTTGCTGTCTCTGAGCATCGACCGCCGGGTCGCGCTGGCGCGCTGGCGCTTGAGTGGGGGCAGATCGCTTGCCGTCGTCATCGCCCTTTTGCAGCGACGGCGGCGGATTGGCGCGCTGAACATCCTGCTGCCTGGGGCTTGTCTGCCGAGGCGCTTCCTGGCGCGACGCTGCGGGCCGCGCAGCCTGCTCCTGATAGTGTTGCCGCACCACAGCGTCGCGCGGTTGGTAGCGGTAATTGCGGCTGTTGAGCTCGTGCTGCTGTTCCACCTTGGGATATCGATCCCCTGAATACTTCTTCTGGTAGACAGGCAGAGGGGCGGGTGCGGGAACAGATTTGCGCTCCCATCTGTCCCAGCCGCTGCGACGCTGCTCCCATTCATTGCCCCAGTGATGTCCCCAGCGCGGTGGCGCATCGGAGCGCCAGCCGCGAAAATACATGGGCGGATTGCGGTAGTAGCGGACGGGGATGCGCAGCACGAACAGCGGCACGTACTCCGGCCCCACAAGCCACCAGGGTCCGTTGTACCAGGAACTCGAGTACCAGTTGTCCCCTTCGTAGACCCAATACATGCCGTCGTAAAAGAAGAAATTCGAATTCAGGCGCGGCGCGTAATAGACCGGGTAACCCGGCACCTGAACGAGGCTTGGAAACAAAGGCAGATTGATGCCGATGCTGATGCTCACCTGGGCCAGGGCCGCAGTTGCCGAGCAACACAGCATCCAAAGCACAACGATTATGTAGCGCATTTTCTGTCCTCCAGTTCGATCATCGGGGTCGCGCTGCGGCCAAGGAAAAGCGATACCGCTGCTGATTCCTTGCGGGATTGGTGCCGAACCAGACTATCCGATTCCGCCTGGGGCATTCTGTGGGCTATCGCACATAGCACGATCGGATAAGCGCTCACCATGACCCGGCGACCAGGCGGCCGCCTTCCTGATTCATGCCGCGCCGGTTACTTGCGCTCCATGACCGGCGCATCGAGCCGCTGCATCCAGGCCAGCACTTCGCGCACGGTTTCCTCGGGCTTCTCGAAGGGATACAGATGCGAGCCTTCGAGCCAGCTGATGCGCCCCTGCGTGATGCGGTGCGTGGCGGCGAGCCCTACCTGGCGCACCTCGCGCGAACGCGTGCCGGCGACGAAGGCCACCGGCCCGCCCGGCGGATGCAAGCGCAGGTAAGGCACCAGGCGGTGCGGCACGGTCGAGTAGATTTCGGCTTCGATCGCGGGACGAAAGCTCAGGCGGCGCCCCGTCCCGGCGCTGTCCGCCGGGTCCTGCTCGGTGCCGAAACGGACATAGTCGTCGAGGATGGCCGGATGCCAGCGGGCGAACATCGGCTTGGCGGAAAAGTGCCGGTGCGCTTCGCCCAGATCCGGCCAGCGGTCGCGGCGCTTGACCGCCACCGCCGCAGGCGACACGCGGCGCATCTGGCCGACGGCCTTGACCACGCTGATCAGCCCCGATTTCCAGCCATAGACGATCGGCGAATCGAGCAGCACGATGCCGCGCACGCGTTCCGGACGCTGGCCGGCCGCCAGCAGGCTCAGGTAGCCGCCCATCGAATGGCCGACCAGCCACACGCGCGGCGGCGCGAGGCTGTCGATCAGGGCCGTGAGCTGTTGCGTCATGCCGCGCCAGCGGCGATCGACCGGGAACTGAGCGTCGTGGCCGAAGTGCTCGACCGCGGCCACCTTGTGGCCGGCGGCGCGCCAGCCGTCGAACAGTTGGCGGTAGGTCGAGGCGCTATAGCTGTTGGCGTGGGAAAAAACGATCATGGCAGGACCGGGTCAGGAGGGTGAAGCAGCAGCCGTCATGCCGGCCGCGTAGGCGCGTTTTTCGGCCGCCGAGAGTTGCTTGATGCGGTATTCGGCCTTCGAGGCCGCCGAGCGGTCCGGATGTGCCTCGGTCGCGAGCAGGCGCAAGGGCGGATGCAGGCGCATGTAGCGTGCGCCGCGCCCCTCCAGGTGAGCTTTGAAACGCGCGGCGGGATCGACGGTGATTCCGGTATAGAGACAGCCGTCGCTGCATTCGATCAGGTAGACGTACCAGGTCTTGCTTGCTGCCATCGGATCAGGTCAGTAGCGGGTGCATCCAGACAAACAGCACCTGTCCCTGCGATTCGGCCAGCCGTGCCAGATCGCCAAGCTCGAACACCATGGCCTGCACCTCCGCCGCGTCCCACTGTTCCATTTCGTACTCTTCCGTGGCGGCCAGTTCCTCGGCGACCAGTTCCAGCGCCTCCTCGTCCAATGTGGCCAGGCGCTCCATGACTTCGTCGGCAATGCGCAGCACGATGGCGCCCTCGTCGGCCACATACACCGGCTCGTAGCTGCCGACAGCCTCTTCGAATTCGTCGCCGGTCAGCAGGCAGTGCAGCGTGGCGATCTTGGCCGTGTCGATGCCGCGCCGCTCGATGCCGCTCCATTCGTCCACCGGTCGCAAGGATTCGCCGATCGCGGCGTATTCGTCTTCCTCGGCGGCGACGATGTTGGTCAGTATTCCCAAACGACTTCTCCTTTATGTCCCCGGCTATGCTGGGACGGTATCCCCTGGCGGGATGTGCAATGCCCGCCGATCATAGCGGAAACCCGCGTGATAACCGCTGGCGAATCCGCTCAGCGCGCCCGTCGCCGGGGACGCGCAAGCGGCGCGGGACTCGGCGGCAAGCCCAGCGCGTGACGCGACAGGCGATCCGCGTCGCGGTTGCGATGGCGCGGAATCCAGACCAGTTGCACCTCGTCGAAGCGCGGCAGCCAGTCGCGCGCCGCGGCCGCCAGGAGGCTCAGGCGGGCGATCTGCGTCGTGTCCGGGCCGCGCACGTAGCGCAGGGCAACATCGCTGTCGCCGCGCAGCAGCAGCTTGCGCGCACCGGCCGCAAAAGCCATTTCGAGCGCCGCGCAAAGCGCCAGCAGCTCGGCCTCGTTGTTGCAGCCGCAGACATTCAGCAGCCGGGATTCTTCACTGCAGCGGCCGTCGGGCGCAATCAGCACCACCCCGATGCCGATCTTGCCCGGATTGGGCAAGGCGGAGCCGTCGCACCAAACCTGCCAGTAATCTCCGGCGTCGATCGCGGTCTCAGAACAGGCTGGCGACGACGAAGCGGTCGCGTGCGGCGAGCTTTTCGAGGCCCTTGACCACTTCGAGTGAGGCGCCCCACTTCATGATGTGGGCCAGGAAGGTGGTCAGTGCCTGCGACAGCGCGTAGCCGGTTTCCTTCCACTCCTGGCGAAACTCGTCGAAGCCGACCGTCTTGGCCGAAAGCTTGCCGCTTTTCATCGGCACCAGCGTGACGCTGTCGCCGCGATGGCGGATCACGATCGCGGTGGTGCGCTTTGCATTGATGACAACCACATGAGTCTCCCGGTCCGGCTGACGGAATCGAGACTAACCGCAGTGAATACTCAATGAGACTTGGAAAAAAAGTCCTTTTTGGCGCCAGATTTCAGCCCTTGGCCTCCAGCGCCTCCCAGCGCAGCAATGCCGCATCGATCTCGGCATCGACCTTGGCCAGCCTGGCCTGGACTTCGCGCACCGCCTCGGCCGGGCCCTGATAGAAGGCCGGATCGGCCAGCCGGCCTTGCAGCTGGCCCTGTTCGGCTTCCAGCGCGGCGATGCGCGCGGGCAGTTGTTCCAGCTCGCGCTGCTCCTTGAAACTGAGCTTCTTGTGCTCGGCGGGTTTGGGCTTCGGCGTATCGCCAGCGCCAACTCTTGAAGCCGGCTTGGCATCGGGACCGCCCGTGGCGTCGAAGCGCGCCGCGCCGCCTGCCGGGCGCTGGCGCAGCCAGTCGCTATAGCCGCCGACATATTCCTTCCACTGCCCGCCGCCTTCGCTGGCGACGGTCTGCGTCACCACATTGTCGAGGAAGGCCCGGTCGTGGCTGACCAGGAACACCGTGCCGGAATAGTCCTGCAACAGGGCTTCGAGCAGTTCCAGGGTTTCGATGTCGAGGTCGTTGGTCGGCTCGTCCAGCACCAGCACATTGGCCGGCCGTGCGAACAGCCGTGCCAGCAGCAAACGGTTGCGCTCGCCGCCGGACAGCGACTTGACCGGCGAACGCGCGCGCTGCGGCGCGAACAGGAAATCCTCGAGGTAGCCGATCACATGCTTCTTCGAACCGCCGATCTCGACGTAGTCCGAGCCCGGGCTGATGACCTCGCACAAGGGCGCTTCGGGGTCGAGCTGGGTGCGGAACTGGTCGAAGTAGGCGACCTCGATCTTGGTTCCCAGCTGCACCTTGCCGGCGTCGGGCTGCAACTGGCCGAGGATCAGGCGCAGCAGCGTGGTTTTCCCCGTGCCGTTGGCGCCGATCAGGCCCACTTTGTCGCCGCGCAGGATGCGGCAGGAGAAATCCTTGACCACGGTCTTGTCGCCGGCCGTTGTGACAAAGCGCTTGTTGACGTTTTCGAGCTCGGCCACCAGCTTGCCCGAGGCCTCGCCGCGCACCACGCGGAAATCCACCTTGCCCAGCTGCTCGCGCCGCGCCGCCCGCGCTGCGCGCAGTTGTTCGAGGCGCTGGACGCGGCCGACGCTGCGCGTGCGCCGCGCCTCGACGCCCTTCCTGATCCAGATTTCCTCCTGCGCCAGCATCTTGTCGGCGCGGGCACTGGCCAGCGCCTCCTCGTTGAGCATGAATTCCTTGCGTTCCTGGTAAGCGGCGAAGCGGCCGGGAAAGCTCACCAGCCTGCCGCGATCGAGTTCGACAATGCGCGTCGCCACGTTGTCCAGGAAAACCCGGTCGTGGGTAATGAGCATGACCGCGCCCTGATAGCCGCGCAGCAAGTCCTCCAGCCAGAGGATGCCGTCGACATCGAGGTGGTTGGTCGGCTCGTCGAGCAGCAGCAGTTCCGGCTCCGCCACCAGTGCGCGGGCCAGCGCGACGCGCTTCTTGCCGCCGCCGGAAAGCGCATCGACGCGCGCATCGCCATCCAGCGCAAGGCGCGAAATGGCCTGCTCGACGCGCGAATTCAGACGCCAGCCGTCGTTGGCTTCGAGTTGCGTCTGCAGTTCGTGCATGCGCTCCATGGTCGCCGTGTCGCCAGCGCCAACTTTGTGGGTCACCTCGTGGTACTCGGCGAGCACCCGTGCCACCTCGCCGAGGCCGGCAGCGACGGCTTCGAACACCGTGTCATGGGTGGCGAATTCGGGCTCCTGCGGCACATAGGCCACGGAAAGGCCGGGCTCGCGCCAGACCTCGCCGTCGTCCAGCGCACCCAGCCCGGCCAGGGCCTTGAGCAGGCTGGATTTGCCGCTGCCGTTGCGGCCGATGAGACCCACCCGCTCGCCGGCATCGATCTGCATCGCGGCGTGGTCCAGCAGGGCAACATGCCCGTAGGCAAGACAGGCGCGATCAAGGGAAATAACGGGCATGGAAACGGAGTCGGGAAATGGGTGCCGGATTATAGGCGCGCAGCTTATGTCTGCGGCTGACCGCAGACGATATCCCCAAGTGGGATAAAATCCGCGCCTTGCGCCCTTGTAGCTCAGTGGATAGAGCGACCGCCTCCTAAGCGGTAGGTCTCAGGTTCGATTCCTGACTTGGGCGCCATGCATAGTCAGGCGTATTATTCAAACGATGATTGCCGACCTGTCGACCCTCGAAGAACAACTGATCCTGGCGCAGGCCGATTCCCGTGACATGAAGCGCACGGTGATCGCGCTGCGCACGGAACTCGAGGCGGCACATGCGGAAATCCAGGCGACGACCGCGCGCGTGACCCAGGCCAACGCCGCAGAAATCGCCCAACTCAAGACCACCGTCGGCGCCCTGCGCGAAGAGTTGGAGCGTGCGCACATCGAGCGCGACAAGGCGATCCAGCAGGAGCGGGTCACCGCCAGCCAGGAAGCCTACATGCTCAAGGCCACCGCTGCCGCCTTGCGCGAGGAACTCGAACAGTCGCGCGCCGAGCGCGACCACGCGGTGCAGCAGGAACGCGTCGCCGGACATAACGAAATGCAGCAACTGAAAGCCACCGCGGCGGCCCTGCGCGACGAACTGGAACGAGCGCGGGCCGATACCGACAATGCCGTGCGTTCTGCGCTGGTCAGCGCGCAAGGCGAAATCGCCCAATTGCGGCAGACCGTCAGCGGCTTGCGCGAAAGCCTGGAACTGGCGCAGATCGACCGAACCAATTCGGTCAATCGCGAACGCAGCCTGTTCGCCGATGAAGGCGCACAACTGCAGAGCACCATCCAGGCCCTGCGCGACCAGATCGAAGCCTTGCGCCGGAGCTAAGCATGAATGCCGTGGACCAACCCCTGGAGCCCGTCCCCGCCAAAAAGAAGACAGCCGAACGCGACCAGGAAGGCCGACGCCGGCTGCGCCACCTGGAGCTGCTGCTCGAAGTCACGCGCCGCATGGCCAGTTACGGCACGCTCGACGAAGTGCTGCAGGCACTGGTGGAAATGACCACCACCGAACTGAATGCGGAACGCGGCTCGCTGTTCCTCAACGACCCGGACACCAACGAACTGTATTCGCGCGTGGCGCAAGGCAACATCCAGCGCGAAATACGCATTCTCAATACCAGCGGCATTGCCGGTTATGTCTACACCGCAGGCGAAGCGCTGATCATCGCCGACGCCTACGCCGACGACCGCTTCAACCGCTCGATCGACGAGCAGACCGGCTTCACCACCCGCAACATCCTCTGCGTGCCGATCAAGACGGTGAAGGGCGAGATCATCGGCGTGGCGCAGACGCTGAACAAGCGCAGCGGCAAATTCACCAAGCATGACCTCAACCTGCTCGAAGCCATGACCAGCCAGGGCACGCTGGCACTGCAGAGCGCGCAGTTCATCGAGCGCATGCAGGCCATCCGCCGCCAGGAGATGGAGTTTATCGACGTCGTCTCCGAAGTCACCGCCGACATCAAGCTCGGCTCGCTGCTGCAGAAGGTCATGGGCGAAGCCACGCGCCTGCTCAACGCCGAGCGCTCGACCCTGTTCCTCAACGACGAGAAGACCAGCGAACTCTGGTCCGAAGTCGGCCAGGGCCTCGAATCGGTACAGATCCGCCTGCCCAATCATCTGGGCATCGCCGGCGCGGTGTTCAGCTCGGGCAAGGCGATCAACATCCCCTACGCCTATGCCGATCTGCGCTTCAATCCGGCCTTCGACAAAAAGACCGGCTATTTCACGCGCTCGATACTCTGCGTGCCCATCGTCAACAAGCACGGCAAGGTGATCGGCGTCACGCAGGTGCTGAACAAGCGCGGCGGCCCCTTCACCGGCGAGGACGAATCACGGCTGCGGGCGTTCACCGCGCAGATATCGATCGCCCTGGAAAACGCCAAACTGTTCGCCGACGTGCAGAACATGAAGAACTACAACGAGGCGATGCTGGAGTCGATGTCGAACGCCGTGATCACGCTCGACGAAGCGGAGAAGATCGCCACCTGCAACGCCGCCGGCCTGCGTATCCTCAAGGTGACGCCGGCGCAGATCCTGCACCAGCCGGCGGCGGACTTCTTCGCCGGCAGCAATGCCTGGATCCAGGAAAAGCTCAAGCGCGTCGGCGAGACGCAGACCACCGAACTGGCAATGGAAGCCGAACTGATGGTCGGCGAGGACAAGCTCTCGGTGAACCTGACCGCCCTGCCGCTGCTGTCGGCGGAGAAGAAGCGCCTCGGCTCGATGCTGATGCTGGAGGATATCTCCAACGAGAAGCGCATGCGTTCGACCATGTCGCGGCTGATGGATCCGGGCATCGCCGACCAGATGCTGGCCGGCGGCGTCGATACCCTGGGCGGCAAGAACGTCCAGGCGACCATACTGTTCTCCGACATCCGGGGCTTCACAACGATAACCGAGCAGCTCGGCGCCCAGGGCACGGTGGCACTGCTCAACGAGTACTTCACGCTGATGGTCGATTGCATCCAGCGCGAAGCGGGCTTTCTCGACAAGTTCATCGGCGACGCGATCATGGCCGCCTTCGGCATCCCGGTCGGCCACGACGACGATGCCGACCGCTCGGTGCGTACGTCGATTGCCATGATCCGCGAGCTGTGGGCCTGGAACAAGTTGCGGGTGGCTGAAGGCAAGCTGCCGGTCGACATCGGCATCGGCCTCAACACCGACAACGTGGTCTCGGGAACCATCGGCTCGAAGAAGCGCATGGACTACACCATCATCGGCGACGGCGTGAACCTCGCGGCGCGGCTGGAATCCGCCTGCAAGCAATACGGTGCCCACGTGCTGATCAGCGAATTTACCAACAAGCAGTTGCGCGGCACCTATTTCAGCCGCGAACTCGATCTGGTGGTGGTCAAGGGCAAGACCAAGCCGGTCGCCATCCACGAAATCCTCGACTATCACACCGAGGAAAGCTATCCGCAGATGATCGATGCGCTACGCCATTTCAAGTCGGGACTGGTCAAGTACCGGCAGCAGAAATGGCAGGACGCCAAGGGAGAATTCGGCGAAGTGCTGACGCTGAACGACCACGACAAGGCCGCGAAGATGTATATCGAGCGCTGCGATCACTTCATCGCCAATCCGCCTGGCGACGATTGGGACGGTGTCTGGGTGATGGAGTCGAAATAGGCCGGAGGCCTCTTCGCCCGACGGGCGAAGGGCTTACTTGACGCGGGTAAGGAAAGGCTTTCCGGAAGAACGCCGCTCGGCGGGAGAACGCCGGTTCGCGGGTACGTCCGGCGGCAGCGTATCCGGCATCACGGCATCTGCCGCAGGGACGTCGGCCGCAACCGAGTCGGTAACCTCGAAGGCCATGCCCTCGCCGTTTTCGCTGGCATAGATCGCCGCAACCCGCTCGATCGGCACCGCCACGGGAAAAGCCTTGCCGCCGAAGCGTGCCTGAAAGGTAATTTCCTCGTTGCCCATCTGCAGCTGGTGCGTCGCTTCGATGCCGACATTGAGCACGATCTCGCCATCCTTGACGAATTCGCGGGGCACGCGCGTCGTCGCATCCACCTTGACCGCCAGATAGGGCGTGAAACCCTGATCCGCACACCATTCGTGAATGGCGCGGATCAGGTAGGGTTTGGTGGACTTCATTGGCATTGCGCCAAGATGAATCAAACTGGGGACAGGGATGATGCGCCTCAGCGGCGCATCATCTTTTCTGTCGGCGTCAGCGCGTCGATGAAACCCTGGCGCGAGAAGATGCGCTCGGCAAACTTCATCAGCGGCGACGCGGTCTTCGGCAGTTCGATACCATAATGGTCAAGACGCCACAGCAGCGGTGCGATCGCCACGTCGAGCATGGAAAAATCGTCGCCGAGCAGAAACTTCTGCTTGTTGAACATCGGCGCCAGTTCGATCAGCCGGTCACGCATATGCAGCCGTGCCTTGTCCGCCGACTTGAGATTCTTCTCCAGCGCGTCGATGTGGCTGAACAACTCCTGCTCCATCGTAAACAACAGCTGGCGCGCCTTGGCCCGCGTTTGCGGATCGGGCGGCATCAACTGCGGATGCGGGAAGCGCTCGTCGATGTACTCGTTGATGATGTTCGACTCGTAGAGCACCAGATCGCGATCCACCAGAACCGGAACCCGGTTGTAGGGATTGATGATCGCGATGTCTTCAGGCTTGTTGAACAGATCGACGTCGATCACCTGAAAATCCATCTGCTTCTCGTACAAGACGATGCGGCAGCGATGACTGAAGGGGCACGTGGTACCCGAATACAGGTTCATCATGGCACTGGTGCCCCAGGAGTAATCGGCATCACGCACCACTTTGCGGACAGGCGGTGCGTTCATTTCTCGATGCCCCATAATTTGCATTCACGTATCAAAGTTAATGAACGTCTTTCCAGTACTCGCGTTTCAGCGCGTACGCAAAGACGAAGACGACTGCCAGGAAAATCAGCACGATCACACCCAACTGCTTGCGGAACTCGGCCACCGGCTCGCCCATGTACTTCAGGAAGCCCACCAGGTCGCCCACCGCCGCATCGAACTCCTGCGGCTTGAGTTTGCCCGGCTTGACCAGGTTCAGCTTATGGTCGGCGCCCATCACCTGCTCACCCTGCAGTTCCCAGAGCACGTGCGGCATGCCGACGTTTTCGAACACCACATTGTTCCAGCCGGTCGGACGCTTGTCGTCGCGATAGAAGGTGCGCAGATAAGTGTACAACCAGTCGGCGCCACTACCGAACTCGGAGGCCCGAGCCCGTGCGATCACAGTCAGATCAGGCGGCGCCGCGCCAAACCACACCTTGGCATCGGCGCGCTGCATCGCGATCTTCATCGGCTCGCCGACTTTCTCGGCGGTGAACAGCAGGTTATCCTTGATCTGCGCATCGTTGAGGCCGATGTCCTTCAGGCGGTTGTAGCGCATGTAGGACGCCGAATGGCAGTTCAGGCAGTAATTGACAAAAATCTTGGCACCGTTTTGCAGGGCGGCCATGTCGTTCGCCTTGTCGGGCGCACGATCGAGATGCAGTTCGGCGCCGGCGCCAAAGGCCAGCAAGGGCGCGAACAGGATTGCGCTAAGGAATTTCTTCATTTCGAGGTCACCCTGTCCGGCTCCGGTTGGCACTTGTCCAGACTGCTGTAAATCGGCATCAGGAGGAAGAAGGCAAAGTAGATCACCGAGCAAATCTGCGCCACGAGCGTGCGCATCGGTGTCGGACCCAGCATGCCAAGATAGCCGAGGATAAAGAAGGAAACGATGAAGGCGGCGAGGAAGCCCTTGTACAGGGGACCGCGATAGCGGATCGACTTCACCGGGCTGCGATCCAGCCAGGGCAGCAGGGCGATGATCAAGGTCGATGCGCCCATCGCGACGACGCCCCAGAACTTCGCATCGATGCCGAACAACGGATAGGTCACCGCACGCAGGATCGAGTAATACGGCGTGAAGTACCACACCGGCGCGATGTGCGGCGGCGTCACCAGCGGATCGGCCGGGAAGAAGTTGTTGAATTCAAGGAAGTAGCCGCCGAACTCGGGCATGAAGAAGACGATGACCGAGAACACCATCAGGAAGACCACCACGCCGACGATATCCTTGACGGAGTAATAAGGATGGAAGGGAATGCCGTCGAGCGGAATCCCGTTTGCATCCTTCTTCTTCTTGATCTCGACGCCGTCCGGATTGTTGGAGCCGACTTCGTGCAGCGCGAGGATGTGCGCCGCGACCAGGCCCAGCAGCACCAGCGGCACCGCGATCACGTGGAAGGCGAAGAAGCGGTTCAGCGTCGCGTCGCCGACGACGTAGTCGCCGCGCAACCAGAGCGACAGATCCGGTCCGATCAGGGGAATCGCGGAGAACAGGTTGACGATCACCTGCGCACCCCAGAACGACATCTGGCCCCAGGGCAGCAAATAGCCGAAGAAAGCCTCGGCCATCAGGCACAGGAAGATGACCATGCCGAAGATCCAGATCAGTTCGCGCGGCTTGCGGTAGGAACCGTAGAGCATGCCGCGGAACATGTGCATATACACGACGATGAAAAAGGCCGAGGCCCCGGTCGAGTGCATGTAGCGGATCAGCCAGCCCCAGGGCACGTCGCGCATGATGTACTCGACGCTGGCGAAGGCAACCGGTACACCCGACGCATTCAGCGAGGCGTCGGGCTTGAAGTGCATGGTCAGGAAAATACCGTTGACGATCTGGATCACCAGCACCAGCATCGCCAGCGAACCAAAGAAGTACCAGAAGTTGAAGTTCTTCGGTGCGTAGTATTCGGAAAGGTGGGCTTTCCAGTTCGAGGTGAGAGGAAAGCGCTCGTCGACCCAGTTCAGCGTCCCCTGCAATATGGCATTCACTTTGCTCATCGCATCAGGCCTTCTTGTCTTCGCCAATCACGATCTTGGCGTCGCCGAGATACATGTGCGGAGGAATTTCGAGATTGTCCGGCGCCGGCTTGCTCTTGTAGACACGGCCAGCAAGGTCGAAGGTGGAACCATGGCAGGGACAGAAGAAGCCACCCGGCCAGTCGGCGTCGATGCCCGATTCCGCACCGGTCTTGAACTTCTCGGTGGGCGAACAGCCGAGGTGGGTGCAGATACCCACAGCCACCAGGATCTCCGGCTTGATCGAACGCGTCTCGTTCTTGGCGTACTCGGGCTGCATGTTCTTGTCGGACTTGGGATCGGCCAGCTTCTCGCCAATCTTGGCCAGGGACTCGAGTTGCTCCTTGGTGCGATTGATGATCCAGACCGGCTTGCCGCGCCATTCGACGGTCATCATCTCGCCGGGAGCGAGCCTGCTGATGTCAACTTCCACGGGCGCGCCAGCCGCCTTCGCCCGCTCGGAAGGCAGCATGCTGGCCACAAAAGGCACAGCCACCGCCACCCCCGCTACCCCGCCTGCGGCTGCCGTGGCAACCAACAGACGCCGTCGACCGCAATCGACTGTATCGTCACAACTCATGGTGATAGTCCCTGAATGCAGAAATGCGAATTCGGAAAGACCGCAATTGTAGCGAATCTCTCGCGGCGATTAAAGCCCTGAACTGAGGCAACTTATCGGCACTGACTGTTGCAATGCCAATAACGTTATATTAATCAGCTAGATGACCCCTATGCCGCGCAAACCAACTATCTCGTCATGGGTATAACCGAGTCGCCCAAGGACCGCTTCCGTATGCTCTCCGAGCGTCGGACCGAGCCAGCGAGTCTTTCCTGGCGTGCGGGACAGCTTGGGCACGATCCCTGGAATGTGAAAGTCTTTTCCATCAGGGAGTTGCGCGGATTCGAACATCTGCCGGGCGAGGAATTGCGGATCGCGAAACATGTCCTCGACGGAAAAAATGCGGCTGGCGGGCACCTGGGCCTCAGCGGCGATGCGCAGGACGGCTTCGGCGTCATGGGCAGCAACCCAGGCATCGATCACAGCGTAGATTTCGGCAGCCCGTGCATCGCGGCCCGCGTTGCTGGTCAGTTGCGGATCGTCGGCCAGGTCGCCACGACCGATGGCGAGCATCAGACGGCGGAATATTGCGTCGCCGTTGGCGCCGATGATCAGGTGTTTGCCGTCCTTCGTCGTGTGCGTGTTGGAGGGCGTGATGCCCGGCATCACGTTGCCGGTGCGCTCGCGGACAAAGCCGAAGACGTCGAACTCGGGCACCAGGCTTTCCATCATGGCAAATACCGCTTCGTACAAGGCGACATCAACCACCTGTCCGGCGCCACCCTTGATCTCGCGATGGCGCAGCGCCATCAGGGCGCCCAGCGCACCCCACAGCGCCGCAATCGAGTCGCCGATCGAAATCCCGGTCTTCACCGGCGGCCGGTCGGCAAAGCCGGTGACGTAGCGCAGGCCGCCCATCGATTCGCCGATGGCGCCGAAACCGGGCTGGGCGGCCATCGGCCCGGTCTGGCCGAAGCCGGACAGACGCACCATGACCTGGCCCGGATTGATCGCAGAGAGCGCCTCCCAGCCCAGGCCGAGCTTTTCCATGACCCCGGGGCGAAAGTTCTCGACCACGATATCCGCCTCGGCCACCAGCTTGTGGGCGATCGCAATCCCTTGCGGATGCTTGAGATTCAGCGTCACCGACTGCTTGTTACGTGCCTGCACGAACCACCACAGGGAAGTTTCGCCGTCCCCGGTCGGATACAGCTTGCGCCATTTGCGCAGGGGATCGCCCTCGCCCGGCGCCTCGATCTTGATCACCTCGGCGCCGAATTCGGCGAGGATGCGCGAACAGAACGGACCCGCGATAAGCGTGCCGAACTCGACGACTTTTACGCCGGCAAGCGGCTGGGCACTGGAACTCAAACCCGACTCAAACGAAGTCGCGCCGCTCGCGCAGGGCCTGGGCCACGGTCGCCGCGTCGGAATATTCCAGTTCGCCACCTACCGGCAGGCCGCGCGCAATGCGGCTGACCTTGAGCCCGCGCGCATACAGCAGTTCGGAGAGGTAATGCGCGGTGGCCTCGCCCTCGTTGGTGAAATTGGTGGCGAGAATCACTTCCTTGACGATGCCGTCGGCGGCCCGCGAAAACAGGCGCTCGAAGGCCAGTTCCTTGGGTCCGATGCCGTCGAGCGGGGACAGGCGTCCCATTAACACGTAGTAGAGACCGTTGTAGGCATGCGTCTGCTCCATGCTATTTGCATCGACGGGCATTTCGACGATGCACAGCTGCGAGGCATCGCGGCGCGGCGAGAGGCAGCGCTCGCAGATTTCGGCTTCGGTGAAACTGTTGCAGCGCGCACAGTGATGCAGCAACTGCAGGGCCGCATCGAGCCCGCGCGCCAGACGGTCGGCGCCATTCCGATCGCGCTGCAACAAGTGGTAGGCCATACGCTGCGCCGACTTCGGGCCGACGCCGGGCAAACAGCGCAATGCCTCGATAAGCTCGTCGAGGCTAGACGACGGAGTCATCAAAACGGCAATTTCATTCCGGGGGGAAGGTTGAGGCCCGCCGTGAAGCCGCCCATTTTCTCGGCGGTGGTCGCCTCGGCACGCCGGTTGGCATCGTTCAGTGCCGCGGCGATCAGGTCTTCCAGCATTTCCTTGTCGTCCATCACCGAGGGATCGATGGTGACGCGCTTGACGTCGTGCTTGCAGGTCATCACCACCTTCACCGCGCCGGCGCCCGACTGGCCTTCGACTTCGAGCTGCGCCAGTTGCTCCTGCGCCTTTTCCATGTTGGCCTGCATCTGCTGGGCCTGCTTCATCAATCCGGCTATGCCACCCTTCATCATTTTTCCTGCACTCCTTAAACGGGTTTGATCGTCGATTCGTCGATGCTCGCGTCGAACAGGTCCACCACATCGCGCACGAAGGGGTCCTGTTCGATCGAGGCGATGGCGCGTTCCTGGCGCTCGCGCTGCTGATTGCGACTGCGCTCGGCCGGGGTTTCGCTTCCTACTTCCGCGACATCGATGTCAAGACGCAACGGACGGCTGTAGCAGGCTTGCAATTCAGTCTGCAGCTTGTCCTGCTGGGGCTTGCCAAGCAGATGCTTATGCACGGGCGCGAGGCGCAAGCGGATTGTCGTCTCGGTGAGTTCCGACAATTCGCAGTGCTGGGCCAGTTGCTTGGCCATGCCCGTCAGCGGCAGCCGCGCAACGAGAACATGCCAGTCGTCAGCGGCGGGCACAGCAACAGTCGCCGCGGCAAGCGGCGCAGCAGGCGGCTCAGGAGTTGGCGTTGGCTCGCTCTGCGTACCCGGGATTCCGCTTTGCGGACGGGTAACGGCGGCCTGGGGCCGGCTCGTGGCGGATGCCGGTGCGACAGGCGGAGCAGTGCGCACTGGCGCAGGTGTCGGCCTCGGTTTTGCTGCCGGCGCAGCCGTCACATTGACCGCACCGGCGCGCTCCGGCCGGAAGGCATGCAGCCGCAACAGGCTCATGACGAAGCCGGCATAGTCGTCGGGCGCCAGCGACAGCTCATCGCGACCATGGATCGCGATCTGGTAGGCCAGTTGCAGATACTCGGCATCCAGCGCTTGCGCGTAGGGTGCCAAGCGGCTGCGCTCGGCCTCGTCGAGCAGCGCTTCGGGGGCGAACTGCGCCAGCGCGATGCGGTGGAACAGGGTCGCCAGTTCCTGCAGGCCGCCGTCGAAGGACAGGCTGCGCGCATCCATCAATTTGGCCACTTCGAGCATGGCCTGCACGTCCTGCGCGACCAGGCCGTCGAGCAAGGCGAACAGGTGTTCGTCGCCGACCGTACCGAGCATGGCGCGCACCGCCTCGTCTTCCACTTTCCCCGCACCATGCGCGATGGCCTGGTCCAGCAAGGACAGCGCATCGCGCATGCTGCCCGCCGCACCCTTGGCCAGATGGCGCAGTGCGGCCGGCTCGAAGGCCACGCCCTCGGCCTCCAGCACGCGCGACAAATGATCGACGATATGCGTCAGCGGCATCTGCTTGAGGTTGAACTGCAGACAGCGCGACAGCACCGTGACGGGAATCTTTTGCGGATCGGTCGTGGCGAGGATGAACTTGACGTGCTCCGGCGGTTCTTCCAGAGTCTTCAGCATCGCGTTGAAGGCATGCCCGGACAGTTGGTGAACTTCGTCGATGACGTAGACCTTGTAGCGGCCCATGGTCGGCGCGTAGGTGGCGCGCTCCAGCAACTGGGTCATGTCGTCGACCCCGCGATTCGAGGCGGCATCGAGTTCGATGTAATCGACGAAACGACCGCTATCGATCGCGGTGCAGGCCGAGCACACACCGCAGGGCGTGGAACTGATGCCCGCTTCGCAGTTCAGTGCCTTGGCCATGATGCGCGCCAGCGTGGTCTTGCCGACGCCGCGCGTGCCGGTAAACAAGTAGGCGTGATGCAGGCGGTTCTGCTCCAGCGCATGGGTCAGCGCCCGCACCACATGCTCCTGCCCGACCAGGGTAGCGAAGGACTTGGGGCGCCATTTGCGGGCGAGGACCTGATAGCTCATGGCGCGATTTTATCAGGCCCGTCGACACAAACGGGGCAGCCCGTCGCTGCCGGCTGCCCCGCCTTGCCGCAAACTCAAATCAGCCCTTGCGCGGTTCCGCGGCGCCCGGTGCACCGCGACCCGGGCCGTGCCGATGGCGGCCGGTTTTGCTGAAATGCTTGTCGGCGGCGGCCTTCTGCTCGGGCGTCAATGCGGCATAGAGCCGGTTGAAGGATTCGTTCACCGATTCCATCGCCGTGACACGCTCCTTCATCAAGCCCTGCATCTGCGCCAGGCGCTCCGGCGCGCTGAGCGGCTGGTCGCTCTGTCGGCGCTCGCGCATGGCCTG
>JAXMJU010000346.1:0-11853 GCA_034376265.1 Sulfuritalea sp.
CGCAGCCAGCGTCTCCTCGTTCTTGGCGAAGCAGAAGCGGATGACTCGGCGGTCTTCGCCGTCGGGATAGAACACCGACACCGGTATCGCCGCGACGCCATGCTCGAGCGCCAGGCGCCGGACGAATGCGCTGTCCGGTTCGTCGGAAATCGCCGAATAGCGCAGCAGCTGGAAATAGGTGCCGGCGCAGGGCAGCAGCACAAAGCGCGACCCTTCCAGCTGCCGGCGGAAGAAATCCCGCTTGGCCTGGTAGAAGGCCGCCAGGTCGTCGGCGAACTCCGGATGCTCGCGCATGAAATCCGCCAGCGCCAGCTGCGCCGGATGATGCACGGTAAATACGATGAACTGGTGCGCCTTGCGAAATTCGTTCATCAGGCTGCGCGGCGCCAGGCAGTAGGCGACTTTCCAGCCTGTCACGTGGTAAGTCTTGCCGAAACTCGACACCACGAAGCTGCGCTCGCGCAAACCGGGGTAGCGCGTCACGCTCTCGTGGCGCAGCTTGCCGCCGGCGCCGTCATCCTGGTCGAACACGACGTGTTCATAGACTTCGTCGCTGACCACCACGATCTGGGTGTCCCGCACCAGGGTTTCCAGCATGGCCATGTCGTCGGCCGACCACACCGAGCCGCTCGGGTTATGCGGCGAATTGATGATGATCATGCGCGTGCGCGGCGTGATCAGTGCGCGCACTTCCTCCCAGTCGGGCCTGAACTCGGGAAAACGCAAATGGGCGTACACGGCGTGGCCGCCATTGAGCGTGATGCCCGGCACGTAGGAGTCATACACCGGCGCGAAGACGATCACCTCGTCGCCCGGCCTGACGCAGGCGGCGATGGCGGTATAGATCGCCTGGGTCGCGCCGGCGGTCACCGTCACTTCGCTTTCCGGGTCATACGCGGCCAGGTAAAGCCGTTCGACCTTTGCCGCAATCGCCGCGCGCAAGGACGGTACGCCGGCCATCGGCGGATACTGGTTGGCGCCGGCCGCCATGTGGTGCGTGACGCGCTCCAGCAGTCGCGGCGAGGGCGAAAAATCGGGAAAGCCCTGCGACAGGTTGATCGCCCCATGTTCCGCGGCAAGCCGCGACATGACGGTAAAAATCGTGGTGCCGACATTCGGCAGGCGGGAGGGAAGATAGAGTGTCATGGTCGGCATTATGGCGGCTCGTCGCCTGTAGTGGAATCCTCTGAAAGCAGTCGCGCCAGATCGCTGCTCGCTAGATTTCCGTGGCGCCCATGACATTGGAACGGCAGGACTTGCGGATAGAATGGGCCGCCATCTTTCGGCTTGACGAGAAGCTCCCTTCGACCCGCCGCGGTTGTTGACTCACATGAATCAATCCATTCGCAACATCTGGCATCACGCCTGGACTTCCCTGCTGGTCGAAATGAGCTCGCAGGAAATCCACTGGCTGCTCAGCGCGCGTCAGCATATGTCGCTGCTGCACAAGCGCCGCACGACGATGATTGTCTCGCGCGTACGCCTCGTCGCCGCGCTGTTCGCCATCCTGACGCCACTGTGGATCATCGTCGATATCGCCGCCTTTCCGAGCGAAGTCTGGGTACCGCTGGTGACGGGACGCATCATCGCGACCATCGCTTTCGGCACGATTACGCTGCTGGCGATCCGCATGCGCACCATGGCCGACGCTTACAGCATACTGGCCATGCTGTTCGCGGTGCCAACGGCGTTCTTCCTGTTTTCCTACCAGCACATGGCCAACTTCCAGCTGCATGGGATTCAGCAAGCCTTTTCAACGGGCTACGCTTTCCTGCCGTTTGTCATGCTGGCCGGATTGTCCATCTTCCCGCTGACGCTGCTGGAAAACATCATCTTCATTTCGCCGCTGCTGCTGATGCAGCTGCTCGCCGGCGTGTTGCGCCTGCCCGTGCTCGACTGGCCGACTTTCGCCGCCTCGTTCTGGCTGATGCTGCTGATCGCCGGCGTATCGGTGCTGGCGGGGGTGTCCCAACTTGCCTTCATCATCGTCCTGGTGCGGGAATCCATCCGCGACCACATGACCAACTGCTTTTCGCGCCAGAGCGGCGAGGAACTGCTGGAACTGCAATTCGCCAACGCCCTGCGCTGCAACGCGCCGCTGACCGTGGCCTTCCTCGACCTCGACCGCTTCAAGCAGATCAACGACCTGTTCGGCCACGAATCAGGCGACGCCGTGCTGGTCAGCGCCACGGTCGCGATTCACCAACACCTGCGTCAGGGCGACATGCTTATTCGCTGGGGCGGCGAGGAGTTCGTGCTAATCCTTCCCAATACCACGCCGGAACTGGCCCAGGTCGCTTTGCAGCGGGTGGTTCAGGCCGGGCTGGGCCTGCGCCCCGACGGCGAACCGGTCACCGCCAGCATCGGCATTGCCGAGCGCATCCATGACCATGCCGACGATTGGCGCGCACTGGTCGAAAAGGCCGATGTGCGCATGTATGAGGCCAAGCAGAGCGGCCGCAACCTCATGGTCGGGCCCGGCGGCGACGCCGCTACCGCCCAGGGCTAGTTGGTCCGGGCGCTGCGCAAGCTCAATCCAGGCCGAGCAGTTCCACCTCGAACACCAGCGTCGCATTGGGTGGAATCACCCCGCCGGCGCCGCGCGCACCGTAGCCGAGCGCGGGCGGAATGGTCAGCTTGCGCGTGCCGCCGATCTTCATGCCCTGCACGCCCTCGTCCCAGCCGCCGATGACTTGCCCGCGGCCCAGCGCGAACTGGAAGGGATCGTTGCGGTCCTTGCTCGAATCGAATTTCGAACCGTCGGTAAGCCAGCCCGTGTAATGCACCGTAACCATTTGCCCGGCACAGGCTTCCGCGCCCTCGCCGACGACGACTTCTTCATATACAAGGCCGCTGGCCGTGGTGATTTGACTCATTGCGCTGCTCCAGAATTGTGATGGGTGAAGGCCCGCATTATGCCCCAGTGCCCCGGATCAACTGCGGACAGAAGATTTCATCGGCTGCGGCCGGCGGCAGGGGGCGCGCGAACAGAAAGCCCTGGAATTTCTCGCAGCCGAGTCCGCGCAGGATATCAAGCTGCTCAAGGGTTTCGACGCCCTCCGCCAGCGTGTCGAGGCCCAGGCTCCTGGCCAGGCCGATGATGGCCGTGACGATGGCCTCATCCTCGGGATCGATGGTCAGGTCGCGCACGAAACTCTGGTCGACCTTCAGCTTGTGCACCGGGAATCGCTTGAGATAGCTCAGGCTTGAATACCCGGTGCCGAAATCGTCGATCACCAGTTGCACGCCCATCGCAGATATCTCCTGCAGCCTGGCCTGGGTTTCTTCGATGTCGTGCATCAGGGTCGATTCGGTGATCTCCAGTTCCAGCAGCCGCGCCGGCTGCCCGGTGTCGGCCAGGAGGCGGCGCAGCATGTCGACCAGATCCTTCTGCCGGAACTGGCGCGGCGAGAGGTTGACCGAAACGGGCAGCAGCGGCCGGCCCTCCTGCTGCCAGACGCGGTTCTGGCGCAGGGCCGCGTCCAGCACGAATTCGCCGATCGGCACGATGAGTCCGGTTTCCTCGGCAATCGGAATGAACTCGCCCGGCGCGATCATGCCGTGCTCGGGATCGTTCCAGCGCAGCAGCGCTTCCATGCCGCACACCGCGCGGCGCGGCCAGTCGATCAGCGGCTGATAGTGCAGCAGCAACTGCCCGCCCTCGATCGCCTGGCGCAGGCGGTTCTCCAGGGTGAAGAAGTGCGCCGCCTGCTCGTTCATGCGCCTGGCGAAGAACTGGAAGTTGTTGCGCCCGGCCGCCTTGGCGTGATACATCGCCGTGTCGGCGTTCTTCATGAGCGCGAACACCTCGTCGCCGTCATCGGGGAAGATGCTGATGCCGATCGAGGGCGTGGCGCGCAGTTGGTGATTGTCGATCGACACCACCGCGGACAGGGTGCCAAGGATCTTCTCCGCGACCTGCACCGCATCGTCGGGCGAGGACATCTCGTGCAGCACGATGACGAACTCGTCGCCGCCCAGGCGCGAAACGGTATCGACCGCCCGCACCACACCGGTCAAGCGCTGCGCGACATGCTTCAGCAGTTCGTCGCCGATGGCATGACCGAGGGTGTCGTTGACCGTCTTGAAGCGGTCGAGATCGAGGAACATCACCGCCACGCGATGGCGGCCGCGTTGCGCCTGCGCCAGCGTCTGCTGCAGGCGATCGTGCAGCAGGGCGCGATTGGGCAGGCCGGTCAGGCTGTCATGATGCGCGACATGCCAGATGCGCTGCTCGGCCTGCATCCTTTCGAACACCTCCTCCTGCAGTTGGGTGTTGGCGTTCGCCAGTTCGGCGGTGCGCTCGACCACGCGCTGCTCCAGCACCTCGTGGGCGCGCAGCAGCGCCTCCTCCGCCTGATGCCGCTTGGTGACATCCTCGAAAATCCAGATCAGGTCGACGCTGCCGGCCTGGCTGGCGACCTGGCGCCCTGTGGCGCGCACCCAGAAGGGATGGCCGTCGCGGTGCCGCACACGGTTCTCGCCGACGTAGGTGGCGCCGGCCGTGACCACCGGCATGACTTCGGCACCGTGACGCTGGTAGTCCTCCTCGCCGAGATAGAACACGCGCGTCGAGCGTCCCGCCAGTTCCTCCGGCTGGTAGCCGAAAATCTCGGCCAAGCGACGGTTGCAACGCTGCACCATGCGATCCCTTGCAAACAGGATGCCCACCGCCGCGTTGTCGAAAATCAGTTGCTGTTCGTCGAAGGCCTGCCGCGCACGCGCTTCGGCCTCGCGCGTCGCCGTGTAGTCCTCCGCCAGCCAGACCGAACCGAGATGCGGATTGGCCGCGTCGAAGGCGCTGCCGCTGACGCGCAGCCAGCGCGGCTTGCCGTCGCGTCGCTGCAGCAGCTGCTCGCGATGATGCACCGCGCCGGCGGCGAACTCGGCATAGACCTGCGCGCCGATTCGCTGAAATTCTTCGTCGCTGCCGAACAGCTGGCGCACCGAATGCCCGACCAGGCTGGCCTGCGGCAGCTCGAACAATTCCTCGAAACGCCGGTTGCAGCGCACCACCACACGGTTGCGCACCACGGCAATGCCCATCGAGGCGGTATCGAGGATGGCCGACAGTTCGCGCGTGCTGCCTTCGAGCGCCTCCAGCATCAGGCGGTCTTCGGCGATGTCCTCGATCATCCACAGGGTGCCGTCGCGCGGGCGTTCCGGATCCACCGCCTTGGCCGAAACCCGGCACCAGAAGCAGCTGCCGTCCTTGCGCTTGAGCTGGGTCTCGGCGCGAAACGGACGGCCGGCCGCGAGCACCGGTCCGGCCTCGCGCCCGAGGGCCGAATAGGCTTCCTGATCGGGATAGAGAATCAGCGCCGACTGGTCGACGAATTCGTCCAGGGTGTAGCCGAACATCTCGGCGCACAGCCGGTTGGCCTGTACCAGCCGCCGATTGTGGGTGAACACGATGCCGACCGTGGCATTCTCGAAAATCGCGTTGAGTTCGAGTGCGGCTTTCTTGGGCGGCGCCGCCGGCCAGCCGACATTCATCGCGCCGATCCGGCGCCGGTTTCCAGCACGCGCAACAAGGAGCTGGTGTCCTGCCTGCCGCGGCCCTGTGCCATCAATGCGTTGAGTTGCTGCCACACCGTGGCGGAAACCGGCAAGGCGGCGCCGATGCGTGCCGCCTCGTCCATCAGCAGCGCGTAATCCTTGTGGTGCAGGCGCGCCTCGACGCCGGCCGCAAAATTGCGCGTCGCCAGCCGCTCGCCGAAGACCTCGAGCACGCGCGAGCCGGCCGAACCGCCCAGCATGGCGGTGCGGACCCTGGCGAAGTCGATTCCGGCGGCCGCCGCCAGCCGTGCCGCTTCCGCCGCCGCCTCGATCGCCGCCACCATCACCATCTGGTTGCAGGCCTTGGCCACCTGGCCGGCACCGGTCTCGCCGACATGCACGACGGTCTTGCCCAGGCTTGCGAAAATCGGCTGCAGGCGGGGCGCCAGCGCCAACTTTCCACCCCACATGATCGCCAGCGTGGCAGCCTGGGCGCCTGCGCTGCCGCCCGACACCGGCGCATCGACGAAGTCGACGCCCTGCGGCGCATACAGCGCCGCGATGCGCCGCGCCGCACTCGGCGCGATGGTCGAGAAATCGAGGTGGATGCCGCCGCGCGCAAAGCCCTCCGCCAGCTGCACCGCCAGACCTTCGACGTCGGCGCTGCCGGTGACATTGGTGCAGACGATATCGGCATGACGGGCGACTTCGGCCGGCGCGGCACACCAGCGCGCACCCTGCGCCAGCAGAAAGTCGACGCTGGAGGGACGGCGGCTCCAGACGAACAGTGGGTGTCCGGCATCCAGCAGATGCCCAGCCATCGGCGCGCCCATGGCGCCGAAGCCGATAAACCCCAGATTCACGGCGGCTACTCCGGCGTGCTCATTTTCTCCAGCAGTTGCAGGGCCGTGATCGAATCGTTCTCGCCCATGCCGCTGCCGACGATGGCGTTGAAGACCTGCGCCGTCGCCGCCGCCGAGGGCAGCATGAGGCCCATGCGGTGCGCCTCTTCCATGATGATGCGCAAATCCTTCTGGTGCATCCAGGCCTTGAAGCCGGGCTTGAAATTGCGGTCGAGCATGCGCTGGCCGTGGTTTTCCAGGATCTTCGAATAGGCGAAGCCGCCGAGCAGGGCCTCGCGCACCTTGGCCGGATCGACGCCGCTCTTCGCCGCGAAGTTGAAAGCTTCGGCCACCGCCAGCACGCCGACCCCGGTCAGGATCTGGTTGCAGGCCTTGGCCACCTGGCCGGCGCCCGAGTCGCCGATCAGCGTCACCGACTTGCCCATCTTCTCCAACAACGGCTTGACCTTCTCGAAGGCGCTCGCCTTGCCGCCGACCATGATGGTCAGCGCGGCATTGATGGCGCCGGTCTCGCCGCCCGACACCGGCGCGTCGACGAAGTCGATGCCCTGCTCCGCCAGGCGCAGGCCGATGTTGCGTGCCGCATTCGGGTTGATGGTGGACATGTCGACCACGATCAGGCCCGGCTTGCCGCCCGCCGCCAGGCCGTCTGCACCGAGGCAGACGGCCTCGACGTCCGGCGCATCGGCGACCATCACAATCACCACCTCGGCATGCGCCGCGACCTGTGCCGGCGTGGCATGGGTCTTGGCATTTACGGCGGCCGAATTGTCAATGAACGGCGCCAACGACGCCGGCCGTCGCGCCCACAGATGCAGCGTGTGGCCGGCCTTCTCGAGATGCAGGGCCATCGGACGGCCCATCAGACCCAGGCCAATAAATCCTACTTGCATGATGCTTTCTCCTCTGTTGGGGTTGGTTTGTAGTTTGTCGTCAGGCGCTGATGGCCTTGAGAATCAGCGGCACCAGCGCTTCCGGCAGCTTGATGCCGCCACCGGTGGCAAAGTCGTGGGCGCGCTGCGACATTTTCCTCCAGGTCTTGCGGATGATGTCGAGCCACTTTTCCTCGCTGTACTCGGCATGCTGGCCGGCGAAGCCGAGCATGTAGTACTCGATGAAGACCAGGTCGGTGACGTCTTCCATCATCTGCGTGTCGGGATTGACCTTGAGCCCGCGCTTGCCGACGGCGGCCTTGACCTGATCGATCATCGCCTCATCGTAGCCGGCCTCGCGCATCAGCGCGCCGGCCGTCTCGGCGTGGAACTTGTACAGCCCGGTGCGCCAGGCCAGATAGCCTTCCT
This sequence comes from Sulfuritalea sp., assembly GCA_034376265.1. Lineage (GTDB taxonomy): Bacteria > Pseudomonadota > Gammaproteobacteria > Burkholderiales > Rhodocyclaceae > Sulfuritalea. Next base: position 7,664 of record JAXMJU010000346.1, read on the forward strand.
TGGTCATCGGATAGCTGTTGCGCGGCACCGTCCAGCGCTTGATGTGCTGGGCGCGCACGGCAAGCTGGGCGACCTCGCTGGCGTCCGGCGCGTAGCGGTTGATCATCTCCGTCATGCGCCGCGCATAGAGCAGCTCCTTGGGCTGGCCCTGGTCGAGATTGGGGTCCTCGGCGTTGGCGGCGTCGAACAGGGCGATGGCGCGCTCGAAGCGCTGCGGGTCTGGTACGGTCATGGTGTCCTCGGAATGAATTAAGAGCGGTAATCGGCGTTGATTTTCACGTAATCATAGGAGAAATCGCAGGTCCACACCGTGGCCTGAGCCTGGCCGCGGCCGAGGTCGATGCGCACGGTGATCTCGGCGTCCTGCATGATGCGGGCGCCGTCCTCCTCGCGATAGCTGGCGGCGCGGCCGCCGTGCTCCGAGACCAGCACTTCGCCGCCCGCATTTTTGTCATTGTTGCCAAGCCAGACGCGCACGCCGGCGCTGTCGAGATCGGCGATGCCGGCGTAACCGATCGCGGCGAGGATGCGGCCGAGGTTGGGATCGGAGGCGAAGAAGGCCGTCTTCACCAGCGGCGAATGGCCGATGGCATAGGCCACCTGGCGGCATTCCGCCACCGTGGCGCCAGCGCCAACTTTCACGGTGATGAACTTGGTGGCGCCCTCGCCGTCGCGCACGATGGCCTGGGCCAGTTCCTGCGCCACGCCGATCACGGCATCGCGCAACACCGGCCAATGCGGCGAGGCCTCGCTGTCTATCATGCAGCCGGAAGCGCCGGTGGCGATGACGACGAAGGAATCGTTGGTCGAGGTGTCGCCGTCCACGGTGATGCAGTTGAACGAGACATCCGCGGCATCCTTCGCCAGTTGTTGCAGCAGCGCCGGACTGAGCCCGGCATCGGTGGCGACGAAGCCGAGCATGGTCGCCATGTTGGGGCGGATCATGCCGGCGCCCTTGCTGATGCCGGTCACGGTGAATTGAGAGTTGGCGCTGGTGACCCGGCGGCTGGCGGCCTTGGCCACGGTGTCGGTGGTCATGATGGCGTGCGCCGCGGCATGCCAGTGATCGGCCGCCAGATCGGCCTGCGCCGCCGGCAGACCGGCGATCAGGCGTTCCACCGGCAGGTGTTCGAGGATCACGCCGGTCGAGAAGGGCAGCACCTCGCGCGGCGCGCAGCCCAGCAGCCCAGCCGCCGCAGCGCAGGTGTCGCGCGCGGCCTGCAGGCCCTGTTCGCCGGTGGCGGCGTTGGCAATGCCGGTGTTGATCACCAGCGCGCGGATACCGGCATCGCCGGCCAGATGCTCGCGGCACACGGTGACCGGCGCGGCACAGAAGCGGTTCTGGGTGAACACGCCCGCGGCGCGGCTGCCCGGCGCGAGTTCGATCAGGGTCAGGTCGCGCCTGTCCTTCTTGCGGATGCCCGCCTCCGCCGTGCCGAGACGGACGCCGGCGACGGGAAACAGGGCTTCGGCGGCGGGGGTGGCGTAATTGACGGGCATGGTTGTCCTTAATGCGGTAATGAGGCTTCAGGGAGTGATTTGAATTTTATCCGCCAAAGCCGGGTCCAGATCGAAAAGTCGGTGCTGGCGATACAACGGTGCGAGGCAGCCGTTGCCCGCGCGGTAGGCTTCAATGAGAGAGTCCGGTAACATGATCGGACTGGAGAGGCTTGAATCGCCCGACACAAGGAACCGACTCATGACAACTTTTGACCTGAAACTGACGCTGCCGGACCAAGTGGCGCTGGAGGCGCAACGAGCCGGACTTCTCTCCGACCAAGCCATCGGCCGCCTGATCGAGGAGGCGGTGCGACGCGAGGCCGGCAAGCGCCTGCTTGACGCGATGACTCGGCTGCGCGAGGCGAACGTGCCGCCGCTCACCGAAGAGGAAATCGCCGAGGAAGTAGCCGCCGTGCGCGCGGCACGAAAGGCGACGGGTGCGGCTGGTCACTGACACCAATGTGGTGGTGTCGGGTCTGTTGTGGATGGGCAATCCCGGACGTTTGCTGGAGGCCGCCGCACTCGGTCAGGTAACGCTCTATACCAGCCCGGCGCTGCAGGCCGAACTGACAGCCACTTTGAACACGCCGAAGCTCGCCCGCCCGATCGTCCGCAGCGGCATGACGCTGGACGACCTGCTCGAACGGTATCTGAACGTGGCCATCGTGGTGCAGCCGGCAGCCGTGCCGAGTGTAGTGCCCAATGACGCCGACGATGACCAAGTGCTCGCCTGTGCCTTGGCGGCCAATGCCGAGTTGATCGTTTCCGGCGATAAGCACTTGCTTGGCTTGGGCGGTGAGTATCAGGGCATTCGGATCGTTGCGCCGGCCGAGGCCATCCAGTTGATCGCCGGATAAACGACGGAAGAAGAAAAGTCACTTTACAGGCTGTTGGGTGGGCTGCCCGACAATTCCTGCTGATCCCAGTGGCATGTTGTCGCAAGAGTTGGCTCTGGCGAGACGGCGATTCTCCGATGTTCCGCGCCCCTGGCCCTTTTTCATGATCGCTTTTTACGATCGCCGCGTGCAAGGCCTTTTGCAACCGGGTTCGGGAACCCGCACCGAGCCGGTTGCGTTCAGGCCTTGTCGCGGCCACCCAAGAACTGACGAACGGCATCGCCAAATCGGTGGGCCTCGGCCACCGCCCACACCGCGCTATCCGGCTTCACAGCGCTATGCCTTCCCGCCGGATATTGCGCAGCAGGTAAGGGTTCGAATAGCCATCGGGATGATCCCATTCCGTTTGCCAGATGGGCAGGGCCTGTATGCGTATGTCGGTATCGAGCAGAACGTCGTAAGCGATCCCGGAGAGCACGCGCTGAGTATCGAAGAATTCGCCGGCTTCACCCTTGAGCACCACGGCAATGTCGGCGTCGCTGTCGCTCCGATAATCGCCGCGCGCCCGGCTGCCGAACAGAATCGCGCCCGCCACGTCGTACTGACGGGCGACGCGCTCGAGAAAGGCGCGAGCGGCGCGTTCTGTGGCGGGTTCGATGACGCTCATGAATTCAATAGTAACGGAAAGTCCGACTTCTTGAGTTGAACACAGGCAGCGCCGCCATTGCCCCCGCCACGGCGCGAAAATGCTGCCGCCAACGGCAATGCACGGCATGACGATGTTGCGCAATCTGCATGCAGACGACAACTCGCGCATACGCCGTTGACGCAGCCGAAATTGGCGCCCCTTTGATCCGAACGGATCGAAAAGTCGGCGCTGGTGGCGCCCCGAAGGTAGTGCAGAGCAAGTCAATTCTCCGGGGTTCCGCGCCAGCGGGACGGTCGTAGCGCCGGCCCTGGTTCGCCGGCCTGCGGCTTCCCTCACTGCGGGGCCGCGCCAGGCCGCTGGCTGAACTAGCCGATGCCGATAATGCCGGCATCGTCGTCGGACAACGCCAGCGGACTTCCCCTGTCACGGCTCCTCGCTTCGGCGGCTCTCAAGGGCCACCGCCCCGACCATCCCGCCGACGCTACCCCTGCAAGTAGATCAAAACGCACGAGGTATCAGTCACGGAAATGCGCTGCATTGCTGCTCGGCATCATCCATGTAACCGCGACCCTGGCCACTTTTACTACTTTTCACTAATGTGTTACCTATGTGCCCGACCGCTCATACCCTCCGACTCACGAGCCGCTGCTTGATACTCGGCCAACTTGCGACGATAGATGACTGCGCGCTCAGAGGTATCCTTTGCAGGAATGAATTTGAAGAGGGTATGTTCGTAGTGCGGGTCTAGGCCATTGTGGCAGGTGTGACACAGCGTGATTAGGTTCCGCTCTTCGGTTACTCCTCCCGCCGCCCACGGACGCACATGATGGACGTGAAGTTCGAGATCGCCATAGTCTTTCGGGCTTCTTCCGCAAATTCGGCATTTGAAGTCGTCGCGTTTGATGATGCTCATTCGGAGCTTAGGTGCTGGTGCCCTTTGCATGGCTGACTCGGGCAACACTGTGGGGTGAACGTAACCCCACTCACCCTCGTGGACGGAAACAAATGGCGCAAGCCATTCTGGCACAACCTCCTCAGCCAACTGCATTTCGACAACAGCATGCCCCCCATAAGCAAAGAACAAAGCGAAATCGCTAGGTGTGCTTATCACCATTCCTGGCTCATCCATTTGTTTCCAGGCGGCAAGCATCCTATCCGGGTATATGAGGGATGCCTGTCTAATCTCACGGCGGGGAATGTCATCT
>JAXMJU010000347.1:0-3775 GCA_034376265.1 Sulfuritalea sp.
GAGCTCCATCACGGTGGACGACATCCGCGCCGGTCTCTGGGACTACGCGACCGTCGAAGTGAGTCTCGTCAATTGGGCGGACGTGAGCATGGGCACGCTCGCGTTGACGAAAGGGAAGCTCGGCAGAATCCAGGACGGCAGAGCGAGCTTCGTGGCGGAACTTCGGGGGCTGTCGCAGCATCTTCAGCAGCCCATCGGCAGGCTTTACATGCCGGCCTGCGACGCGGACCTCGGAGATTCACGCTGCGGCGTGGACCTCAACGGTTCTCCCGGCCTGACGGTCACCGGGACGATTACCTCGGTCGCCTCGAAGCGGTCCTTCGCCGACACCGGACGCGGCGAAGCCGATGGATATTTCGACGGCGGCAAGATCACATGGCTGACCGGGAACAATGCAGACCTTGCCATGGAGGTGAAAACCTTCCTCAATTCAGGCGGGGCATTCACGCTGCAACTCCCGATGCCGTTCACGGTGCAGGTCGGCGACACCTATTCGGTGCACGCCGGCTGCGACAAGACCTTTGCCACCTGCGGGAGCAAGTTTTCAAATGCGGTGAATTACCAGGGCTTTCCGCACCTGCCGGGGCTCGACCGGCTGGTAAGTGGTGGCCTGTGACGGGCGAGCAGGTGCTGACCGAGGCCCGCCGGTGGATTGGCACGAAATTTCTGCATCAAGGTCGGATGCTCGGCGTGGGCGTCGATTGCGCGGGCCTCGCGACCGAAACCGCGCGGGCGCTGGGCCTGGAGACCTGCGATGTATGCGACTACAACCGCCAGCCTGACGGGCGAAGCCTGGAGAGGCTATGTGACGAGCACATGGACCGCGTGGCACCTGGGCAGGTCCAGCTTGGAGATGTCCTCCTGATGCGCATCGCACGCGAGCCGCAGCACCTGGCGATCGTCGCGGCCGTGAATGATGGGAGACCTATGGCCATCCTGCATGCCTATTTGGGGATCGGGCACGTGGTGGAGCATGGCCTTGACCCACGGTGGCGTAGACGCATCCTGCGCGCCTACCGCATGCGGGGTGTGGCATGACGACCCTCGCGTTCGGTGCCGCCGGTGCGGCAGTAGGGACCGCGCTATTCCCGCCCGGCGCGGTGCTCTTCGGTCTTTCCGGTGCGTCGCTCGGCTGGATTGCAGGATCCATGATCGGCGCGCAGCTCTCGGCGAAGGACGTGAACCTCAGCCAGGAGGGTCCGCGACTTTTCGATCTCAAGATACAGACCTCCGGATACGGGCAGCCGATTCCTTGGCTCTTCGGCCGCGCGCGCATCGCCGGCAATGTGATCTGGTCCTCGGACCTCATCGAGGAGGCGCATACCTCGAGCCAGTCGCAGGGCGGCAAGGGCGGCGGTGATACCACCGTCACCACGACGACCTACACGTACAAGGTGAACCTCGCAGTCGGCGTTTGCCGCGGGCCGATCATCGGGATTCGCAGGATCTGGGCGAACGGGAAGCTGATCTACAACCTTGGGGCATCGGCCGATGCAAACACCGTAGTCGCGTCTAACGCGCGCGCCGATGGAATGCGCTTCTACGTCGGAGACACGACGCAGCTCCCGGAGCCGCTGATCGAAGCGACCGAGGGCGCGGGGAATGTCCCCGCCTATCGCAATCTCGCTTACGTGGTGCTGGAGGACTTCCAGCTCGCGGACTTCGGCAATCGCATCCCGAATTTCGAGTTCGAAGTGCTGGCCTCCGGGTCGGCGGCCCAGCCCGCCGTAGTCGCCACGATTCCGACGACGGATGGGGCGACAGGATATCCGCAGACCCTATCCTGGGACAACGGGCTGTACACCGTCGGGTTACTCACTCTTTTCCAAAATGGCGGCTTTACGGCAACCAGTCGCCTGAAGACCTACGACCTGAATGGCAACCTGATCAAAAATCAGGCGACAACCCGGTCCTATTCAACAATCACCGCCCATCCCCAGCCCATGCGGGGCGATTGGCACGGCGTCACCATTCGCGACTACAACTCCGCCGGTGACGCGAAGTGGTGGAACATCGAATCGAATACGACATCGCCGGCAGGTTGGCAATCGGATTCTTCCGCAACCATTCCGCAGCTGTGGAAGGGGTCGCAGTACGCATATTTCTACTATAAGACTACAGCCAATGCCTTCATCGCGGCGAAGATCGCCATCCAGGGAGACCTCCCGGGGCCGTCTCCAGAGAAAACCGTCCAGGTGCTCGGCAGTTCCCTGATTCATCACTCGTTCTGGGACGGCACGTCTTTTTGGATCGCCAATAGCATAAGCGGCGCGCTGAAACGATACGACTCGGATCTAGAGCTGGTCGAAACGTACAGCTACACGACGCCAGGTGCTGAGCATGGCTATATTTATGTCTACGATGATCTCTTCTATATCGGGCCAACGTCGGCTTTAGGAGCAAGGCTATTCAGGTTAAATGATGACCTCACGACGACGCTGATTTCCAGCGCGCAACTGGACCCCGATGGGTCGGTGACGACATTCCCGGCAACCCCGGGGATCGTGATCGGCCGGACGAAGATACAGAGCGTGCTGCCGAGCCTTACCAACGCAGCCGATACGCTTTCCAACATCGTGACGGCCCTGTGCGAGGAGTCTGGACTTTCAGCGAGCGACATCGATGTGAGCGCGCTCACCGACAACGTCACAGGCTATGTGATCGCGAAGCGCGGTCCGCTTCGGGCGGCGCTGGAGCCGCTGATGGCGGCGTACCTTTTCGATGGCGTGGAGTCCGATGGGAAACTGAAATTCGTGAAGCGCGGCGGGGCCTCGGTGGTGACGATCCCGACCGACGATCTGAACGCGAGACCTGCCGGCACTGCGCCGGGCGATCCGGTTTCCCATTCGCGGGATGAAGATGTCGGGCTGCCGGTCGAGATCGCGGTGCTTTTCTTCAACGACAACGCCGACTACCAGCAGGGGGCTCAATACGCAAGGCGCTTGACGAGTCAGGCCGACAGCCGGGGGACTTTCGAGCTGCCGGTGGTGCTGACCGACGAGCAAGCGAAGCGCATCGCCGACGCGCAGCTCTTCGATGCCTGGGCCGCTCGCGACGCCATCAGTTTCAGCACCAGCCGCGAATATGCGAAGTACGAGCCGGGCGACGTGGTGACGATCACGCTAGGGACGGCGCCCATTGAATGGCGAATCACCAAGCGCGACGATGGGGCCAACGGCGTGATCCAGTGGGAGGCGGTTTACGCGGATGCGTCGGTCTACACGCAGAGCGCAGAGACGCAATCTGCGGTCACGCCGTCGCAGACACTCTCGCTGCGCGGGCCAACGAACCTCGAGCTGATGGACATTCCCCTGCTGAGGGACGCGGACGACGCTTACGGCTTCTATGCAGCTGCTGGCGGCTATCTCGACGGATGGCGAGGCGCGCAGCTTTTCATGTCGCGCGACGGTGGTTCCAGTTATGACGATGTGGAGGCCGGGACTTTCCTCAGCGAGGCGTCCATTGGCTACGCGGACACCGCTCTCGGCTCTACGCTTCCGTTCGGCAACGAGCAATTCGACGAGACCAACACCGTTGACGTGACGCTGATCTCCGGTGAGCTATCCAGCGTCACCCGGGACCAGGTGCTCGATGGATCGAATGTCGCGCTTCTCGGCTCGGAGATCATCCAGTTCAAGACCGCTACCCTCCTCTCTGCGGGCAAATACCGGCTGTCGAGTCTGCTGCGCGGGCGCCTCGGCACGGACCACGCGATCAGCGGGCATGCGATCAACGAGCGCTTTGTCCTGATCGAGCGCAGCACCCTGCGCTTCAT
>JAXMJU010000348.1:0-4477 GCA_034376265.1 Sulfuritalea sp.
GAAGCGACGGCCAAGGGCTGGCGATTAGTGGACGAGCAAGGCAAGGTGGTCGGCAAGATGGCGAGGGATTTCAAGCCGCCACAAGGCATGCAGTGCATCGACGCCCGCGTGCACTGCATCCACGTTCGCGACAAAACACAGTCCGACTGGGAGAAATATGGCGAGCCGCGCTGCGAACGCTGGGAGGTCGTCGTTCCCGAATTCGTCTTTGCGCCCGCGGGCGGAGGATAATCGCGGCAATACCTGAATCCGGCGCCGTCCCGCCAGCGCCAACTTTTGAAGTGCGCCGCCATGTCGATGAATTTCTCCGTCGTTCTTGAACCCCGCAACCAGGTTTCGGCCTGCGAGTTGTATCGCCTGCGCGTTGCCGACCAGTTGCTGCATCGGGTGGCGGACTCGATCCCCGGCATGGCGGTAGATTTGCCGCAGCAAACCTCCTTGTCGCTGCCGACGGAACCATGAACACCGCCCCGCGCGCGCTGACTTCCTGGCGCCCCTATTGGGCCAAGCGCTTCGGTGTCGCGCCCTTCCTGCCGATGTCGCGCGCCGAAATGGAGCGGCTGGGCTGGGACGAATGCGACATCATCCTGGTCACCGGCGACGCCTATATCGACCACCCCAGCTTCGGCATGGCCCTGGTCGGGCGGCTGCTCGAAGCGCAGGGCTTCCGTGTCGGCATCATCAGCCAGCCCGACTGGCACTCGTCCGAAGATTTCAAGCAGCTGGGCAAACCGAAACTGTTCTTCGGCATCACCGCCGGCAACATGGATTCGATGGTCAATCGCTACACCTCGGACCGCAAGATCCGCTCCGACGACGCCTACACGCCCAACGCCGCGCCTGACCGCCGCCCCGACCGGGCCGTGATCGTGTATTCGCAGCGTGCCCGCGAGGCCTATCCCGAGGTGCCGCTGGTGATCGGCAGCATCGAGGCGTCCTTGCGCCGCATCGCGCATTACGACTACTGGTCGGACAAGGTGCGGCGCTCGATCCTGCCGCATTCGAAAGCCGACCTGCTGATTTTCGGCAATGCCGAACGCGCGCTGGTGGAACTCGCCCACCGCCTGGCGAAGGGCGAAAAAATCGGCGAGATACGCGATCTGCGCGGCAGCGCCTTCATGGTGCCGCATGGTTGGCGGCCGGGACCCGACTGGGCCGAGGCCGACTCGACCACGGTGGATACGCCGGGCGCGGTCCATGCGCATCCCGATCCTTACGCGACGCAAGCTGCGGCGCCACCGCAGAAAGTTGGCGCTGACGACCCGGCGATCGTGCGCATCGTCAGCCGCGCCGAGCGCCTCGCGCAGCATAAGGCGGCACGCGCTCACACCGCGATCCGCCTGCCGTCCTACGAGCAGGTGCGCGACGACCCGGTGCTCTATGCCCACGCCTCGCGCACCTTCCATCTCGAATCGAATCCCGGCAATGCGCGCGCCCTGATCCAGGCCCACGGCGAGGGCGCGGCGCGGCGCGACGTCTGGCTCAATCCGCCGCCGATTCCGCTGACGACCGAAGAGATGGACCACGTCTTCGGCCTGCCCTACGCCCGTGCGCCGCATCCCGCCTACGGCGACGCGCGGATTCCGGCCTGGGAAATGATCCGCTTCTCGATCAACATCATGCGCGGTTGCTTCGGCGGCTGCACCTTCTGTTCGATCACCGAGCATGAAGGTCGCATCATCCAGAGCCGCTCCGAGGCATCGATCCTGCACGAGATCGAGGAAATCCGCGACAAGACGCCCGGCTTCACCGGTGTCATTTCCGACCTCGGCGGCCCGACCGCCAACATGTACCGCATGGCCTGCAAGGATCCGCAGATCGAGTCCTCCTGCCGCCGCCTGTCCTGTGTCTATCCGGACATCTGCCCGAACATGAACACCGACCACGCGCCGCTGATCTCGGTGTACCGCAAGGCACGTGCGCTGCCCGGCATCAAGAAGATCCAGATCAGTTCCGGACTGCGCTACGACCTCGCGGTGCGCTCGCCCGAGTACGTCAAGGAACTGGTCACGCATCATGTCGGCGGCTACCTGAAGATCGCGCCCGAGCACACCCAGGAAGGCCCGCTGTCGAAAATGATGAAGCCGGGAATCGGCGCCTACGAGCGCTTCAAGCAGATGTTCGACAAGTTCTCGAAGGAGGCCGGCAAGGAGCAGTACCTGATCCCCTACTTCATTGCCGCCCATCCCGGCACCACCGACGAGGACATGCTGGAACTGGCGCTGTGGCTGAAGAAGAACGGCTTCCGCCTCGATCAGGTGCAGACCTTCCTGCCGACGCCGCTGGCCATCGCCACGGCGATGTGGCACACGGAAAAGAATCCGCTGCGCAAGGTCACGGCGGATTCGGAAGCCGTTGCCGTGGTACGCGGCGGCCGCCAGCGCAAATTGCACAAAGCCTTCCTGCGCTACCACGATGCCGAAAACTGGCCCCTGCTGCGCGAGGCCCTGAAAGCCATGGGGCGCACGGACCTGATCGGGCCCGGCAAGCGCCACCTGATCCCGGCCTGGCAGCCGGCCGGCACGGCATGCTCCACGGCGCCGCGCAAGACAGCGCCAATCGCCCACGCGAAACCGCGGCCGCAAAAGTTGGCGCTGGCAACACGGCGCACAACGCCTGCCGCGCCGACCAAACCCAGCCCGCCCGCACGCCGCCATCCGGACGTGCCGAGGCACCCGCTGTCACACCGCAAGGGCGGCTGAAGGCGAAACAAACTGGGGAGTTGCAGCAGGTAGAATCAGTGGCGGAGAGGGTGGGATTCGAACCCACGGATGCCTTGCGACATCGCCTGATTTCGAGTCAGGTACATTCGACCACTCTGCCACCTCTCCGCGAGGCGCGGATTATACCCGCGAAGCGGCCGCCGGTCACAGCACACGGAGGAAAGCATTGTCGAAGCCGCTGCGCCTGATCTGCTGTCTTGTCCTGGCCTTTGCGGCCGCCTGCGGCCGCATCGAGCCGCCTGCAGCAGACGGCAGGCTGGTGGTTGCGGTACGGGAGACACCGGCGTTTTTCCAGCAGCGCGAAGGCGCCGTCGCGAGCGGCTTCGAACACGACCTCGTCACCGCCTTTGCCGCGAGCATCGGTCTCAAGGTGCACTTCATCAAGGCCGCCGATCCCTATGAACTCAATGATCTGGCCCTGGCCGGCCGGGTCCATCTGGCGGCATCGATGCCGCTGGGCAACGGCACTTTGCAGCACTCGATCCCGATCCGCAGCGTCAGCCAGTGGATCGTCGGTTACGCCGATGGCCTCGGGCCTGAAAAACTGTCCGATCTCGCCGGGCACACCGTCGAAGTGGTGGCGGGTTCGGCGCTGGCCGACACGCTGCGCGGACTGGACGAACAATCGCGCCCGTGGGTCGTCGAAGTACCCGGCGTCAACGAAATCGACCTGCTGGCGCGCGTTGCGGAACGCAAAACGGCGCTGGTCGCGGTGCACGAAATCAATCTCGACCTGGGTGTCAATTTCCACCCGGAGCTGAACCCCCTGCTGCAGTTGCCGGGCAAGCTGGAGTTCGGCTGGGCCTTTGGCGCGGAAGGCGCCGATGAGCTGCGTGCCAAGGCCGACGCCTTCATCGCCGCGGCGCGTGCCGACGGTACGCTGGCACGCATTCATGACCGCTACTTCGGCCACATCAAGCGCATCAATGCGGCGGGCATCGAAAAATTCCTCGATGACATGAGAATCAAGCTGCCCAACTGGCGCCACCATTTCCAATCGGCACAGGAACTCTCCGGCATCGACTGGCGCCTGCTGGCCGCCCTGTCGTATCAGGAATCGCATTGGGATCCGCTGGCGACATCGCCGACCAACGTGCGCGGCATGATGATGCTGACCGAGGACACGGCCGATTTCCTGCGTGTCGCAAACCGCCTCGATGGCGCGGAAAGCATCCGTGCCGGAGCACGCTACCTCGCGCAATTGCTGGAACAGGTGCCGGCCAGCGCCGAGCACCCGGATCGGCTGTGGCTGGCCCTGTCGGCCTACAACCTGGGCATGGGCCATTTCCGCGGCGCACGCGCCATCGCCAAGAGGATGAAGCGCGACCCGGACGTCTGGTACGAAATGAAGCAGGTACTGCCGCAACTGGCGCGGCCGGAAATCTATGCGCGCCTGAAGAGCGGCGCCGCGCGCGGCGGCGAGGCGGTGATCATGGTGGAGAACATCCGCACCTACTACGACATCCTCACGCGCTTCGAAACGGCCTACGACTCGCCTTACCCGAAGCAACCGGCGTTCAGGCCGCGCTTATCGTCTCCGCCCCACCCATCCATGGCCGCAGCACCGCAGGCACCGTGATGCTGCCGTCCGCGTTCTGGTAATTCTCCAGCACCGCTACCAGCGTGCGGCCGACCGCCAGGCCGGAGCCGTTCAGCGTGTGCAGTAGTTCGGGCTTGTTCTTTTCGTTGCGGAAACGCGCCTGCATGCGCCGCGCCTGGAAGGCCTCGAAATTGGAGCAGGAGGAAATCTCGCG
>JAXMJU010000349.1:0-5451 GCA_034376265.1 Sulfuritalea sp.
CGAAACGGCAGGACGCGCACGCGCCATGGCAGTTGCCGGGCGCGGCCTTTCTCCGGCTCGATCGACAGGGTGCCGGCGTAGTCGCCCGGTGCTGAAACGGCGAGGACCGTGTCGGTATCAACGTCGCTATCGTTCGCCAGCAGATTGCCGCTGGCGGCAATCGTTCCATCTTCCTGCACGTTAGCGACGTCAGCGGCGGCGACCGGAGCATCGTTCTTGCCGGTAATGGTGACGGTGAGCGTGGCCGGCGTAGTTGTGATGCCGTCGCTTGCCGCGTAGGCGAAGACATCGCTGACGACTTCGCCTTCGCGCAGTGCCTGGACGATAGCGGAATCGTTGGCCAGGGCGTAGCTATAGCTGCCATCCTGCGCCAGGGTCAGCGTGCCGTAGGCGCCGACATAACCGCCAGGAGCAGAGACGGTGAGCACGGTGCCGGAGTCGACGTCGCCGTCGTTCGCCAGCAGGTTGCCAGTGGCGGCAAGTGTGCCGTCTTCGCCGACGCTGCCGGCGTCATTCGCCGTGACCGGGGCATCGTTCTGGCCGGTGATGGTGACGGTGAGCTGGGCCGGGGTGGTGGTGATGCCGTCGCTGGCGGCATAGGCGAACACATCCGAAACGATCTCGCCTTCGCGCAGCGCCTGGACGATGCTCGAATCATTGGCCAGTGCGTAGCTGTAGCTGCCGTCCTGCGCCACGGTCAGCGTGCCGTAGGTGCCGACGTATTCGCCCGGTGCAGAGACGGTGAGGACCGTGCCGGTATCGACATCGCTGTCGTTCGCCAGCAGGTTGCCGCTGGCGGCAAGCGCAGCGTTTTCGCCGACGCTCGCCGCATCATCTGCCGTGACTGGGTCGTCGTTGGTTCCGGTGATGGTGACGGTGAGCACGGCCGGCGTGCTGGTGGTGCCATCGGTCGCTGCGTAGGCGAACACGTCCGAAACGACCTCGCCTTCGCGCAGCGCCTGGACGATGGCGGAATCATTGGCCAGCGCGTAGCTGTAGCTGCCGTCCTGCGCCACGGTCAGCGTGCCGTAGGTGCCGACATAGTCGCCCGGTGCGGCGACAGTGAGCACAGTGCTGGTATCAACATCACTGTCGTTGGCGAGCAGGTTGCCGCTGGCGGCAAGGGCGCCGTCTTCGCTCACGCTGGCTGCATCGGCGGCCGTGACGGGGGCGTCGTTCTGGCCGGTGATGGTGACGGTGAGCTGGGCTGGCGTGGTAGTGAGGCCGTCGCTGGCGGCGTAGGCAAAGACATCGCTGACGACTTCGCCGGCGCGCAGTGCCTGGACGATGCTCGAATCATTGGCCAGTGCGTAGCTGTAGCTGCCGTCGAGGGCGAGAGTCAGCGTGCCGTAGGCGCCAACGTAGTCGCCGGGAGCGGCGACGGTGAGGACGGTGCCGGTATCAACATCGGTATCGTTGGCGAGCAGGTTGCCGCTGGCGGCTAGTGTCCTGAGTTAAAAGTTCGTTGAACCAATATGCCTATCGCATGTCTTAGGGGTTGTACGATAACCCTTGGAGGATGCGATGGGCAGCAGACCGAAAGCGCAAATAGTGCTGAGTGAAACGGAACGTGAGCAGTTGGAAGCATGGACGCGTCGGCGCAAGACAGCGCAGGCATTGGCGATGCGTTCGCAAGTGGTGCTCACCTGCGCTGACGGTTGGGACAACAAAGAAGTCGCCGCCCGGTTGCGGGTAACGCCACAGACTGTGTCGAAGTGGCGCAATCGCTTTGCCGAGCAGCGTCTGGATGGCCTGCTCGATGCGCCACGTACGGGAGCACCGCGCACGATTGACGATGCCAAGGTGGATGCCGTGATTGCCCGGACACTGGAATCGGTGCCGAAAAACGCCACGCACTGGAGTACGCGCAACATGGCCCGCGAAATGGGCCTGTCGCAGACGGCGGTCACCCGCATTTGGCGTGCCTTTGGATTGCAGCCGCATCGCCAGGAAACCTTCAAACTCTCCACTGATCCGCTGTTTGTCGAGAAGGTGCGCGACATCGTGGGCTTGTACCTGGAACCACCCGTCCGGGCGATGGTTCTGTGTGTCGATGAGAAGAGCCAGATTCAGGCGCTGGACCGCACCCAGCCCATACTGCCGCTGGCGCCGGGTCTTCCTGAGCGGCGTACCCATGACTACATGCGCCATGGCACGACGACGTTGTTCGCTGCCCTCGACATCGCCACCGGTGAAGTGATCGGCGAATTGCACCGCCGTCATCGCAGCACCGAGTTTCTCCAATTCCTGCGCACCATCGATGCCAATGTGCCGGCCGATCTCGGTGTGCATCTGGTCATGGACAACTACGGTACGCACAAGACTCCTGCGGTGAAGAACTGGTTTGCTCGCCATCCTCGGTTTCAGGTTCATTTCACACCCACTTCCGCTTCCTGGATCAATCAGGTCGAGCGTTGGTTTGCCACTCTGACCGAGAAGCAGATCCGTCGCGGCACTCACCGCTCAACGCGCCAACTCGAACAGGCCATTCGCTCTTACCTCACTACCTACAATGCAGACCCCAAACCCTTCGCTTGGGCCAAGTCCGCCGATGACATCCTCGCCAGCATCGAGCGATTCTGTCTGCGAATTTCTAACTCAGGACACTAGGCTGCCGTCTTCGCTCACGCTGGCTGCGTCAGCCACCGTGACCGGCCCATCGTTCTGACCGGTGATGGTGACGATGAACTGGGCCGGTGTGCTGGCGAGGCCGTCGCTCGCGGCATAAGCAAAGATGTCGGTGACGACTTCACCATCGCGCAGTGCTTGCACGACTTGCGAATCGTTGGCCAGCGTGTAGCTGTAGCTGCCGTCGATGGCGAGGTTCAACGTGCCGTAGGTGCCGACGTAGTCGCCAGGTGCAGAGACGGTGAGGACCGTGTCGCTATCAACGTCGCTATCGTTCGCGAGCAAATTGCCGCTGGCGGCGAGCGTTCCATCTTCCTGCACGTTCGCGGCGTCATTGGCCGTGACCGGGGCGTCGTTCTGGCCGGTGATGGTGACGGTGAGCGTGGCTGGCGTGGTTGTGATGCCATCGCTGGCGGCATAGGCGAACACATCCGAAACGATCTCGCCATCGCGCAACGCTTGCACGATGGCGGAATCATCCTATTTTCCTCAGTAGGCCGCCCGGAAATTCCTGCAAACTGAGCGCTGATGCGGGATACAGGCGAAGAGGGAGGGTCACCCGATGGGTGAGGCGGAATTTGAGCAAAAGCCGGTGGTCAAGGCTGTCGAAGCGGCGATTGTCGAGCAAGGGAATGAGGCAGCCGAGCTGCGGGTCACGACGCCCGGGGGCCGGTTTCAAGTGCGCTGGGATGAGAACGGCAGCGCCAGTGCGTTGGGGCAACTGGCGTTCTTTGCGGAATTTCTCGACGTATCCGGGCTGTTTGAGCGCTGGGCCGCAAGTTGCCCGATGAACTACACCAGCGGCAATGCGCCGGAGGTGGTCGACGTACTGGGGACTTGGTTGCTTTCGATTCTGGATGGTCAGCGGCGCTATGCGCACGTCGCCGGACTGCGCGGCGACGCGGTGGCGCCGCAAATATTGGGGATGAGCCAGATCATCAGCGACGAAAGCCTGCGTCGCGCGCTGAAGCATCTGGCGCCCTGCATCGGCAAGCGCTGTCCCGAGGACGACCGCATCCGTCGCGAAGCCCAATTGGCCAAGAGCGGCGAATGGATGGATGCGGCACTGAAGGACAGCATCACGGACGCCCTGAGTACCGGCTGGATACTCGACTGCGACACGACGATCAAACTGCTCTACGGCCATCAGGACGGTGCGGAAATCAGCTACAACCCAACCAAGCCGGGGCGCCCCAGTCATGCCATCCACACCTACTGGATCGCCAACATGCGCTTGGTGCTCGATGCCGAAGTCCAGGGCGGCAAGGCCCATGCGGCCAAACACAGCCTGCCGCGACTGATCGTCATCCTGAAGGCACTTCCGCCGGAGCAGCGTCCTCGCCTGGTCCGCGGCGACAATGCCTTTGGCAACGAACCGGTGATGAGTGAGCTGGAAGCGATTGACCAGACGTATCTGTTCAAGCTGCGTCAAAGCCCAGGCGTCAAGCGTCTGATTGAGCGGCACTGGTCGCGCGCCGACTGGCGGGATATCGGCGAGGGATATCACGCCGTCGAAGCGGAACTTGCCTTGTCCGGCTGGAGCCGTGCGCGGCGAGTGGTGGTGGTACGCCGAGCCGTGAAGGACACGCTCGTGGCGGAGACGAAGAAGACGAGCAAACGGGAGAAGCGCCAACAAAGCCTGCACTTTGCCGATCCGCTGCAACCGGTGAAGCTCTGGGAATACGCCGTCCTGGTGACCAATTCCGACTACGATCTGGACGCCATCGGTCAGCTCTATCGGGATCGGGCCGATTGCGAGAATGGCTTTGACGAGTTGAAGAACCAGTGGGGCTGGGGCGGCTACACCACCCAGGATTTGGAACGCTGCAATCTCTCAGCGCGGGCGGTGGCCCTGATTTACAACTGGTGGAGTTGGTATGTGCGCCTGGCGCATCCGAAGACGCGCTTGGAGGCGATCACCTCGCGTCCCATGCTGTTGGCGGGGGTGGCACGATTGACCCAACATGCCAACCAATCACGGCTTCTGCTGACCTTGACTCATGCCGCAGGCGATCAGATCAAGGCCATGATTGCCAATATACGCAAGGGCTTGGATGCCGTTCTCGCATCTGCGCCTCAGTTGACGAAACCTGATCGATGGGCGGCCCTCGTGCGTTACATCATTGCAAAAATCATCGCCGCCAGACCGAAAAACCACCCGCCCCTGGCCCTCTCGCCTTCAGTTCCGCTACTCATCCCAACGGGGTAACAGAGGAAAATAGGATCATTGGTCAGCGCGTAGCTGTAGCTGCCGTCTTGCGCCAGGGTCAGCGTGCCGTAGGCGCCGACACCGTCGCCGGGCCCAGCGACGGTGAGCACGGTACCGGCGTCGACATCGCTGTCGTTCGCCAGCAGGTTGCCACTCGCGGCGAGCGTACCGTCTTCGCTTACGCTAGCTGCGTCGGCGGTCGTGACCGGGCCGTCGTTGGTTCCGGTGATGGTGACGGTGAGCGTGGCCGGGGTGGTGGTGAGGCCATCGCTGGCGGAATAGGCGAACACGTCCGAAACGATCTCGCCTTCGCGCAGCGCCTGCACGATGGCGGAATCGTTGGCTAGGGCATAGCTGTAGCTGCCGTCCTGTGCCAAGGTCAGCGTGCCATAGGCGCCGACGTAGTCGCCCGGTGCAGAGACGGTGAGGACGGTGCCGGTGTCGACATCGCTGTCGTTGCCAAGCAGATTGCCACTGCCGGCAAGGGCGCCGTCTTCGCCCACGCTGGCTGAATCAGCCGCCGTGACCGGGGCGTCGTTCTCCCCGGTGATGGTGACGGTGAGCGTGGCTGGCGTGGTGGCAATGCCGTCGGTCGCGGCATAGGCGAAGACATC
>JAXMJU010000350.1:0-12819 GCA_034376265.1 Sulfuritalea sp.
GTTTCGAAGCTGGTCAAGGCGAAGCTGGCGGCCGGCTGAAGCGCGGCATAATGCCCGCGTGATCCCCGAAAGCTTCGTCCAGGAACTGCTGGCCCGCGTCGACATCGTCGATGTGGTCGAACGCTACGTGCCCTTGCGCAAGTCAGGCGCCAATTACAGCGCCTGCTGTCCCTTCCATTCCGAGAAGACCCCGTCCTTCACGGTCAGTCCAAGCAAGCAGTTCTATCACTGCTTCGGTTGCGGCGCGCACGGCAGCGCGATCGGCTTCCTGATGCAGCATGCCGGCATCGGTTTCATCGAAGCGGTCGAGGACCTGGCGTCCTCGGCCGGGCTGCAGGTGCCCCACGAGGAGCGCAACGCGGCGATCCGGGCCAAAAAGGCGCCGTTGACCGAACCGATGGCGCGTGCCATGCACTTCTACCGCGAGCAGCTGAAGACTTCGCCGAAAGCCGTCGACTATCTCAAGAATCGCGGCCTCTCCGGGGAAATTGCCGCGAAATTCGGCCTCGGCTACGCGCCGGACGGCTGGCAGGGACTGCAGCAGGTTTTCTCCGACTACGACGATCCGGCGCTGGTCGAATGCGGCCTGGTCATCGTCAATGAGCAGGGCCGGCGCTATGACCGCTTCCGCGACCGGGTGATGTTCCCCATCCTCGACCAGCGCGGCAATGTGATCGGTTTCGGCGGCCGGGTGATCGGCCAGGGCGAGCCCAAGTACCTGAATTCACCGGAAACTCCGCTGTTCGAGAAGGGCCGCGAACTTTACGGCCTGCCCCAGGCACGCAAAGCCATCCAGGAAGAAGGAACCGTCATAGTGGTCGAGGGCTACATGGACGTGGTTGGACTCGCCCAGTGCGGGGTCGAAAACGTGGTCGCCACGCTTGGTACCGCAGCCACCGGAGCCAACGTCCAGCGGCTCCTGAAAATGGCCAATCGCGTGGTGTTCTGCTTCGACCGCGACAACGCCGGTGACAATGCAGCCTGGAAAGCCATGGAGGTCAGTCTGGAGTTCATTCCGGACAACAAAACCATCGAGATCCTGCAGACCGGCAGCGATCAAGACCCTGACGAATATATTCGCGAGCACGGGAAGGACAATTTTGTTCACTTGGTCAATTCCGCTACACGGCTCAGTGAATTTTTTCTGCGCGAACTTGTCCGAAAACGGCAGATCAATCTGAGCACTCCCGAAGGACGCGCTAAATTGGTGCATGAAGCAAAACCGCTGTTGCAAAAGATGTCCGCGCCGATCCTGCGGGTCCAGCTGACCAAGGAGATCGCCCAGCGCGCACAGGTGTCGCAGGCTGAAGTCGAGGCCGAATGCGGCCTGAAACCCCTCGCCCGCGACCGCTACGCCCCGGCGCAAATGAAGCAGCGCCCGGTGCCTTCCTCGATCGAATACAAGCTGCTGCAAATCCTTTTGCACAAGCCCGAGTGGGCAGCCAGCCTGCCACTGGAACTGATCGACCGCGAACGCGTGGAGAGCGAGGCGCTGATTGCGATTGCCGACGCGATCGAACACGGCGAACTGCCGGCCGGCGGTTTCGGCCTGCTGCTGGAGTTTTTCCGCGGCACACCCCATGAAGCCTTGATCGCCGGCATTGCGGCAAACATGGTGGAAGAAGTCGATCTCGGTGCCCTCGAAGCCATGTTCAACGATTCCGTCACCCGCTTGCGCCATACCGCCCTAACCGCCGAGATCGAACAGCTCACGGCACGGGCCAGGCAGGGTCTGGGGTCCGAAGACCGCAAACGCCTGACCGAACTGCTGGCAAAGAAGCGCCCCAGCGCGTCCTAGACGGAAGGGGGTCCGATAGGATATACTTAATGGTTCTCCAGCGCTTTCACGGCGCGCTGAGCCGACCTTTCCGCGCAAGTCGCGGCGTTTCCATGGCCGGCGGCACCGCGCCGCAATCGTGCTCCAGCTGAGGATAGTCATGTCGAAGGAAATCGCCAAGCAGAGCAAGTCGAAGGCCGCCGCCAAGCCGGTCGCGAAGAAACCCGCGCCGAAAAAACCTGTGCCGGTCAAGAAGCCCGCCGCCGCCAAGGCCAAACCGGCCAAGGCAAGCGTCAAAGCCGCTGCGGACAAATCCCACGCTGCCGCCAAGCCGGCGAAACCCCTGTCGCCGCCTGTCGAGGCCGTCGTGCCGGCGAAACCCGCAGTGCAGCCGGTCGCCGCAAAATCCGTGGCCAAGGCCATCGCCGAGTCGCGTGGGCGCAAGAGCAAGGAAAAGCTCGTCGCTCCCGAGGCCACCCCGATCGATCTGGACACCAAGCGCACCCGCCTGAAGAACCTGATCGCCCTGGGCAAGGAACGCGGCTACCTGACCTACGCCGAGATCAATGACCACCTGCCCGACGACCTGGTCGATGCGGAGCAGATCGAATCGATCATCTCCACCTTCAACGACATGGCGATCCAGGTGTTCGACGAAGCGCCTGCCGTCGATGACCTGCTGCTCAACGAATCGGCGCCGGCGCCGGTCGATGCCGAAGCGGTCGAGGAGGAAGCCGAACAGGCCCTGTCCACGGTCGATTCCGAATTCGGCCGCACCACCGACCCGGTGCGCATGTACATGCGCGAAATGGGCTCGGTCGAACTCCTCACGCGCGAGGGCGAAATCGAAATCGCCAAGCGCATCGAGGATGGCTTGAAGCACATGATCATGGCGATTTCGGCCTGCCCGACGACCATCGCCGAAATGCTGGAAACCGCCGGCAAGGTGGCGCGCGACGAAATGCGCATCGACGAGCTGGTCGATGGCCTGATCGACCCCAACGCCAGCGACGAGGACATCGAGGCGCTCGCCGAAGACGAAGAGCTGGAAGTCGAAGAGGACAACGAGGACGAGGAAGACGACGGCAGCGCACGAATTTCCGCCTCGCTGCTGCAACTCAAGCAGGATGCCCTCGAGCGCTTCTCCATCATCCACGCCCTGTTCGCCAAGCTGCAGCCGACGTTGGCCAAGAAGGGTTCGCAGGACAAGGGCTATCTGCGCCTGCAAAAGCAGATTTCCGATGAGCTGATGAATATCCGCTTCACCGCCAAGTCAATCGAGCGACTGTGCGACTCGGTGCGCGGCATGGTCGAGGCGGTGCGCAGCCACGAACGCAAGATCCTGCATCTCTGTGTGGACAAGGCGCACATGCCGCGCCCGCATTTCATCAAGACCTTCCCCGGTCACGAGACCGACATGGAATGGCTCAAGCACGAAGTACAGTCGGGCAAGCCCTATTGCGCCCAGCTGATGCGTGCGGCGCCGAACATTCTCGAAGAGCAGCAGCGCCTGATCGACCTGCAGACCCGCATCGGCATTCCGCTCAAGGAACTCAAGGACATCAACAAGCAGATGTCCACCGGCGAAGCCAAGGCGCGCCGCGCCAAACGCGAAATGACCGAGGCCAACCTGCGCCTGGTGATCTCGATCGCCAAGAAGTATACCAACCGCGGCCTGCAGTTCCTCGACCTGATCCAGGAAGGCAACATCGGCCTGATGAAGGCGGTGGACAAGTTCGAATACCGTCGCGGCTACAAGTTCTCGACCTACGCCACGTGGTGGATCCGCCAGGCCATCACGCGCTCGATCGCCGACCAGGCGCGCACCATCCGCATCCCGGTGCACATGATCGAGACCATCAACAAGATGAACCGCATCAGCCGCCAGATCCTGCAGGAAACCGGTCTCGAACCGGATCCGGCGACGCTGGCGGTGAAAATGGAAATGCCCGAGGAGAAGATCCGTAAGATTCTCAAGATTTCCAAGGAACCGATTTCCATGGAAACGCCGATCGGCGACGACGACGATTCCCATCTTGGCGATTTCATCGAAGACCAGGCGACACTGTCGCCGGACAATGCGGCGCTGTTCGCCAGTCTGCGTGAAGTGACCAAGGAGGTGCTGGACAGCCTCACGCCGCGCGAAGCCAAGGTGCTGCGCATGCGCTTCGGCATCGAGATGAACACCGATCACACGCTGGAAGAAGTCGGCAAACAGTTCGACGTCACCCGCGAACGCATACGCCAGATCGAAGCCAAGGCATTGCGCAAGCTGCGTCACCCGACCCGTTCCGAAAAGCTGCGCAGCTTCCTCGATTCCGAAACCTGATTGCGCAATACCGGCGGCTCATGCAACGCGAGCCGTTGCAGTTTCACGACGGGCCTGTAGCTCAATGGTTAGAGCAGAGGACTCATAATCCTTTGGTTGCGAGTTCGAGTCTCGCTGGGCCCACCAGCTTCACCTTTACGCGGAGCACTTGATATGCAAGAAATCATGCAATACCTGAAAGCTAACGGCCAGCGCTTCGATTCCGAAATCGCTGCCGCGACGGGGCTATCCCTGGCAAAGGTGCGCCGCTCGATTTCGGACCTGTCGGCGCGCGGCGAGATCTCGAAATGCAGCGTGACTCGCTTCAACAACGGCGAGAAAGTCGAGGCAGTACTTTGCCGCGTGGCGGGTTACATTCCGCCCAAGAGCCCCGGCAGAAAGCCCGGCGCGTCGAGCTAAACCCTCAACCTGGCATCGCAGGCGCCAGGGCGGCGCCTCGTGCCCGGTACGCTTTAGCCAAATAGCCACTGCCCTTGCGGCCGACGCTTACCACGTCGCGGCCCATCTGAAGTCATGCGCGCCACGCACCGCCTCCTGTTCGCCTTTCTTGCCGTCACCCTGCTCTCCGGCTGTACTTTGCTGGGCGAAAAACCGGCAGCGCCACCGGCACCGGTCAAGATAGGTCTGGCGCTGGGCGGCGGCGCGGCGCGCGGTTTTGCCCACATTGGCGTCATCAAGGCGCTCGAAGCGCAGGGCATCGTGCCCGACTTCGTGGTCGGCACCAGCGCCGGCGCGGTGGTCGGCGCGCTGTATGCCTCCGGACTATCCGGATTCGAATTGCAGAAGATCGCTCTGGACATCGACGCGGCCCAGATCGGCGACTGGTCGCTGCCGGATCGCGGCATATTCAAGGGCGAAGCCTTGCAGAATTTCGTCAATCGCGCGGTTGCGAACCGACCGCTGGAGAAGCTGCAGCGCAGCTTTGCCGTGGTCGCCACGGACTTGAAGAGCGGCGAATCCGTGCTTTTTCGCAGCGGCAACACCGGTATGGCGGTACGCGCCTCGTCCGCCGTGCCCGGCGTGTTCCAGCCGGTCAGCATCAGCGGCCGCGACTATGTCGATGGCGGCCTGGTCAGCCCGATCCCGGTGCGCGCCGCGCGCAGCCTCGGCGCCGACTTCGTAATCGCCGTGGATATCTCGGTCAAACCGCGCGACGCGCGCACTTTGAGCACGGTCGAGGTACTGCTGCAAACCTTTGCCATAATGGGCCAATCAATCAGCCGCTACGAAACGACGGAAGCCGATATCGTGATCCGCCCCATCACCGCCGAACTGCCCGCCACCGATTTCGCCGGCCGTCATCGCGCAGTACTCGAAGGGGAAAAGGCCGCCGCTGTGGCCATGGCCGAACTCAAGGAACGGCTGGCGTGGCGTCGCAGCAACCCGCCTGCGGCAACGCACTGAGGACCGGCTTCAGCTGGCCTCTGCCGCCTCGCTGGCAAGGCTTGCCGCCAACGGCGTCATGCGATCGAACGCCTTCAGCAGGATGCGGTAGCAGTCCCGATCGAAGGCGGGCGGCGTGGTCTCCAGCAGCGCATATAGATCAGCTTCGCGGTGCGCCGTGCCAAGGTGGCGCCAGTGGTCGATCAGATGCAGCTCGTCGCCTTCGCGGAGCCATGCCGGACCGGCGAAGGGCCACGGTTCCAGACGCTGGCGGCCGAGCGCCGCCATCAGGCGCGCGCTGTGGAAGGACACCGGCTCCTTGCCGACGCAGGCGCCCTTGCATTGCTGCAACTGGTGGGCAAAACACGGCTTGCCGGGTTTGACTTTCTCCAGCCCGAGCAGCGCGTGGCAAAGTCGATGTTCCTTCGCCAGTGCGGTCAGGCTCTTCATGGCATCCCTCGCGCTTTTGAACGGCCCGAACAGCTGTTCCTGCTGCCGGCCGCCGAGATCGCTCGCCAACAGCAGCTGCGGCCGCCACTCGCCCGTGCGCTGTTCCACGAGTTGCCAGAAACACAGCTCATCGTTGCGGCGCAGAGTCCGGTTGTGAATCGGCTGCAATTGCTTGATCAGCGCCGCCTCCTTGAGCAGCGCACCGATCTCGCCACCGGTTTCGATGCACTCGATGCGCCGCACCTGCTGCGCCAGATTCATTTCCCTGGCCGCCGCATGGTCGGCGGCAAAGTGGGACAACACACGCTTCTTCAATTCCTTGCTCTTGCCGACATACAAGGGCAGATCGTTCTCGCCGTAGAACAGATAGACGCCGGCACCTTCCGGCAGATCGTCGATCGCGGCCGGATCCAGGTTGACCGGCAGGCTCGGCCGCGCGGTCAGCGTCCTGACGGTTTCGTCGAGCAGTTCCGGCGCGATCTCGGCCTGCACCCGGTTCCAGAACTGGTGGATCAGGCGCGCGTCGCCCAGGGCCCGGTGCCGGCTGCTGACGGTCAGGTCGTGGCGTTCGATCAGGCTGTCCAGGTTGTGTCTGGCATGCTGCGGAAACAGCTTGCGCGAGAGCTTGACGGTGCACAGCACCGTGGCGCGGAAATCGTGGCCGGCGCGCTTGAACTCGTTTTTCAGGAAACCGTAGTCGAAGCGCGCGTTGTGGGCGATGAAAAGCCGTCCGTCGAGGCGCGCCCTGACTTCCGCAGCGACCTCCTCGAACGGCGGTGCATTGGCCACCATGGCGTTGGAAATGCCGGTCAGGCGCTCGATGAAGCCTGAAATCGGGGTACCCGGATTGACCAGGCAGGACCACTCGCGCACGCCATCCGCGTCGACCTCGACGATGCCGATTTCGGTGATGCGGTCGGCCGTCGCCGTGGCGCCGGTAGTTTCGAGGTCGACAAAGGCCAAGGCGGGAAAGGGCATGGGGCAGAAATCAAGTTTTCGGGGAACAGAGAATCATAGCCTGCGCCGGCCTCGAAATCCCACAAGGGGATATCGTCGCGGACTAAACGCCCGTAACATAATCGGCAACATGAATCCCGGCTTCCCGATCCGCTATGTCAATCCCGTATTCCGTCCGCCGAGCGAGGCCGAATCGCTGATCCTGCCGGTCACCGACGGCTGCTCGTGGAACCAGTGCACGTTCTGCGAAATGTACACGGCGCCGCAGAAGAAATTCCGCGCCCGCGATGCCACGGAAACCCTGGAGACCCTGCGCCGCTGCGGCGAGCGTTTCGGCGGCGAGATTCGCCGCGTGTTTCTCGCCGACGGCGATGCGCTGGTGCTGCCGACCCGACGCCTGCTCGAAATCCTCGATGCGATCCGCGAGCATTTGCCGGCGGTGCGCCGCGTGTCCAGTTACTGCCTGCCGCGCAACCTGCGCCGGAAATCGGTGGCGGAACTCAGCGAACTGGCAGCGGCCGGCCTCAGCATCGCCTACGTCGGCGCCGAATCGGGCGATGACGAGGTGCTGGCGAAAGTGCACAAGGGCGAAAGCTTCGCCAGCACCTGCGAAGCGCTCGACAAGCTGCAGCAGGCCGGCATCCGACGTTCGGTAATGATTCTCAACGGCCTCGGCGGCAAAGCGCTGTCGCGGCAACATGCGGAAAATTCGGCGCGTCTGGCCAATGCGACACAGCCGGAATTCCTGGCAACCCTGGTGGTGAATTTTCCGCAGGGCGACGACCGCTTCCGTGCCGGATTCGCCGATTGGCAAGCTTGCGATCAACGCGAGTTGTTCGTTGAAATGGAAACCTTCATATCGGCACTGGAACTCAGGCGCACCGTATTCCGCAGCGATCACGTCTCCAACCGGCTAGTGCTCAAAGGCACCCTCGGCGCCGAAAAGTCGCGCCTCCTGGATGAAATACGAACGGCCATCGCGACTCCGGCGACCGCCAGACTGCGCCCCATCCGCACGCAGGGGCTTTAGCCGCAATGGCCGCCGCTCAGGCGGCCTCGACTACCACTCGGGGACAAACTCTATGCGGCGATTCAGCGCGCTCTCCGGGTCCGCCGGATCCTTCAGCTGCTCGCTGGAACGGCCGACGGTCTCTATGTTTTTCAGCCCGAAATTCTTGACCAGATAACTCTTGACCACGTCTGCGCGTTCCTTGGACAAGCGCTGATTGACCGCCGGACTGCCCGTGACGTCGGTATGGCCCTCGATTCGTATCGAAGTCCACATCGACTCCCGGCTCTTCAGAGCCTGCCCAACCGCCGAAAGGAATTCCAGCGCTTCGCCGTTCAGGCTCGCCGAGCCGCGCGGGAAAGTGACCAGCACGGAATCCAGGGACGACTTCGGAATCCTGGCCTGGCAACGCATGCCGGCCTTCTCGGCCTGCGCGCATTCCTTCTTCAAGGCTTCGATTTCCTTGGGGAAAAGCGCATCTGCCACCTGTTGCGGTGTCGGTACGCGATCATTGATCGACACGGTCTTGCGCTCCGGCCCCGCAGCCATGCTTTGCGCACTCGCCAGCAGACCGGTCAGCAGGGCCGTCAACAACAAATTCCTCATGGTTTTCACGACAACCTCCCATCCAATATTAGCGAATCTTCGATACGAGTATAGCTTGCAAATGGAATTCCCCTAGAAGCCGGAAGCTTGCGAATCGTCAAGACAGGTGGCATGCGCGAACCGGCCGTCCTTGAGCAACAGACCAAAGCGGCCACCCGAAATCCGGCTCAGGATGATGACGGACGATAGTTGGCGCTGGCGGGACGGCGCAGCGGTGATAATCTGCGTGCAATGATTGGCAATCATGGCAGCAAGACCAAGGAGTCCGACATGAGTCGCAGCATCCTGGACGAAGACCATATTCATCCCGCCATCCGCCGGGCCATCGCGGACAAGCATGCCGACATCGTGGGCGAAGTGCAGGCAGCCGTCGCCGAAAACGAGGTCGTGGTCGTCGGCATGGCGCAAAATCCTTTCCCGCGAAAGGCGTGCAAGGCGCTGGATGCGCTGGGAACGCCGTACAAATATCTTGAGTATGGAAGCTATCTCGGCCAGTGGAGGCGTCGCAACGCCCTCAAGATGTGGACCGGCTGGCCGACCTTCCCCATGGTGTTCGTCAAAGGCGTTCTGGTTGGTGGCGCCAGCGAATTGCAGCGGCTGATCGACAGCGGGGAATTCTCGCGGATGATCGCCGACTGAACGGCCTCGCTGGCTCGACGTTTTACAGAGATTTGTGGCCGGACTCCGCAGCATGTGCATTGCCGATTTGCGGAATTCGGTTCATCGGCTTGCCCTACGTCCATTCTATTGACTATATTTATTTACTAGTATTTAATAGAATACGAAACGTCGGTGAAGGAGAATGCATCATGCCGCAGGCCATCGCCGCCAAAGTCGAAGATCGAGCGCGGATCCTTACCACCGCGGTGGCGGAAGTCGCACGGCATCTGGATATCAGCGCCACCGATCTCGGGAACATCATCGGCATCAGCCAGCCTTCCGCATCCCGCCTGATGCGGGGCGAATTCACGGTTCGCGAACGCACCAAGGCATGGGAGTTGGCCGCCCTCCTCGTTCGCCTGTATCGCGGCCTGTATTCGATCGTCGGCAGCAACGATCAATTGGCGCAGGCCTGGCTGAAATCGCGAAACCTCGCGTTCGGCAACGAGATCCCGTTCGCGGTGATCCAGAACGCGCGCGGCCTGGTTCACGCCTGCGATTACGTTGACGCCCATCGCGCTCCTGCCTGAGGCTCGCCCCTGGCAGGGCTCGGGCTGGCGTGCGGTCGAGGCGCAGCACAAGAACGCCACCATCGCCCTGACGATGGGCAATGTGATCGACCAGGGCATCCTCGAAGACATCATCGAAAACGCCAAACCGCAGTTACCGCAAGAAGCGAAGGGCCTGCACTTTCTCCTGAGCACGCCCTTTCGCTATCTGCCTCCACCGCCTTCTGGATCGCGATTCCGGGGGCGTTTCGATCCCGCGGTGTTCTACGGTGCCGAAGACATCCAGACCGCCTGCGCCGAAGCCGGATACTGGCGCCTGCGCTTCTGGTTGAACAGCGAAGCCCTGGCCAGCCGGTCTGCCTCGATACAGATGACTCTGTTCGAATTCCATGGTGCCACTCAGTTGCACCTGGATCTGAGCTTGCCCCCCTTCAGGGCCCAGCGAAAAACCTGGATTCATCCGTCCCACTACGGTAAGACCCAGGAACTCGTGGCCCGCGCAAGACAGGAAAGCATCGAGATGCTGCGCTCCGAATCGGCCCGCAACAGTCCCGATGGCCGCTGCCTGGCGATCCTCACGCCGACGGTATTCAGGGCTGTTGCAGAGCCTTTTCAGGATCGGAAGCAGACGTGGGGCCTGTTCATCCAGCCGCCGAATCTGGTGGTCTGGCAACGGGAGCTGACTGGAAACGCGTTCAGCTTCGAGTATGCATAAGCTATGCGCCGACGAAGACAAAAGCCGGATCGCGAAATTTGTTCCGAGAGAGTCCCATGAATAAAGCCGAGTCGATCGCATCCTGAGCCCATATGCCCATCGATAACCAGATTGAAATCCCGCAATCGTTCATGCTCATGCATGTCACCCCCGGACACGACCGGCCGAACGCTTCTCAAGAAGTCATACTGGACCGCTATGAACGGTGCGAGGACATGGCCTGCATGCTGACTGAACATGCCCGTGCGATCGCATTCAAGGAGAACTTCCCGGAACAGGAAGTCCTGACGCGTTGCCACCGGGGATTGGCGGCCGATCCGTCGAACTTCAGCGAAAAAGAGTCCGCCTGGATCATTCGCAGGCTGGCTGAACTGCTGGGGTGGACGCCGCTAGAAATCGGGTAGGCCTGTCCTGCGGATGGCGCATACCTTCACGACAACGGAGCAGAATCTATCTGGCTTGCGCACCATGTATCTGAAAGAATAGAAATTAAAAACGATGCTTTCGCATCGAATATATACTTCCCGAGGCTACGGCTCACAATAATCGATGGCATTGCATCTTTTATTTGCCTCCAGAGCCCTAAAGTCACATAATCGACCCGATAGCATCGATTTGGAGTGCGCCATGCAAGTCATGATTCAATCCCCGAAGATCCTTGGACTGCTCATTCGGGCTACTCGCAAGACCCAACGTGTGCGCATGGATGATCTGGCCGGCAGCGCGGGAGTTGGTCCGGTGTTCGTGCGCGAAGTGGAGCGTGGCAAGGAAACGGTGCAACTCGGCCGGGTCTTGGGTTTGCTGGCCGAGTTGGGTATCGAGCTTCGAGCAGACGTCCCGGACAACGTGCTCCCTGCATTTGAACGCTTGCGCCAATCCGGCGTAAAGCCGCTAAAACCCCGCCGCCCCAAGGAAACCGTGCCCAGAAGTCGTGAAGCATGACCATGCGGCAGTTGGACGTCCTTGTGAACGATCGCCTGGCCGGCCGCCTTACCGAGACCGACGATCTCTGGACGTTCGAATACGACCCGGCTTGGCGCGACACGGCTGAGGCCTTTGACTTGTCGCCCGCCCTGCCGCGAAACGACGGACTCCACCGTGACGGTGCCACGTTCAGACCTGTGCAGTGGTATTTCGACAACCTGCTGCCCGAAGAAGGCCTGCGCGGCGTCCTCGCCAAGGAGGCCACCTTGCAGGCCGAAGACGCGTTTGGGCTCCTTGCGTATTACGGCGCCGAGTCTGCCGGTGCGCTGGTCCTGCAAACACCGGATAAGCCGACTGCCGCCGACAAGGGACTACGCCCTCTATCCCGTCCCGAATTGAGCGCTCGCATCAAGAATCTGCCCACGGTGTCGCTCACGCACGGCGCACCCAAGCACATGTCGCTTGCCGGCGCACAGCACAAGCTGCTTGTCGTCCAGCAGAACAACGAACTGTATGAGCCTTTGGCAGGAACGCCATCAACCCATATCCTCAAGCCGGACCATCCGGACGCCAGCTACCCGGCCTCGGTGATGAACGAATACTTCACGATGCGTCTTGCGGCGGCCGCCGGACTATCCCCGCCCCGCGTACAGCGGCTTTACGTACCCCAGCCGGTCTACCTCGTTGAACGGTTCGATCGGATACACGGCGCCGAACCTGGCGCAATCGGCCGACGTCATGTGATCGACACGTGTCAGCTGCTCAACAAAGCCCGCAGCTTCAAATACACCGCAGCGAATCTGGAAAGTCTGGGCGACGCGGTATCGAAATGTCGGTCGCGGGCCGCTGCCCGGCTACAGCTCTATCGCTGGCTGGTGTTCAACCTGCTGGTCGGCAATGGCGACAACCATCTGAAGAACATCTCCTTTCTGGTCGATGCAACGGGTATCGAGATCGCTCCCCCGTACGACCTGCTCTGCACGGCAGCGTATGAGACGCGTTCTCTGGCCAGCGAAGCGGCGCGATGGCCCCACACTTCTCTGGCGCTAACGCTAGGCAGTGCCACGACATTTCACAGCGTCACACGCCACCATGTCACCGCGGCTGCGCAACTACTTGGCCTTAACGCTGCGACCGCCGCTCGCGAACTCGACAGATTGGTGAAAGCCGTGCCCGCTGCCGCAGATCATTTGCTTACGGAAATCGAGGCAAACGTGGACCAGGATGTCGCCGCAAGCCCCGAGTCGGAGGTGACGCGTGACTATGTCGCCGGCGAACTACGCCTCCTGAAGGCTGTGCGCCATATCGTCATCGCCGATATGGTGGATGTCCTCGGTTAACGGCAAAGCAAGTTTCAACGTAACTACTCAGGTAGCCAGCCGCCGCCGCTGATGGTTGATCAAGCGAAGCGAGGCTGAGGCGGAGAACCCTGGAAGGTCAAGGTGAGGGCATGAAAGAGATTGGCGCCCTGTTTGTGGAGGGTGGCGAGATAAGAGCGGA
>JAXMJU010000351.1:0-4783 GCA_034376265.1 Sulfuritalea sp.
AGCCGCCCTACCGCTGGCGCGACTGGGCGTCGAAGCCCGGCGGCGTCACAGGCGACGAGCTCATCGCCTTCATCAACCAGGACGAGTCCGTGCGCCCGGACGGGACGCGCGGCCCCGGCCTCTTCGCCTACCTTCGCTCCCTCCAGGGCAGCGACGGCGCTGATCGCCGCGATGTGATCGCCAGCGTCTTCCGCGACACCGTCAACCGCATGATCAACGGCTACCTCCTGCGCGACGTGCTGGACAAGGTCAATACTATCCACTTCACCTCCAGCGATGAGGTCCACACCATCGGCCTGTTCTACGAGTCCATGCTGAGGGAGATGCGCGACGCCGCCGGCGATTCCGGCGAATTCTACACTCCGCGCCCCGTCGTCCGCTTCATGGTGGAAGTCATCGATCCTAAGCTCGGCGAAGTGATCCTCGACCCCGCCTGCGGCACCGGCGGCTTCCTCACCTGCGCCATCGAGCACCTGCGCAAGCAAGCCAAAACCGAGGCCGACGAACAGGCCATCCAGGACTGCTTCGCCGGCATCGAGAAGAAACACCTGCCGCACGTGCTGTGCATGACCAACCTGCTGCTGCACGGCATCGACGTGCCATCGAATGTGCGCCACGACAACACCCTGGCGCGGCCGCTGCGCGACTGGTCGCCCAAGGAGCGCGTCGACGTCATCGTCACCAATCCGCCCTTCGGCGGCATGGAGGAAGACGGCATCGAATCCAACTTCCCCGCCGAATTCCGCACCCGCGAAACCGCCGACCTGTTCCTCGTGCTGCTGATGAAGATCCTCAAGCCCGGCGGCCGCGCCGGACTGGTGCTGCCCGACGGCACGCTGTTCGGCGAAGGCGTCAAGACCCGCATCAAGGAAGCCCTGCTCACCGACTGCAACCTGCACACCATCGTGCGCCTGCCCAATGGCGTGTTCAATCCCTACACCGGCATCCGCACCAACCTGCTGTTCTTCACCAAGGGCCAGCCCACCACCGAAGTCTGGTACTACGAGCACCCCTATCCAAGCGGCGCCAAGAGCTACAACAAGGGCAAGCCGATCCGCATCGAGGAATTCGAGGCCGAGCGCGCGTGGTGGGATAACCGAGTGGAAAACGAGCAGGCCTGGCGCGTCTCCATCGACACCATCAAGGCCGGCAACTACAACCTCGACCTGAAGAACCCCCACCGCCCCGACGACGGCCCCGGCGACGTGGATCACCTGCTGCCGGAGTACGAAATACTGCTGGCGCAGATCGCCGAAACCCGCGCCGCGTTGAAGAAGGAACTGCACCACGCCCTGACCGCACGCGCCGGAACCGGGGCATGAGGCTGGAAGCTTTTTTCGAGAAGTTCGAACTGTTCGCGGACGCCCCGAATGCTGTGGGGAAGATGCGGGAGTTGGTGAGGCACCTCGCTGTTACAGGCAAACTCGTTCCTCAATACCCCGAGGACGAATCGGCGATTGCCTTGCTCAGCAGAATTGCTGCGCATAAGACCACACTGTCTAAGAAGGGGAAGCTTAGAGGGCCCACTACCGTTACGCCAATGACATCGGAAGAAGGTGATTTCGATATTCCGCCGAGTTGGGTTTGGGTACGTTTCGGTGAGGTCATGGTCAACCGCGACGGGGAGCGAATACCTGTCAGCAAGGAAGAACGCGCCACCAAAGCGAAGGCTTACGATTATTACGGCGCGTCGGGTGTCATCGACAAGATCGATCACTACCTCTTTGACAAGCCGCTATTGCTCATTGGGGAGGATGGTGCAAATCTCGTAAATCGCTCTACGCCAATAGCATTCATGGCGCGGGGACGGTATTGGGTAAACAACCATGCCCACGTTCTCGACGGAATTTCCGAAGACTTCCTCCGCTACATCGAGTTGCACATCAACGCCATCAATCTTGAGCCCTACGTCACTGGCTCCGCACAGCCAAAGATGAATCAGGCAAAGATGAACAGCATCCCAATCGCTCTCCCACCCCTTGCCGAGCAAAACCGAATCGTGGCGAAGGTGGATGAGTTGATGGCCTTGTGTGATCGGCTGGAGGCGCAGCAGCAGGAGCGCGACACCCGCCACGCCACACTCGCCCACGCGTCCCTGACCCGCTTCGCCGAAGCCCCCACCCCGGCCAACCTCGACTTCCTTTTCCACCAGTCCTACCCCATCACTCCCGCCGACCTGCGCAAGGCCATCCTCAGCCTCGCGGTACAAGGCAAGCTTGTCGCTCAAGATCCGAACGATGAGCCAGCGGAATGCTTAATTCAACGGGTTACTGCAACACGACGCTCGGTGAGCGCGAAGATGTTCCGCCCTGTTGATGTTGACGAATGTCCGTATGACATTCCGGAATCATGGGCGTGGACCCGCCTTGGAAACATCTCGCTTAAGAGCGATTCGGGCTGGAGCCCACAATGTAATTCGGAGCGTCGAACGGGAACGGACTGGGCCGTATTGAAGGTGAGCGCTGTTTCTTGGGGTGTTTTTCAGCCGGAGGAAAACAAGGCACTACCTCCGGGAATGGCAGAGCGTCCGGAGTGTGAAGTGCAAGCGGGCGATTTCCTCCTATCTCGCGCCAACACTGCCGAACTTGTGGCAAGGAGCGTCATCGTCGACCAGACGCCGCCGCATCTGATGATGAGCGACAAGATCGTCCGCTTTATTTTCCCTGACGAAGTTGAGAAGCCATTCATCAACTTGGCGAACTCATCGGATTTCGCTCGTGCTTACTACGCGCGTAACGCATCGGGAACGAGCAGCTCGATGAAGAACATCGGGCGCGACGTCATGTGCAACCTCCCTGTTCCACTCCCCCCCCTCGCCGAACAGCGCGGCATCGTCGCCAAGGTCGATCAGCTCATGGCCATGGTCGACCAGTTGGAAGCCCAGCTTGCCGAAGCCAAGATCAGGAGTACCGCGCTGCTCGACGCCGTCATCCATGAACTGCTGAACCCGAGCGCCGAGATCGTCGACCTCGCCGCCTACCGTGCTGCCATCGGCTGCTACGCCGTCCGCAAGATGCAGGACAAGCCTTACTTCGGCCGCACCGCAGCGGCAAAAGTGCTTTATCTGGCGCAGGCGCATGTGGGCCTGGAACTCGGATTGAAACCCTTGCGCGATGCCGCCGGCCCCCTGGACCCATGGATTTATGACTTTGAAAAGAAGGGCGCGCGGGAAGACTGGTTCAGGGTATCGGAAGGCAACACCGCCAGCGGCAACAAGAAAATCACCTACCAGCCCGGCCGCAAGCTTGCCGAACAATGCGCCCACGCCGGGCGTCTGCTCTCGGACAAGCAACGCAACGAATTCGACCGCTTGCTCGGCTTGCTCGGCGACAAGACTACGGACGAGGTGGAAATCATCGCCACCCTGTTCGCCGCCTGGAACGACTTCCTGATCGACGGCCGCTCGCCCAGCGACGAGCAGATCGTGACCGAGGTCCGCGAGCATTGGCACCAAAGGAAGGCGCGGTTTACGCCAACGGTACTTAGGCAGTGGCTCGCCTGGTTGCGCCAGAACAATCTGGTTCCCACGGGGCGCCCGCCCCGCACAGTGCATCAACCGCAATTGTTGTTGAACTGATTCGCCACAAAGTTCAGCAAGCGGTGATCTCCCTCTCTCCGACGGGGCGCAGGCGGGGTTTCGCGAAGCGTGCTTCGCGCCGCCGTGTTGACATAGGCTCCGACGCGTCGGCGGAACTTTGTGGCTAATCAAGAAAGCCATTTACGAAGTCGGCCTGTTCGGCAACCAGAACACCGTCTGTCAGCATTTGACGCCCAAGTGGCGGCACACGGTGGAGCGGCTAAAGACCTACTTTTTGAAGTGGGAGAGCTAATTGCACAGTGCGGACTCTGTACGGTCGCAAAGCGGCCGTTCTAGTCTGATCGGGTGGGGCTAAATACGAATGGTCGCTTAGGCCGGCGAGCCGACCGTTAACCCAGATCGTCGCGCCGTTCCCCGCGCCACGCCCCAGCTTCAGGCGCCGGCCGGAACCGTCGGTGCCGCCTGCGTCGCCATGCGGCGCAGTTCCGGCAGGCAGGAGCCGCAGGAGCTGCCGCACTTGAGTTGCGCCTGTACGCCCGCCAAGTCGAGCCCTTGCCCGAGCAGCGCCTTGATTTCGGTATCGGTGACGCCGAAGCAATTGCACACCGTGCGGCCGGCCGGCGGCAAGGCCAGAGGCGGCTTGGCCACCGGGGCGAACAGCCAGCGGCGCAGCTCGCCCAGCGGGCGGCCGCTCGTCATCAGATCGCGCAGCCAGTCGGCGGCCGCCGTCTCGCCGGCCAGCAGCAGACCCTGCAGATGATCGCCGGCGGCGTCGATGCGGGCCATTTTGACGATGCCGCGGCGCGGGTCGCGATACACGGTGCACTCGCCCAGATCGAGCAGGGCGGCCATCGCCGCCAGCCGGTCCTCCGCCACCGGCTGCGCGCTGGCGACGTCGAGCGCCAGCAGCGGATGGTCGCGCCCGGCCAGGGTCAGCGCCGCATAGCCGAAATCCGGCAGCAGCCGCGCCAGGCGCTCGCGCCAGACCAGCACTTCTTCTTCCGGCGCAGCCGATTCGGCGGCGCGCAGCACGACCAGGCGCCAGGGCAGTTCGGCACGCTCGATGCGGATCGCGGCGTGCTTGAGTTCGGGCTGCCTGGAGACCGGGTCGGTGGCCGCGAGCATCAGCTGATTGACGCCGGCGTGGGACAGCGAGCGGCCGCCCCAGTGCATCGCGGCGAAGGCCTGGCCCGGCTTCAGTTCCTCGCTCGCGGACACCGGCAGCACGATCTCGCCGCGCCGGCT
>JAXMJU010000352.1:0-3709 GCA_034376265.1 Sulfuritalea sp.
CATTGCCGTGAAGCGCAGTCTGGGCGCGCACGCGAAAAAGATCGCAGTTAGTTCGACCAAGTCCATGACCGGACACCTGCTCGGCGCTTCCGGCGGCGTGGAGGCCGTGTTCTCGGCGCTGGCGGTGTACCAGCAGGTGGCGCCGCCCACAACCAATATCGTCAACCAGGATGCGCGATGCGACCTGGATTATGTGCCGAACACGGCGCGCCAGATGAAAATCAACGTGGCGCTGTCGAATTCTTTCGGCTTCGGTGGCACCAACGGCACCCTGGTGTTCAGCCGGGTTTGAGCCAGACTTTAACCGTTTCCCTGAGATCTTCCCGCGTTCTGGCCCTGGCTTTGACGGTCATGGCCGCAACGGCGCTCGCCTGCGCCTGGATCAGCCTGCCGGGCCTGGCTTTCGCGCCGGTCGCGGCAGGCATAGCCCTCGCTTGGGCCTGGCATCTGGCGCAAGCCCTGCGGCGGGGCAACTCGGCGATGCGCACCTTGGAACTGAACGCCACGGGCGGCGCGCGTTGCCAGGATGGCTTTGGGCATTGGCAGGAGGCCGAGATACTGCGCGGCAGCTACGTATCGGGCTGGCTGATCGTGGTGATTCTGGGCGCCAGTGGCGGGCGCCGCCGCTCCCTGGTGCTGCTGCCGGACGCCGCTGCAGCCGAGGACTTGCGCCGCCTGCGCGTGTGGCTGCGCTGGCGTCTGGCACGGCCGTGAACTTTATGCGCCAGCGACGGTCACACGGGGGTCGTCCTGAGTGCGCGAGGTAAGGATTGAAGTTCCCCGGTAGCGGCGCGACGCCAATCGAAATGCTTGAACTTGATTTCGCCCCGGGCGCGGCATTGCCGCGGGCGTCGGGGCAGTTGGGGTATACTGAAAATCGCCTGGCTGCGGCAGGTGAAAAACAGCCTCGAGGCTTCAGGGAAGGGCGGCGCATGAGTGAGCGCGACATTGACCAGCAACTGGTCGAGCGTGCGCAGCAGGGCGACAAGCGGGCATTCGAATTGCTGGTCAGCAAGTATCAGCGCAAGCTCGGGCGCCTGCTGTCGCGTTTCATTCGCGATGCAGACGAGATCGAGGACGTGACGCAGGAGGCGTTCGTCAAGGCCTACCGCGCATTGCCCTCCTTCCGTGGCGACAGCGCGTTCTACACCTGGCTGTACCGGATCGGCATCAACACCGCCAAGAACTACCTGGCGTCGACGGGCCGGCGCGTCCCCACCAGCACCAACTACGATTCGGAAGAGGCGCAAGCGTTCGACGATAACGATCAGCTGCGCGACCTGAATACGCCGGAAAATCTGCTGATGAGCAAACAGATTGCACAAACAGTGAACCAAAGCATGGATCGGCTGCCTGAAGAACTGAGGGCGGCGATAATGCTGCGCGAGATCGAAGGCATGAGCTACGAAGATATTGCGAAGATCATGGATTGCCCGATCGGCACGGTGCGCTCCCGCATTTTCCGTGCGCGCGAGGCGATCGCGGAACAGTTGCGGCCGCTTCTGGACATATCTAAAGACAAGAGATGGTGACGCCATGAAAGAGACTTTGTCCGCCTGGATGGACAGCGAACTGAGCGGCGAGCACGCCGGCCCGCTCCTGCCGCAACTCAAACGCGATGCGGAATTGCGCCGGAACTGGGACTGCTACCACTTGATCGGGGACGCTTTGCGCGGCGTGCACGGCCCGGATCTGTGCGCCGGAATCCGCGCCCGGCTCGATGCCGAGCCCACAGTGCTCGCACCGCAGCGCCGCCGCAAGCCGGAAAAACTGCGTTGGGCCGCCCTGTCGGTGGCGGCGAGCGCGGCCGCGGTGGTTTTCGTCGGCTGGATGGTTCTGTCCGGGACGCAGCAGGATTCGGTGCAGGTTGCCGCCGCTCCCGCAGCCGAAGTCAAACAGGTCGCCGTGCCCGCAGGCGAGGGCGCCAAGGACTACTTGCTCGCCCACCAGCGCTACTCCCCGAGCAGCGCGATGCAAGGCGTTGCGCCTTATGTACGCACCGTGGCCGAACAGCGGGGCAGCGCGCGCCGATGAGGTTTCTGGCCATGCTGCTGCTCGCGCTGTCGGTTCAATCGACGCGGGCTGAAGGCGATGCGCTATCGTGGCTGCAGCGCATCCATGTGGCAACGCAAACGCTCAGCTACACCGGAACGTTCGTCTTCCGCAGCGGCGACCAGGCCGAAACTTCGCGCATTGTGCATGTGGTGGGTCGGCGCGGGATACGCGAACGGCTGGAGACGCTGGATGGTCATCCGCGCGAAATCGTGCGCAACGGTGACGAAGTGAAGTGCTACCTGCCGGACAGCAAGACGATAAAAGTCGACAAGCAGACGGACCACAGTGTTTTTCCGTCGCTGTTGCCGATCAACCTGCAGGACATCGGCGAGCACTACGAGATCAGCGCAGGGGCGATCGAGCGCATTGCAGGCTACGATTCCCGAGTTATCGTGCTCCAGCCGAAAGACAAGCTGCGCTACGGCCGCAAGTTATGGGTCGACGTGAAAACCGGCATGCTGCTCAAATCCCAGACTCTTGACGACAAGAACGAGCCGATCGAGCAGTTCGCTTTCACCCAGATCAGCATCGGCGGCAAGATCGACCGCGACCAGCTCAAGCCCAGATTCCTGGCCCAATCGCGCACCTGGCATATCGAGAATTCCGGCGCCGTGGCAGCCGGTCTGGCCGTATCCGGCTGGTCGATCAAACCGGAGCTGCCCGGCTTCAAGAAAATGACCGAAATGAAGCGCACCCAGGACGGATCCACCGAAGTCGGGCACGTGATTTACTCCGACGGGCTGGCCGCGATATCGGTGTTCATCGAGCCCATGGCCAACAAGACCTCGCAGCCGCCACCCGGGCTGTCGCGCCAGGGCGCCATCAATATCTACAGCCGGCAAGTTGCCGGCCATCTGGTGACCGTGGTCGGGGAGGCGCCCGCCGCAAGCGTGAAGACGCTTGCCGAATCGGTGGAGTACCACAAGCCGTGATCAATTGTCCGCGGCTGGCGAGGGCTCGCACTCGAATTCTTCTGTAATGCTCCCCAAAACGCAATAAAGGAAAGGAACGTAAACATGCGAAAAATACTGCTCCTATGGCTGCTGCTGCTCCCGCTGAGTACCTATACACAGGCGCGCGAATTGCCCGATTTCACCGAATTGGTGGAAAAGCAGGGGCCGGCCGTAGTCAATATCAGCACTGCGCAGACCGCGCGCGCGCGTCCGCAGGTGCCGCGAATGCCGAATCTGGATGAGGACGATCCGTTCTTCGAGTTCTTCCGCCGCTTTATGCCGCCCAATCCGGACCAGTCCCCGCACGAGTTTTCGACCCGCTCGCTCGGCTCGGGCTTCATCATCAGCGTCGACGGCTACATTCTCACCAACGCGCACGT
Source organism: Sulfuritalea sp. (assembly GCA_034376265.1). Taxonomy (GTDB): domain Bacteria; phylum Pseudomonadota; class Gammaproteobacteria; order Burkholderiales; family Rhodocyclaceae; genus Sulfuritalea. The sequence goes on from JAXMJU010000352.1 coordinate 3,389, forward strand.
CGTCGATGGCGCCGACGAGATCACCGTGCGCCTCACCGACAAACGCGAATTCAAGGCCAAAGTCATCGGCGCCGACAAGCGCACCGACGTGGCGCTGATCAAGATCGACGCGGCCGGCCTGCCGGCAGTCAAGCTGGGCGATCCGAACAAGCTCAAAGTGGGCGAATGGGTGCTGGCGATCGGCTCGCCATTCGGATTCGACAATACCGTTACCGCCGGCATAGTCAGCGGCATGGCGCGCTCGCTGCCGCAGGAAAACCTGGTGCCCTTCATCCAGACCGACGCCGCGGTGAATCCGTGCAACTCGGGCGGCCCTCTGTT
>JAXMJU010000353.1:0-17357 GCA_034376265.1 Sulfuritalea sp.
GCCCTTGGTCGGGTGCGTACCGGGAATCGTGCGCCAGGGAATGCCGTCGCCATCGACATCGAGATAGCGGCCGAAGGTCTTGCCGGCATCCAGCTGCTCGGCGCTCATCACCTTGCCGTGGTCGAGCGTGCGTTTGTCATCCCACTGGAAGGGGGCGGTCAGCCACTCGTTCATGCCCATGTCGAGGTCGAGCATGACGAACACGGTGGTCTGCAGGCGGTCGGCGAGGTCGAAGGCCAGCGCCCCCATCTCGAAACACTCGCCGGGCCCTTCGGGCAGCAGCAGGACGTGCTTGGTGTCGCCGTGGCTGGCATAGGCCGCCGACAGGATGTCCGACTGCTGGGTGCGGGTCGGCATGCCGGTGGAAGGCCCGCCGCGCTGCACGTCGAAGACCACCACCGGAACTTCGGCGAAATAGGCCAGCCCGAAGAACTCCTGCATCAGCGAGATGCCGGGGCCCGAGGTGGCCGTAAACGCGCGCGAACCGTTCCAGGCGGCGCCGATGACCATGCCGATCGAGGCCAATTCATCCTCGGCCTGGACGATCGCGTAACGGGCCATGCCGTTGTCGGGATCGGTACGGTACTTGCGGCAATAGTTGCCGAAGGACTCGATCACCGAGGTGGATGGCGTGATCGGGTACCAGGCGGCCACCGTGGCACCGCCATAGACGGCACCCAGGCCGCAGGCGTCATTGCCATTGATGAAGATCTGGTCGCCGACGCCATTCGAGCGTTCGACGCGCAGACCGATGGGGCAGGAAAGATTCGCCTGGGCATGGTCATAGCCCAGTTTGAGCGCATTGACGTTGGCACCGATCAGCTTGTCCTTGCCGCGGTATTGATCGGCAATCAGCTTCTCGACCACGGCGAAGTCCATGCCCAGCAGCGCCGTGAGGGCGCCGACATACATGATGTTCTTGAACAGCTGGCGCTGGCGCGCATCGCTGTACTCGCGATTGCAAATCTCGGTCAGCGGGATGCCCAGCACCGTGATGTCCTCGCGAAAGCGCGAGCGCGGCAGCGATTTCGTCGAATCGTAAAACAGATAGCCGCCGGGCTCGATCTCGGCGATGTCGCGGTCCCAGGTCTGCGGATTCATCGCCACCATAAGGTCGCAACCGCCGCGACGACCGAGCCAGCCGGCGCCCGAGACGCGCATTTCGTACCAGGTCGGCATGCCCTGGATGTTCGACGGAAAAATATTGCGCGGCGCCACCGGCACGCCCATGCGCATGATGGCGCGGGCGAACAGCTCATTGGCCGATGCCGAGCCGGAACCGTTGACGTTGGCGAACTTTATGACGAAGTCGTTGGCACTCCGGATTGCTTGCGTGGCACTCATGTCTTTCTGACCTCCGTTCCCGCTTCAGCGCATTGCAGGAAGAATTTCTGCATGTCCCAGGCGCCGGTCGGGCAACGCTCGGCGCACATGCCGCAATGCAGGCAAATGTTCTCGTCCTTGACCATGACCCGCCCCGTCTTCAGCGCATCCGAGACATACAGCGCCTGATCCGCGTTCTGCGCCGGCGCCTTGAGGCGGCCGCGCAAGTCGTCCTCTTCGCCGTTGCCGGTGAAGGTGATGCATTCGGTCGGACAGATGTCGACGCAGGCATCGCATTCGATGCAGGTCTTGACCGTGAATACCGTTTCGATGTCGCAGTTGAGGCAGCGCTCGGCTTCGGCGCAGGCCATGAAGGGATCGAAACCCAGTTCGAGTTCGAGCTTGATGTCCTTGAGGGTCTTTTCCAGCGCCTTGACCGGCACCTTCTTGCGCTCTTCCTCCGACACCTGGTTGTCGTAGCTCCACTCGTGGATGCCCATCTTCTGGCTGACCAGATTGACCATGGGCGGCGGGCGTTCCTGCAGCTTCTTGCCGCGACAGAACAGATCGATGGAAATCGCCGCCGCGTGGCCCTGTGCCGCGGCGGTGATGATGTTCTTCGGGCCCAGCGCCGCATCGCCGCCGAAAAACACCTTCGGCAGCGACGACTGCAGCGTCTCCGGATCCAGCACCGGCATGCCCCACTTGTCGAATTCGAGGCCGATGTCCTTCTCGATCCAGGGGAAGGCATTTTCCTGGCCGATGGCGACCAGCACTTCGTCGCACTCCATCAACTCGTCCGGCTCGCCGGTGGCAATCAAACTGCGCCGGCCCTTGGCGTCGTACTCGGCGCGGACCTTTTCGAACAGCACGCCCTTTAGCTTGCCGTTGTCATGGACAAATTCCTTGGGTACCAGCATGTTGAGAATCGGAATGCCCTCGTGCATCGCCTCTTCCTTCTCCCAGGGCGAGGCTTTCATTTCCTCGAAACCGCTACGCACCACCACCTTGACGTCCTCGCCGCCCAGGCGCCGCGCCGAACGGCAACAGTCCATCGCGGTATTGCCGCCGCCGAGCACGATCACGCGCTTGGCGATGCTCGTGGTGTGGCCGAAGGCCACATTGGCCAGCCAGTCGATGCCGATCTGGATATGCGCCGCCGCTTGCCGGCGCCCGGGGATGTCGGCGTCGCGTCCGCGCGGTGCGCCGGTGCCGACGAAGACGGCGTCCCAACCCTCGGCCAGCACCTCGCTCAGGCTGCCCACCCAGTGGTTGTAGTGCGTTTCCACGCCGAGATCGATGATGTAACTACATTCCTCGTCGATAACGCTGTCGGGCAGGCGGAATTTTGGAATCTGGCTGCGCATCATGCCGCCCGGCGCGGCGCCGCTGTCGAATACCGTCACCTGGTAACCGATCGCCACCAGGTCGCGCGCCACGGTCAGGGAGGCGGGACCGGCGCCGACGCAGGCGATACGCTTGCCGTTCTTCTTTTCCGGCGCCCGCGGCAGGCGATCCTGAATGTCGTCCTTGAGGTCGGCGCAGACACGCTTCAGACGACAAATGGCGACCGGCTCCTTGTCTACCCGGCCGCGGCGACAGGCCGGCTCGCAAGGTCTATCGCAGACCCGACCCAGAATCCCGGGAAAAACGTTGGAGCGCCAGTTGATCATGTAGGCATCCGAGTAATGCCCTGCAGCAATCAGGCGAATGTACTCGGGAACGGGGGTGTGGGCCGGACAGGCCCACTGGCAATCCACGACCTTATGGAAATAGTCGGGAGCGCCGATGTTCGTCGGTTTCACGTGCGCGCGGTCTCCAGTTACTTTGTGCTGCGTCAGGAGCATCAGCGAAACGCTTACGCTCATTCGTGCACTTTATCACCCTCTGTCGCCTTGAAAATCCGGCGCGGCTCCTTGCGAAAAAAATATATGCGCGGGCAGGTTTTCGCTCAAGCGAAAAATCGGCTAGTCTTTATACTTTATGCCTTGTCTAATGGTGACTCGTTATGGCTTTGCGCGCGCTGATTTTTGACGTCGACGGAACCCTTGCCAACACCGAGCGCGATGGTCATCGCCCGGCGTTCAATGCTGCTTTCGCCGAAGTCGGTCTGCCCTGGCACTGGGACGAAGCCTTCTACGGCACCCTGCTGGATGTTGCCGGTGGCCGCGAACGGATTCGTCACTATGCGGAAAAGTATGATCCGGCAACGCGTGTACGGCCCGATTTCGACGAGCTGCTGCAACGCATACATGACATCAAGACGCGCAATTACCAGCGGCTGCTGGCCGCCGGCGCGATTCCCCTGCGCGCCGATATCGGGCAGCTGATCTGCGACGCGCGTACCGAAGGCGTGCGACTGGCGATCGCTTCGAGTTCCAAGCAGGAAAACGTGGTGGGCCTGCTGCGCGCCAATCTTGGCCCGAATGCCGACACCTGGTTCGACGCGATTGCATCCGGGAGCGTGGCGGCGGCCAAGAAGCCGTCGCCGGATATCTATCTGTGGACCCTGAAGCAACTCAACCTGCCGCCGCGCGATTGCCTCGCCGTCGAGGATTCCTCCCATGGACTGGCCGCCTCGCTGGCGGCGGGAATCCCGACCGTCATCACCGTCAGCGACTACACCATCCATGAGAACTTCGAGGGTGCGCGCATGGTCTTAGCCGAGGCAGACATGGTTTCGCTGGACAAGTTGAGACTTTGGCACGCGACCGCAAGCACTTCCTGAACTCCGCCGGGTGGCATCCTTGCTGTATTAACGCAGAGAGGCGGAAAAATACTCTCACCCAGGCAATATAATTTAGCCGTATGGAACTCCGGGAAATACCTGTCGACCAACTCGTTTTTGGGGCGTACATCTCCAAACTGGATCGGCCTTGGACTGAAACCCCCTTCGTATTTCAGGGTTTTGTCCTGAAAAGCGACAAGCAACTCGATGTACTGAAAAAGTACTGCAAGCACGTCTACATCGACCCGGAGAAGGAGGAGCGCCGGGAGATCGGCCGCGTCACCGCCGAGGACCTGGCGAAAGTCCGCGGCACTACCGTGTACAAGGAAGTGGCGAGCGTCGAGGCCGAACTGCCCAAGGCGCAAAATGCCTACGCGAATACGACCGTCGTCGTGCGGGAGCTTGCCCGTGCGGTCGAAATCGGCAATTCAATCGACAGTTCGCGGTCGCATGAGGCAGCTGCGCAGATTACCGAGAGCGTCGTGCGCAATCCCGATGCGATGGCACTGCTGATCAAGCTGCAGGAGAAGGGCGGCGAAGCATTGAGCCGCGCCGTAGGTATCTCGGTGATGATGACCATTTTCGGGCGCTTCCTGCAACTGCCGCCGGACCGCATCCAAATGCTCGGCATGCTGGGTTTGCTGCAGGACGTCGGCAAGTTGAAGCTGCCCGCCCAACTCGCCGCGCGTGGCCCCGTTAACGCGGAAGAAATCGAACTCTACCGGACCCATGTTAACCATTCGGTCCGAACGCTCAGCGACACGCCCGGCCTTCCCCCGGAACTGCCGGGACTTGCCTCACTGCACCACGAATGCTTCGACGGCAGCGGCTATCCGCGCGGACTGCGCGGGGATGCCATTGCCCTGTCCGGCTTGATCGCGGGCATCGTGGATAGCTTCGACACGCTCACGGCGCCGAGACCCTTCGGCGAAAACCTGTCTCCGGCAAACGCTCTCAGCCTCATCTACAAGGAACGCGGCAAGCGCTTCCACCCGGCACTGGTCGAACAGTTCATCCAGTGCATCGGGGTTTTCCCGGTCGGCAGCGTGGTCGAACTGAACAGCGGCGAAGTCGCCATCGTGATCGCCCAGAACATGGTGCGTCGCATGCAGCCGCGCCTGATGGTGGTCAGGGACGCCAAGGGCGACCCCTTGGTGCCCTACAAGATGCTCGACCTGATGAAGGATCCCAAGGTCCGGCCCGGCGAGCCCTACCGGATTCAGCGCTCGCTGGAGTATGGCACTGTCAAGATCGATCCGCGAGAGTTGTTCCTGTGAGCGAGGAAGGCTCCGCGGAGCCACCAGCGAACCACTCGGTTGCAGGGACCAGCGAGTTTCTGGAGGCGCTGCGCGGGATAGTCGGGGAAAGACAGTCTGACGGCGGGAATCTGGCGGTACTGGTCATCGACTGCGGCGTGATAAGCCGCATCGACGCCGTGTGGGGTTACCAGATCGGCGATGCCGTGCGCAACCGTGTCGCCGCCTCCCTGCGTATCGACGTGCTGCGACCGGACGATCTGGTTGGCGCATTGGGCCGGGACGATTTTGCCTGCGTCCTGTCGACCGTCGAGGGGCCTGCCGTGGCGCTGCTGGCGGCGAAGAAACTGTTGCGCGCGCTGGATATGCCGTTCTGGATCGGTGAGGAGGAAATCTACGCCAGCCCGGCGATCGGGATCGCAATGTATCCGGAGCACGGAGATCAGGCGGAAACCCTCTTGCAGAGGGCCAAGAGCGCCTGCACCCGCGCCCGGGAGCTGCCGGGCCGGGTCGCTGACCACGCCGAAGACGGCGACAACTCGGCGGCATCGAAACTCCTTTATGAGAACCGCCTGCGCACGGCTGTTTCGGAAGACGCACTCGAACTGGTGTTTCAGCCCCAGTACGATCTGCGCCGAGGTCAGGTCATGGGTGCCGAAGGCCTGCTGCGCTGGCGCGATCCCGCGCTGGGCATGATCGATGCGGAGCAGGCGTTCGCCGCGGCGGACGCGGCGGACAAGGTCGCCGATCTGGTTTCCTCGATCCTGAATCGTGCGCTGCGCAACGTCTCGGAATTCCGCTACAGCGCAGGACTGGACTTGCGCATCGGGGTCAAGCTACCGGCCCGCGCGCTGCGGCATGCGGAACTGCTGGAGGTGGTGCAGCGTGCGCTGGGCACCTGGAGCAGGCGGCCGGGTACGCTGATTCTGGGAATCGGGGAGACTTCGATACTGGGTGAAGAAGCGATTACGCGGGAAACGCTCGGTCGTCTGAAGGAACTCGGCGTAAAGCTGTCGATCGACGATCCGGGTATGACCATATCATCGCTGTTCGGACTTTCCGGCATGCCCTTCCAGGAAATCAGGATCGACGTCTCGGCGGCCCGCGATCTGGCCGGCGCACCGAAGTCCGAGCATATCCTGCAGTCGATGATCGCCATGGCCCACCTCCTGCGGCTGGACGTGGTGGCCGTCGGTGTCGCCGACGAGGCAGCGGCGGCCCGGCTCAAGGAACTCGGCTGCGACTACATGCAGGCCGATTTCAAGGGACCGGCGCTCGACCCGCAACAATTCGTCGAGCGTTTCGGATTCAACGCAGGCTGAGCCCGGCCGGTCCCCAGCGCACCACCGTAGCACCCCAGACATAGCCGATCCCGGCGGCGATGGCCACCATCAGGTCGCCCTCTTTCAGGCGCCCCTGGCGCAATCCCTCATGCAGGGAAACCATCAAGTCCACCTGCCCGGCATGACCGTAGTCTTCCAGATACACAGACTGCTCGGGTGCAAGACCAAGGGTTTCCAGCAAGCCGCCATGCATCGAGCGCTTGAAGTGCAGCACATTGAGAAAATCGATGTCGGCACGCGTCGCCCCGCTCTTTGCCAGCGCCCGGTCGATGCAGGCCAGCCAGTTGGGCATGGAAACTTCGTTGAGGCGCGTCTTCATGTGCTCGGCGTCGAACACGCAAAGGCTGCGGTTGCCGTGCCGGCGCAGGTCGTCCAACGTTTCCTCCGGCAGTGACTCGATCGGCTGCACGGTGCCGCCATAGCGCACGCCGGTGTCGCGCGAGAACGAACCGTCGGTGATGATGTGGCTGCCGAGCACGAGGTTGCGGCCCAGTCCACGCCGCAGGATCAGCGCGCCGCCCGCCGCCGCCAGGTCGTACATGAAGGAGACATCGGGATCGGTGTAGTCGATCAGGTCGCCATTGCGATAGCCGCCGACGATCAGCACCGTCGCGATATCCGGATCGGCAATCATCATGTCCCTGGCGATCTTGATCGCCGCCACCGTGGTGTTGCAGCGCTGCTGCAGGTCGATGCCCCAGGCGCGGCGCGCACCGATACGCTCCTGGATGTGAATCGCCGAGGTGGTCAGCGGATACTCCTTCCACTCCTCGCCCATGCACAGGATCAGGTCGATTTCCATGGGATCGAGGTCGCAGCGCGCCAGCGCGTCCAGCGCCGCGCGGGCCCCCATCTCCTGGGTACCGTCCTCGCTGCCGGGAATGGTCTTGCGCACGATGCCCAGCTTGTCCTGCACCGCCGCCGCCGACCAGCGGCCCTGGGTCGCCGCGGCGATGTCGGCGGCGCTCATGTGCTGCGGCGGCAGATACAGGCCATAGCCGAGTATGCCGACGTCGTTCATGCGAATTCCCGCCATGGCTTGTTTTCCAAATTTCTCACCAGCACCAGCGCCTCGCCGGCGCAGACCACGCGGCCATCCGCGGTGCTGACCCGGGTCGCCAGATTGACCAGTTCCTTGTCCGCACGCAGCCGCGTGATGCAGACGGTCGCCGTCAGTGCCTCGCCGGGATAAGCGACCGAGGGATAGCGCAGCTGCTGCTTCATCCAGCCCGTACCGCGTCCCGGCAGACGCGTGCCGAGCAGGTCGGAGAACATGCCGGCCAGGAGCGGCCATGGCACGATGCGGCCGCTGAAGCCCCGCGCGCGGGCTTCGGCGTCGTCGCGAAAAATCGGGTTGCGGTCGCCGCTAAGGTCGCCGTATTCGTCGAGGTCGCCGGCACTGAAGCTGCGCGTACTGCTCGCGCTCATGCCGGGACGCAGGCCATGGAGTTCGCCATCGCCCGGCTCGACCGCATGCGGCGCAGGAGCCATCGCGGGCAAGACGGTTCCGGGCGCAACTACGCGACAGCGACCGCTGGCGGTCGCAAGCGCCGTATCGCCAGCGCCAACTTTCGTGACTTCGGTCAGGATATCGAGCAGGCCTTCCCTTTCCGCTTCGACGTGCAGATCGATGCGCAGCCGATCGCCGGCATAGGTCGGATTGGGAAACATCAGCGTCTGCTCCGTTTGCACCACGCCCGGCCCGATCTGTTCCGTCAGCGCCTTGCAGATGCAGCCATAGAGCAACATGCCGTGGGCGACCGTGGCGCCGAAATGGCTCTTCGCGGCGAACGCCGGATCGCAGTGGATAGGATTGTCATCGCCGCTCAGCTTGGCGAAGCGGTCGAAATCGGCTTGCAACAGGACGCGCTGGTAACTGCTCATCCTGCCCTCATTGGGCAGCATCGTTGGCAACTTCGCCGAACTGCCGGCGCAGCGTCGGCTTGTCCAGCTTGCCGGCGGCGTTGCGCGCCACGGCGGGGACGAACACCACATGCTTCGGCGCCTTGAAGCCGGCCAGCCTGGCCTTGCAATGCGCGATCACCTGCTCGTCCGTCACCGTCACGCCTGACTTCAGGGCGACGATGGCCTTGCCCACTTCGCCCCACTTGTCGTCATGGACGCCGATCACCGCCGCCTCGGCAACGCCGTCCAGCTGGAAGATGACGTTCTCCACCTCGGCCGGATAGACGTTCTCGCCGCCCGAGATATACATGTCCTTGGAGCGATCGACGATGTAGTAATCACCGTCCTCGTCGAAATAGGCAATGTCGCCGGTGCATAGCCAGCCGCCCGCGTAGGCCTTGGCCGTCGCCTCCGGGTTGCGCCAGTAACCGGGTGTGAGGCCGGGGCCGCGCAGCATCAACTCGCCGCGCTGGTTGGCGCCGAGGTTCTGGCGCGTCGCCGAATCCACCACCTTGCCTTCGACGTACATCACCGGTTTGCCGACCGTGCCAACCTTATTGCGCGCGGTCGCCTCATCGGTAAGGAACACGGTCGGCCCGGTCTCGGTCATGCCGAAGCCGAAGCAGATGGTGACGCCCTTGGCCAGGTACTGCTCGAGCAGGGTCTTGGGAATCGGCGCACCGCCGCAGGCCCAGTTGCGCACCCGTGAAAAGTCGGCGCTGGCGAAACGGCGATGCTGGCTGAGGAACAGGTAGATCGCCGGCACGCCGAACATGATCGTCGCTTCGCGCTCCAGCAGTTCCATGGTCTGATCGACGTCGAACTGGCGCATGATCAGCGTGGTGCCGCCGACCATGATCATCGGGTTCAGGTAGAGGTTCAGACCGCCGGTATGGAAGTAGGGCAGCACCGACAGCAGCTTGTCCTCGCGCCGCAGGCCGACCGCGAGCATGCCATTGACCGCGTTGGTGAAGGCCATGCCCCAGGTTTGCAGCACGCCCTTGGGCTTGCCGGTGGTGCCGGCCGTGTACAGCAGGTACCAGACGTCCTCATGGCTGCGCCAGGGCATCTCGATGCTGGCGCCCGACATTTCTGCCAGCGCGGCCTCGTAGCCGGCCACATCGCCGCGCGGCGTGGCGGTGACCATGCAGCGGGTCAGCTTGCAGGACTCAGCCAGCGCAGCACCGGCCTGCTCGAATTCCTCGCCCCAGACGATCGCCGCCGGCTCGGCGTCGGCCACGATACCGGCGAGCTCGGGCAAGGCCAGGCGCCAGTTGAGGCAGACCATGATAGCGCCGAGCTTGCCGCAGCCGTAGAGCATCTCGACGTAATCCGAGGAACTGTGCGCCAGCACCGCGACCCGGTCGCCGGGCCGGATCTGCCAGCGCTCGCGCATGAACTCGGCGAAGCGGCTGGCGCGTTCGTTGAGCTGCGCGTAGGTGACCGAACGTTTGCTGTGCAGATCGACCAGTGCGACCTGCTGCGGAAACTGTGCGGCGTGCTTTGCCGGCCAGTCGGGTATCAACATTGGGCGTCCTCCAAATCCGGGGCATCGGGGTAGCTGGCGAAGTCGCGCAGAAAGGTATCGACACCGGCCACGGCTTCCGGTGCGGCAATCAGTTCGACGAAACGGACGCGTTCGGCTTCCAGATCGGCGGCAAGCTGTGCGCGGTCGCCCCACAGCAGGTGCTTGGCGGCGCGCATGGTGCCGGCAGGATAGCTTGCGATCTTGCGCGCGGCCGCCGCCGCAGCCTCCTGCAGTGCGTCGGCCGCCACGACCTCGCTGGCCAGGCCCCAGGCCACCGCCTCCTCGGCGCGAATGCTGCGGTTCAGCAGCAGCGCAGCGGCCACCCGGCGACGTCCGGCAAGACGGCTGGCCAGCGCGGTCCAGCCGCCATCCGGGCCGAAACCGGCGGTGGCGTAGTGCGCCTTGAACACGACCTGCGGTGCCAGCATGACCAGATCGGCGGCCAATACCAGGCCAATCGAACCGCCGGTCACGATGCCATGCACGGCGGCCACCACCGGCTGCGGCAGGTCGATCAGCGCCAGGATCGCCTGGTTCAACTGCCCGACCAACTCCGATCCATAGGCGCGCAGACCGCCGCGCTCGCGTTCGCGCCGGAAGCGGCGCATGTCACCGCCGATCGAGAAGGCCTCGCCGTCGGCCGCCAGCACGACGGCGCGGCAGGAGACATCGTCCTTCAGCCCGGCCAGCGCGATCAGCAAATCCGCCAGCAGTTCGGGCACCAAGGCATTTTGCATCCCCACCCGACAAAGCACCACGCGCGCCACGGCATCGGCGCGCTCGACCCGCACCAGGCTCATCGCGGTCTCCGCAACAGCGCCCTGGTCCTCAGTCGGCCGACGATGCCGGTGGGGAAGAAATACACCGAGAGCACGAACAGCACGCCCAGCCACAGCAGCCAGCGATCGGGATGGAACAGGTTGGCCAGCAGCGGCACGCCGGTCATCGCGTCGGAGGCTTCCCGCATCAGGACCTGCAGGTAGTTCTGCACCAGGATGAACAGCGCCGAACCGATCACCGCGCCATAGACGGTGCCCATGCCACCGATCACCACGATCAGCAAAATGTCGGTCATGACCTCGAAGGAAAGCATGGTCTTCGGTCCGACGTAGCGCAGCCAGAGCGCCATCAGCACGCCGGCCAGGGTCGCGATCAGGGCGCCGAGGCAGTTGGCCAGGGTGCGATAGATGACGGTGCGATAGCCGAGCGCCTCGGCGCGGAAATCGTTTTCGCGGATCGCCTGCAATACGCGGCCGAAGGGCGAATTGACGATGCGCAGCATGAACAGGAACAGCACCAGGGCGGAGCAGAACAGTAGGTAGTAGGTGATCAGCTTGCCGTCGATGGCGCGGCCGAGAATATCGCCCTCGAACAGATGGAAGCCCGGCTGCAGGAGTTCCGGCACCCGGAAGGTACGACCGTCCTCGCCGCCGGTGAGGTCGGACAACTGCGAGGCGAGCACGGCAAAGGCGGATGCCACCGCCAGCGTGATCATGGCGTAGAAGATCGCCCGCACGCGCAAGGAGAACAGGCCGATGATCAGCGCCAGCACCAGCGACAGCGCGAGCGCGCCCGCCGTGCCGACCAAGATCGCCCACCAGCTCGGACCCATGCTGTGCAGCGCCAGGCCGACGCCATAGGCGCCGATGCCGTAGAACATCGTGTGAGCGAAGGAGACGATGCCGGTGTAGCCCAGCAGCAGGTCATAGGAGGCGACCAGGACGATGAAGACGCAGATGGTGGCCGCGACATTCAGCGAGCGCACACCGGAAAAAAGGAAGGGCGCGAAGGCAAGGCCGAACAGCACCGCGAGCAGCAGCGCCGACAGCAGGCGGCTGCGCGGCAGATCTCCGGAGAGCAGGTTCCTGATCATGATCAGCGCTTGGCCACGGGATAGAGACCCTGCGGCCGCCACAGCAGCACGGTGACCATCAGCAGGATGTCGGACACCAGCGCTACCTTGGGCGCGAGGAAACCGGCATAGTTCGCCACCAGCGCCACCAGCATGGCACCGATGAAGCAGCCGCCGACCGAACCGAGGCCGCCGATGATGATGACGATGAACACCAGCACGGTGATCTCGCCGCCGATCGCCGCCGTCAGGGTTTCCTTGTAGAGGCCCCACATCACGCCGCCGAGGCCCGCCAGCGCCGAGCCGGCCATGAAGACGCCGACGAACAGGCGCCGGATGCGATAGCCCAGCGCCTCGACCATTTCGCCGTTTTCGACCCCGGCGCGGATCAAGAGGCCAACCTTGGTCCGGTTGAGCACCAGGAACATGGTGACGAACACCGTGAGTCCGACGCCGACTGCGATCAGGCGATATTTTTCCAGCGCCGCATCGCCGATGATGAACGCGCCGCGAAACGTCGTCGGCAGTTGCAGCGGGATCTGCTCGGCGCCCCAGATGACGTGGATCAGCTGCTCGGCGACGATCATGCCGCCCATGGTGATCAGGATCTGCTTGAGGTGCAGGCCATACACCGGGCGGATGATGATGCGCTCGAAGGCCCAGCCCAGTAACCCGGTGACCAGCATCGCCAGCAAAATGGCGAGCCCGACCACCGACAAATTCATCAGGATCGAGTCCGCCTCGACCCAACTTTTCATCGGCAAAAGCACCAGCGTAGCGGTGAAGGCGCCGACCGAAACGAAGGCGCCGTGGCCGAAGTTGAGCACGTCCATCAGGCCGAAAATCAGCGTCAGGCCGCTGGCCATCATGAACACCATCATGCCCATGGCGAGCCCCGCCACGGTCAGCGTCACCCAGGTCGGAAAGCTGCCCACCAGCGGCAGCATCAGCAGGGCCAGCAGCGGCACCAGCAGCAGCGGCAGCATGTCCACCCGAAGCTTGGGCAGGGCGGCATCCTGAGCTGCGACCTGCGCTATCGTCGTCATATGTCCGATCCTATTGGTGAGTGTCCAGCGACAGGCCGAGGAGTTTGTGCTGCAGATCCCGGTCTTCCGTCAGCTCGGCCATGGCTCCGGAATGCACGATGCGTCCGCCGTCCATCACGGCCACCGAGTCGCCCAGTGCGGCTACGAAGCTGAAGTTCTGCTCCACCAGCAGGATAGTTTCGGTCTGCTTGAGCTCGCGGAAAGCGGCGATCATGCCCTGGATGATGGCCGGTGCCAGGCCCTTGGTCGGCTCGTCGATCAGCAGGAGCTTCCGCGGCTCGACGATGGCGCGGGCAATCGCCACCATCTGCTTCTGGCCGCCGGACAGGGTACCGGCAGGCTGATTCCAGAATTTCTTCAGGGCGCCGAAGAAGCCGAAAATCCATTCCAGCCGCGCTTCGTCCATCTGGTCCGCGCTCTTCACGCCGCGCGCCGCCAGAAACAGGTTTTCGCGCACCGTCAGGTCGGAGAAGATGCTCATGGTCTCCGGCACGTAGGCGATGCCGGCGCAGGCGATCTCGGGTGTCGGGCTGCGCGTGATGTCGCCGCCCGCAAAGCGCACGCTGCCGTGCGAGGCATGCCAGAGGCCCATGATGGTACGTAGCGTGGTGGTCTTGCCCGCGCCGTTGCGTCCGAGCAGCACGGTGATGCCGCCCTTGGGCACCGCCAGATCGACGCCCTGCAGGATGTGATATTGGCCGATGTGGGTGTGCACCCCTTCCAGTTGCAGCAACAACTCAGACATGATCTGCCATCCCGGTGCCCAGGTACGCTTCCTGCACGATCGGCGAGGCCATGACTTCGGCCGGATCGCCGTCGGCCACCAGGTAACCGTTGTGCAGCACGATGATGCGGTCGGCCAGCGAGCGCACGACGTCCATCTTGTGCTCCACCAGCAGGATGGTCTTGTCGCCCTGGGCCTTGATATGGTGGATCAGGTCGAGCACCACGGGCACTTCGTCAACGCTCATGCCGGCCGTGGGTTCGTCGAACATGAAGATGTCGGGCTCCAGGGCCAGCAGGATCGCGATTTCGAGCTTGCGCTTGTCACCGTGGGACAGCGCCGAGGCGAGTTCATGGCGGCGCTCGGTCAGCGCCGTGACATGCAGGAAATGCTCGGCCTTCTCGATCAGCTCGACATGGCTGGCCCACATCGAGATCATATTGAGTCCTAGTCCGGCGCGGCTTTGCACTGTCAGGCGCACGTTTTCCAGCACAGTCAGGTTGGGAAACAGATTGGTCAGTTGGAACGCGCGACCGATACCGCGCTTGGTCCGCTGCGGCGCGCCCAAGTGCGTGATGTCTTCGCCATACAGCCGCACCGTGCCCGCGGTCGGCGGCAACTGTCCCGACATCAGGTTGAAGTAGGTGGTCTTGCCGGCGCCATTGGGCCCGACGATCGCGGTCAGGGACCCCGGCCGGAATTCGCAGCTCACGTTGTTGACCGCAACATGGCCGCCGAAGCGGATGCTGAGGCCGTGCGTCGACAGGACGGGATGTTCGTTGTTCATGAAAATGAATTCACCAAGGCGGTCGTGGCAACCCTCGGGCAGGGGCCGGAGACCATCGACTTCGGCGCTTCGCGCCGCAGCGGGCCAGGCCCGCCTTGGCAAAGCTTTTTCAGCGCTTGTTCTTGATCGGCACCGGCAAGTCGCTGGCCGGAATATCCCGCACGAGCTCGAGTAGGTCGAATTCGTTGGCCTGCGCCTTTTTGATGCGGAAATGGAACATCGACTGCATGGCTTGATGATCATCCTTGCGGAAAGTCATCTTGCCTTTCGGCGTATCGAAATCCATTCCTTCCATGGCCGTAATCAACTTTTCGGTATCGCTGGAGCCAGCCTTGGTCAGCGCGCTCACGACCGCGCTGGCTGCGGCGAAACCACCTGCCGTAAAGAAGTCTGGAGGTGATTTGAAACGCTTCTGATGTTCGCCGACAAACCAATCGTTGATCTTGTTCTTCGGGAACGCGTAGTAATAGTAAATGCTACCTTCGACGCCGGTAAAGTTCTTCCAGTTCTTCATCACGGGAAGAATGTTGCCACCCGGCGCCAGCTCGATGCCGTAACGCTCAGGCTTCAGGTCGGCAATCTTGGTCATCGGATGGGCGCCAGCCCAGATCATCACCAGCACTTTGCGGCCCGGCTTGTCCTTCAGCGAATCGAACAGACGCTGCGCCGCGGCAGTGAAGTCGGTCGTTGCCGGTGCCACATATTCCTCATGGACAATCTTGGCCTTCGGATTGGCCTTGGCCAAGGCATCCTTGTAGGCTTTGATGCCATCGCGGCCAAATGCGTAATCCTGGGCGAGCGTTGCGATGGTCACATCCCCCTGCAGGGTGTAGGCGCCGGCGATTGCATCCTGCGAGGAGCTTCGTCCGGTGCGGAAAACATAGCGATTCCATTTGGAGCCGGTAATGTCGTCTGCCACGGCGGGCTCGACGATCAGCACTTTCTTGTATTCCTCGGCCACTGGCAACATTGCCAAAGCAGCAGCGGAAAATGTAGTGCCGACGGCAAGATCGACCTTGTCATCTGCATAGGCTTCCGCCAAGGCGGCCTTGGCTACATCCGGCTTGTTCTGATCGTCCTTGACGATAACCTTGATCTTGCGGCCGTTGATTTCCATCTTGCCGCCGGTCAAGTATTCGAGACCCATCATGAAACCCGTTTCAGTCTCTTTGGCGTAGGCCTCAAGGAACCCGGTCTTGCCGGCAATCAGTGCGATCTTGAGTTCCTGCGCGCTGACCGGGGCGGTCAGGGTGACCACCATGGTCGCCAGGGATGCAAAAGCCAATGTCTTGAATTTCATGTCCGGTCCTCCTTTATTGAAGTGATGCCCGCACAAACGGGTTCGGCTTCAAGCTAAGCAGGAGATGTGCCAGCCCGCTAAAACACTGGCAAGTCATATATATAACAGATATTCAGGCACCTCAATCAAGGGCAAGCTGTCTTGACATCCGGACACATGAGTCGCTTTATAAATGCAACACATTGAAACTATTGTAATTATCAAAGTGTCCAGAAAACAGGACAAACATTCAAGTGTCGGTTTCCTGGGACAGGATACCAAGGATGGCGAGCTTCTCGTACAGCTGGGCGCGGCTGATCCCCAACAGCTTGGCCGCATGGAGCTTGACCCCGCCCGTCGCCTCCAGTGCCCGCAGTATCTCCATGCGCTCGACCATGGCGACCGCCTCGCGCAAAGGACGCACGCGCTGCTCCAGGGGGTTCGCCACAGATCCCGTTGCGTCGAGCGCAGTGGTCGCCTGAGGCTCGGGCAGCATGGGAAAGTCGACGCTGGTGAGACGGCGACTGTCGGACCGGGCCATCGCCTGCTCCAGCACATTGCGCAGTTCGCGCACATTGCCCGGCCAGTCATGCGCGCTCAACCGCGCCAAGCCATCCGCGCCCAGCGTGCAGGAGGCTTCGCCGCCCTGCTCGGCAATCTGCTCCAGCAGCGTTTCGCACAACATCGAGATGTCTTCGCGCCGCTCGCGCAAGGGCGGCAGACGAATCGGCAGGACGTTCAGCCGGTAGTACAAGTCGGCGCGAAAATTCCCGGCGTCCACCATGGACTTGAGATCGCGGCTGGTGGCGGCGATCACGCGGACATTCACGGCGCGCAGCTGGTTGCCGCCCAGAGGCTCGACTTCCCCCTCCTGCAGGACCCGCAACAACTTCGGCTGCAAGGCTAGCGGCATGTCGCCGACCTCGTCGAGAAACAGCGTGCCGCCATCGGCCAGCTGGAACTTGCCGCTGCGCGACTTGGCCCCGGCACCGGTATAGGCGCCCGGCTCGACGCCGAACAACTCGGCTTCCAGCAGCGCCTCGGGAATCGCGGCGGCATTGAGGCTGACCAGCGGCCCCTCGGCGCGCCGGCTCGCAGCATGGATCGCATGGGCCAGCAACTCCTTGCCGGTGCCGGTCTCGCCCAGCAGCAGCACCGCGCCTTCGCGCTCCGCGGCGCGGCGCGCCAGTTCCTTGGTGTCCACCGCGAGGCGGCTGGCGCCGATGAACTGGCTGAAGCGATACTTGGCCTGGCGTCCGTCCGCCAGTTGCTTGCGCACCGTGGCGAGGTCCGTCTGCATCTGCTGGAACTTCGAAACGATCGGCTTCAGCGCCTGCAGTCGATCATACAGAATCACGCCCAGCGCGCCGATCACGTTGCCGGCTTCGCCATGCAGCGGGATGCGCGACACCACCATTTGGCGCCGCCCAAGAGTCAGCACATCCAGCAGGTCCGCCTGTCCGGTCTCCATCACCTGGCGCAAACGGCTGTTGGGCAGGACTTCCTCGATGGCGCGACCCTCGATCGGCTCGCTGCCGTTCCAGCCTATCAGCGCCTTGTACTTGTCGTTGATCCAGGTGATGCGG
>JAXMJU010000354.1:0-16534 GCA_034376265.1 Sulfuritalea sp.
GCCGACGCCGAAGCCCACTACCGACTGGGCCAGGCGCTGCGGATGCTGACCCGGCGTGGCGTGCTGATCCTCGCTTCGGGCGGACTCACGCACAATCTGCACGACCTGGTGGTCGACGCGGACGAAGGCGCCGTCCTGCCCTATGTCGCCGAATTTCGTGACTGGTTTGTCGCTGCGCTGCAGCGGCGCGACCTGCCGGCGCTGTTCGACTGGCACCGCCAGGCGCCGCACGCGGCACGCGCCCATCCGTCGCCGGAGCATCTGCTGCCGCTGTATGTCGCGCTCGGCGCCGCCGGCGACCAGGCTGAGTTGCGCAGCGCCTTCAGCGACTGCCAACTGGGCTCGCTGGTGCTGGACGCCTTCGTCTTTGGCAGGGACGCGGACTGATTGTCGTCTGCCCGTCAGCGATGCGGACTTTGGTGGTGGCTTGCCGCGCGGCGATTGAATTCCTTCCTGATCAGGGTATCGACCTCGCGGATCCACTCGTGCAGCTTCAGCACCGCGGGGGGAGACCAAAGACCGAGGTCGCCAATTTCCGCATTGAGCCGGTCGATCGCGGCATCCATCTGTTCAACGCTCTTCATACGGCCTCCTTGAAACTGAAATTTCAGCGGTCATCGAGGAGCGGGGGCGGTGGAGCGGGCACCCCCGCGGCTCATTCCGCCGGCAGCGGCATCAGCGGCACGGGCTTGCGCTGCAGTCTGGAAAAGTCGTTGCATTCGATCAGGCCGCGCAGGAAGTCGAAGTTGCGCTGCATCGAGCGGGCATAGGGATCGTCACCGCCGAAGTGGGCCGCGACGTAGCGGTAGGCCTTGCCGAAATCGTCATCGAGGCGGGGCCTGACCAGGTGCTCGTAAAAGCCGGGCGTCTTGCGCAGCAAGTCCTCGGGCGTGGGATAGAGGATCACGGTTTCGCCGCTGGGCGAGGTGGTCCGGTCCACGCCTGCCGCGACGAATTCCCGAAACAGGAAAAATCGGCAACGTTCGAGGTAGTAGCGCCCGGCGATCTGGCTGATCAGGTCCGACGTACCCAGCATCTTGCCCAGATCGACCAGTTGCGGCGACAGTCCGGCCAGGGTATCGCAGGTACAGCGCGCAAGATTCGTGACATGAATCAGTTCGGCGAGTTGCTCGAAATGGGCGAGGGGCCCAGCAGCGAGATAGCCGTGCATGAAATCCACGCCGCGCTGTTCGTGCTCGCGCACCAGGCAGGCGCCGTTGATGCCCGCTTCCGACAGGCGGCGAATGAAACCGACATCGTGGAACAAGGCGAGCAGCACGCCCAGCGTTGCCAGTTCGACCCCCAGCGCATGCCCCTTGCCGCCATGCACCGCCTCGTAGCCATCGACCAGGCGGGCCATGGCCAGGGCCGTGCTCATCGAGTGGCGCAGGTCGTGGTAAGGCGTATCGCAAGGCAGCAGTCCGGCCTGCCGGCCCCAGAAAATATCCTCAATATCGAGAAAACCGTCGCGCAGGATGACTTCGTTGAAATCCTCATAGCGCCGCGCCAGGATGCTGCATATCGCATCCGCCACCGCGCCCGGATTGGCCATATTCACGGTGCCCGTGACGTCGCTTTGATTGACGTCGAACAGCGCGGAATTCAGTTGCGAGATGCCGCGGTGCGGCTGGAACGGGGAGTCCAGGGTGCTGTTCCTCAACAAAATGAATCAGGAGTCTGGCGCAAGCCGGCAAGTATCCGGAGTCTGACAATTGCCGTCAATCATGGGTTCCCGGTAGAAATCCCGAAAACCCGACGTTCAATTCAATGCAAAATCCAGGCCAGAGTCAGAGGGATTATCAGCAGTGAAGCCGTGTTGCCGATCAGGACCATCGAGGCGACGAGTTCGGGTTCCTGGTGGTAGCGCTCGGCGAAGATGTAGTTGAGCACGGCCGGCGGCAAGGCACCGAACAGGATCAGCATGGCCGCATCGCGCCCGGTGAGGCCCAGCGCGAGGTTCATCAGCAGCGCCACCAGAACGCCGGCCAGTGGCGAGGTGATCGCGCCGACCAGGCTGATCTTCCAGTCGGCATGGCGGCTGTCGGTGAGGCGCACACCGAGCGAGAACAGCAGCAGCGGAATCGACACGTCGCCCAGCATCTTGACGCCCAGCCACAGCGGTTGCCACAACGGAAAATGCAGTACGCTGACGGCCAGCCCGGCCAGCGCCGCGGCAATCACCGGCACCCGCCACAGGTTCCACAGCTTCGCCTTGTGGTCCAGCATCCAGGTGCCCAGCGAGTAGTGCAGGAAGTTCTCGGCGAAGAACAGCACCACGGCGGCCGGCAGCGCGGATTCGCCGAAGGCCAGCACCGCCAGCGGCAGGCCCATGTTGCCGGAATTCTTGAACATCATCGGCGGCACGAAGGTGTTGCTCGCGACATCCATCATGCGCGCCACCGGCCAGGCCAGCAGCCCGGTGCCGAGCACCACTGCGGTGGCACCGAGCAAGAGCGGCAGGTTCTGCGCGATGTCGAAGGACTTCGAGGCCAGCGCGGCGAATACCAGCGCCGGCACGAAGATGTCCATGTTGAGCTGGTTGGCGAAGGCCATGTCGGGCTTCTTCCAGCGGCCGTAGGCGTAACCCACCGCGACCACGGCGTAGATCGGGAAGACGATGCCGAGGATTCTTTCGATCATGTCATTCTTTATCGGTCTTCGTTCAGCAGGCTGGGATACCGCTCGCGAAGCCAGGTTTCTACTGCGACGTAAAGACAGTCGGCTTGCGTCACGCATTCCGCGAGAGCCTCCACTTCCACCGGGTCACCAAGATAATCGGCAGCATTGCGCTTGCGGCGTAGCGCGTCGATCACCACCCAGGCATCGTTGGCCAGACCAACGGTCAATGGCAGCGACTGGATCAGCGTCTGGTGATGCCCCGGCTCACTGGTCGATGGCCGGTAGCCGCTCGCCAGCATCGCCGCCAGCGCTAACTGCATGATGGACTTGTAGGCAGCGTCGAAGCGGGTTTCGTCGCTGACCGCCGCGACTCGCGCGTCAGCCAGGTTGCGCGCGGCGGCGGCAAGCAGTCGCCGGATTTCCGCGCCGTTCGTCGCATGGATCTTGAGGCGGCCGATTTTGAGGAGGTTAGCCAAGGTCATCTTCGCCGCCTATCAGCCAGATCTTCGGTTCGCGTACCAGCGAGGCGACGAAGCCATCGCCCGTCTTGTGCCGGCGCGCAAACTCCGGCGGCTTCATCACGGTCGCATTTATCTCCCGATGGAGGACGTCCTGCATCGGCGCCAAGACAGCCACCACGTCGGCGAAGCCGGCCTGCCCCAGCACCATCACATCGACGTCGCTGCGCGGCCCCTCGCTGCCGGCCGCCATCGAGCCATAGACAAAGGCCGCGGCGATGCGCCCGGACAGCGGCGTCAGTGCCTCGCGCAACACATCGGCGAGCCCGGAGGTCTTGCGCAGCAGGCCCGCCAGTTCGCCGAACACCGGGCAGGCACGGTTGGCGCGGTAATGCACCTGGCGGCCGACTTCCATGCGCTCCAGCAGACCCAGCTCCGTCAGCATGCGCAGTTCGCGATGCAGCGAGCCCGGCGAAGCGCCGGTGGCCCGCGCCAGTTCGCGTACGTGCAGCGCCGCTTCCGGATGCAGGAAGAGCGCGGCGAGGACGGCGGAACGGGTAGTGCCGAGAAGCTGGCGGGCCAGGGACATAGGTAGTTCTCAATTTTGCTGCAAATGTAGCAATTTAGAGAACGACGTGCAAGCACGGCAACGATTGAAGGTAGCGCCCACGAAATCGCCGCCCATCGTCAAAATGCATTATGGATATCTACAGCACGTAGCGCGAGAGGTCTTCGTTCTTCGCCAGTTCGCCGAGCTTGACATCGACATAGGCGCCGTCGATCACCAGCGTTTCGCCGCTACGCTTGCCGGCGTCGAAGGAGATTTCCTCGAGCAGTTTTTCCATCACCGTGTAGAGCCGACGGGCGCCGATGTTCTCGGTTTTTTCGTTCACCTGGAAGGCGATCTCGGCCAGGCGCTTGATGCCGTCGGCGGCGAACTCCAGGCCGACCTCTTCGGTCGCCAGCAGGGCCTGGTACTGCCGCGTCAGGCAGGCATCGGTCTGGGTCAGGATGCGCTCGAAGTCATCGACGGACAGGGAATCCAGCTCGACGCGAATCGGGAAGCGGCCCTGCAGTTCGGGTATCAGGTCGGAAGGCTTGGCGATGTGGAAGGCGCCGCTGGCGATGAACAGGATGTGGTCGGTCTTGATCATGCCGTACTTGGTCGACACCGTGGTGCCCTCGACCAGCGGCAAGAGGTCCCTCTGCACGCCCTGGCGCGAGACCTCGGCACCCTGCGCCTCGGAGCGCGAGGCGATCTTGTCGATCTCGTCGAGGAAGACGATGCCGTTCTGCTCGACGTTCTTCAGCGCCGCGGTCTTGACTTCCTCGTCGTTGATCAGGCGCGCGGCTTCCTCGTCGGCCAGCGATTTCATCGCGTCGGCGATTTTCATCTTGCGCACGCGCTTCTTGCCGCCGCCGATGTTCTGGAACATGCCCTGGATCTGCTGCGTCAGGTCCTCCATGCCGGGCGGGGCGAAGATCTCCATGCTGGCCTGGGGTGCGGCGACTTCGATCTCCAATTCCTTGTCGTCGAGTTCGCCCTCGCGCAGCTTCTTGCGGAATTTCTGTCTTGTAGTGCTGTCTTCCGCCGTCTCGCCAGCGCCAACTCTTGCGGGCGGCAGCAGCACGTCGAGCACGCGATCCTCGGCGGCGTCCATGGCGCGGTCGCGCACGATGCGCATGGCTTCTTCGCGCGCGTTCTTGATCGCGGTCTCGGCCAGGTCGCGGATGATGGTGTCGACGTCGCGGCCGACATAGCCGACCTCGGTGAACTTGGTCGCCTCGATCTTGATGAAGGGCGCGTTGGCCAGCCGCGCCAGACGCCGTGCGATCTCGGTCTTGCCGACCCCGGTGGGGCCGATCATCAGGATGTTCTTCGGCGTGATCTCGGTGCGCAGCGGATCGGCGACCTGCATGCGGCGCCAGCGGTTGCGCAGCGCGATGGCCACGGCGCGCTTGGCGCGCGCCTGGCCGACGATGTTCTTGTCGAGTTCGGAAACGATTTCTGCGGGAGTCATGGAGGACATTCGGGAGGCCTCAGTCCAGAACTTCGATGATGTGGTTCTGGTTGGTGTAGATGCAAAGATCGCCGGCGATCTCCAGCGACTTCTTGACTATTTCCGCCGGCGCAAGTTCCGTGTTCTCCAGCAGCGCGCGCGCCGCGGACTGCGCATAGGCGCCGCCGCTGCCGATGGCGACGATGCCGTATTCGGGCTCCAGCACGTCGCCGTTGCCGGTAATGATCAGCGAATGTTCGCTGTCGGCGACCGAAAGCATGGCTTCCAGCCGGCGCAACGCGCGGTCGGTGCGCCAGTCCTTGGCCAGTTCCACCGCGGCGCGCAGCAGGTTGCCCTGGTACTGCTCCAGCTTGGCCTCGAAGCGTTCGAACAGCGTGAAGGCATCCGCCGTGCCGCCGGCGAATCCGGCCAGGATCTGTTCGTTGTAGAGCCGCCGCACCTTGCGCGCGGTGGCCTTGACCACGATGTTGCCCAGGGTGACCTGACCATCGCCACCGAGCGCGACACTGTTGCCGCGGCGCACGGAGAGAATGGTGGTGCCGTGATATTGCTCCATGGAATTCCTCAGCGGAAAATCATCAAATGACGCGGGCGCGCAACTCGGCGACATCGGCAAAGCCGCGCGTCTCCAGATAGGCCGCAACCAGCGTGCTCAAGCCGGAAATGCGCAACGTCTTGCCCTTGGCGTGAAGTCGCGTCAGCACCTCGAGCAGGTGCCCGGCGCTGGCGGCGTCGATGCGCACCAGGTGGCGCGCATCGATATCGAATTCGTCGCGGCCGGCCAGCGTGGCTTCCAGCGGCGCGAAGTCGGCCGCGGTGGCGCCCAGCAACTGGCCGCTCAGGGCAAAGCCTTCAGCCTTGCGCGCTGGCGCGAGCTCGGGCCGCGGCGCTTCCTCGGCGTGTGCCGGCAGCGCTTCCCAGGAGGGCGGCGATACCTCGAAGGTGATCGCGTAGTTGACCGCCGCTTCCTCGAACTCGTCCTGGCGGTAAGCCTGCTGATACAACTCCAGCAGCAGCAGCCACATCGATTCGTTGCGACGCTCGCCTGGCACCAGCTTCGCCGCCAGGATCTGCGCCAGATGCTCGGGGCTGCCGAACACGAATTCCTTGTTGGCCCGCTTCAGGGCGGCAATCCCGCGCAGCAACAGCGTCGCGCCATCGTTGTCGGCATCGACCAGCTTGGCCAGGTCCATGCGCACCAGGGTGCTGGTGGCGGCCAGTTTCATGGTCTGCCTGAGGACCTCGCCGATGCGGGCATTCAGCACCCCGCTGAGCGACACGTGGGCGCGTCCGCCGGTGGTTTCGGCAGCGGTGTGCTCGTCGTCCTCGGTCACCGCACTCCAGGCCGGCGGCGATTTCTCGAAGCGCCGGGCGAAGGTCAGCGCCAGCGCATCGAAGGCCGGACGGCGGCCGAGCACCTGCAGCAGATCGAACAGCCCGCCCCAGGCGCGCAACGCGGCCTCGCCGAGGTCTTCACCGCTCTTCAGCGCGGCCTCCAGGCGGCGCATGGCATCGAGTTCCTGCCCAGCGGCATACATCTGGGCGGCTTCGGCCAGCGCCGGCGGCAGGGGGGCACGCCGCCGTGGCGGCGGCGCGGCAGGCGGTTCCGGAATTTCAGGCGCTACGGGCTCTGCCGGCTGCGTATCGAACGCGCCGGGCACCGTGAAATCGAGGGACATCAAATCGTCGTCGTCTTCGTCAGCCACTGCTCTGGCGCTATATCGGCGCTGCGATTGTTGAAGACTGGTCAGTATAACGCGCCGCTCCGGCGCTTGAAGAGCAGCAGCCCGGCAAATGCGGCCAGGCAGAGACAAGAAACCACAGTCGCCCCGGCCGGCAGATCGGCATATAGCGAAAGTCCGAGACCGGCGGCATAGGCGGCAGCGCCCACCAGGTAGCCGCTGACGACGCGATGTCGGCCGTCGAGGGCGCGAGTCGCCACGGCCGGCGCAATCAGGCTGGCGAACACCAGCAGCACGCCGACCAGCTGCACCGATGCCGTCACGGTGACGGCGAACAGCAGGTAAAACCCGAGCCGCGGCCAGCGCTGAGCGGGGCCGAACCACAAGGCCAGGACGCCAACGTAAAGCACCGCCACCGGCAGCAGTTGCCGCCAGCCGACCCAGAGCAGCTGCCCGGCCAGCAGGTCGCGCAGATGCTCGCCGCCGTGCGGGTGACGCGCCAGCAGCAGGATGCCGGCGGCCGCGGCGAAGACGAAGACCAGGCCGATCAGCGCTTCCTGGATGTCCGGCCAGCGCCGCTCGCACCAGGTCAGCAGCAAGGCCCCGAGGCCGGCGGCCAACGCCGCGGCCAGCTGGGCGCCGATTTGTTGCCCCATGCCGGGCGGCCCGAAGCCGTGCAGCATGGCATCGAGATCGCTCAGGCTGGCGGCGACCGCACCCAGGCCCGCCACTTGCGCGATCGCCAGGTCGATGAAAATGATGCCCCGGCGCAGCACGTCGATGCCCAGCACGACGTGCGTCGCCAGCACCAGCAGGCCAGCGGCGAAGGGTACGGCGAGCAGGGTCCAGTCCAGTGTGTTCATGCTCACTTCACCGCCAGCAGGCGCGCCAGGGTGTCGTCGAACAGGCCGGTCAGGTCTTTCGCCTGCGGCGTGCCGCCGACGGTGAACGGCAGCACGACGATCGGCAATTTGGCTGCGGCGGACAACCACTCGGCAGGGCGCGCCGAGTTGTAGGCGGCGCGGATCACCATGCGCGGGCGACTGTTGGCCGCCCGGTCGCGAACCAGAGATAGATGCGCCACGGTCGGTTCGACACCCGGCTTGGGTTCCAGTGTGCCCACCTCGCGCATGCCCAGCCAGTCGAAGAGATACACCCAGGCCTGGTGCTGCGTGATGACCGCGACACCCTTGAGCGGCGCGGCCGCCTTCTCCCAGCGCGCCAGGCTGGCTTGCCAGCGCTCGCTGAAGGCATGCCAGCGGCCGTCGTAGCCGGCGGCATTGGCCGGATCGATCTCCTTCATGCGTTGCGCCAGAGCCGCGCCGACCTTCAGAATGTTGCGCGGATCGGTCTGGATATGCGGGTTGCCGCCGGCATGCACATCGCCGTCGGCCCGGTCCAGCCGTACCGGAATGTCGAGCATCGCCACGTAACGCGCCGCCTCGAAATAGCCGGCCTGGCCGGACTGGATGCGGCTGTTGCCCGATTCGCGCTGCACCACCGGCAGCCAGCCGATTTCCAGTTCCGCACCGGTGGCGATCAGCAGATCGGCGCCGCGGGCACGGGCGATCAGCGAAGGCCGCGCGTCGATGCGGTGCGGGTCTTGCAGGGCCGTGGTGGCTGTGAAGACCTGCACCTGGTCGCCGCCGATTTCCTGCGCCAGGGCGCCCCATTCGGGCACGGTGGCGAAGACCTTGAGCGCCGCAGCGGCAGGCATGGCGGCGCTGGCGAGAAGAACGAGCAATAGACGTTTCATGATGGCGGGCTCCTAGAACTTGTGGGCGCCGTGGGCGCCAAGACTCATGATGTAATGCACCCATACCTGGTTGTCATTGATACCGGGACGGCTCTGGTCGCGCGCGACCTGGAAGCGGATGCGCGAGAATTCGGAGGGCGAGAAATCCACCATCGCGGTGTGCCGCTGCGGCTTGAAGCTTTGCAAGAGCGGCAGGTCGGCCGCGGCCAGCGTCGCGCTGTCCACCAGCCCGACGGCCAGGTTCGCGGCAGAAAGCTGGTCATAGCGGTAGCCGGCGCGCCACTGCGGCATGAACTGCCAGACGCCCTGAGCGTAGAAGCCGGTCTGCGCGGAACGGAAGCTGTCGGCGGCGGTGCCGAGGCTAGCCGCCGCCGTGTCGTAAGTCAGCTCGCCCGCCTCGCGGCGGCGGAACCATTCGCTCTGGAACTTGAAGCCGCCGTCCCTGGCATTGCCCTCGGGCGACCATTTCCAGACGAAGTCCAGCACCGCGGTATTGCTCTTGCCGGAGAAGCTGTTGGTGACCGTCGTGTTGGTGCTGTCCACATCGTCGTAGGTCCGCTCGCGCGGCGTGCTGGCAAAGAACGAGGCGCCGCCGCGCCAGCTGTTGGCCACGCCGAGGTCGCCGCCGACATGGGCGAAAACGCTGCCGGACATCAGGCCGTTCTTGTTGCGTTCTCCGTCGTTGGCCGGAAAGCCGCGGGCGCGGCCGAACTCGGCGCCCAGTTCGAGGAACAGGTCGGTCGGCGCCAGCCACTTCAACTGGACTCCGTCGTAGGCGAGCTGGTGACCGAAGAAGGCCTGGTAGGGCAGCGCCGCGTCGGAGAAATCCCACAGGTGCGGGTGCTGCTCGTTGGCATAGCCGACGCCGGAGAAGAAGCGTCCGGCCTTGATGCCGAACCCGTTGCCCAGGCCAAGTGTCTGAATGTGCGCCTCCTCGACGCCGATTTCGTTGGCCGGCGAAATCGCCGCAAGGAAGGTGCCGCGAAAGTGCGGATCGATGTTGGCGGAAAGCGCCAGTTCCGATTCACCGAGGTTCCAGGCGCGGGCCTCGGGATTCAATTCGCCGCCGGCCGGCACGAGGCCCTGGATGCGGCGTTCGCGACCGGCGGCGCCGGTCGGATCCTGACGCGGATCCTGCGAAGTGTTGTTGTACATGCCGGCGAGAACCATCGAGATTTCAGGATTGAAGGCGCTGGCAGCCGCCGGCTGGCGGCTGGCATCGCGGGCCACCTGGGCCTGGCCGGCAGCGGTCTCGGCCGTCGAACGGGCCCCCTGGGCCGCGGCCTGCTTTTCGGTATCGACAAGGCGCTGCTCCAGCGCATCGATGCGCTGCTCGTATGACTTTCTGATCTGCGCGATTTCCTCGCGCAGGGCTTGCAGTTCGGCATCGGCGGCCGCTGCGGGAAAACTCGCCAGCACGCCACAGGCGGCCAGCACGGAAATGGATAGGCGATCCATGATTGCTCCAGAGCAAATGACAAAGAGCGCCGCAGGCACGGGCCGGCGGCGCAGCGCTACGTCAAGGGGCTTTAGAGCGGAGGCGGGGCGCGGCTGCGAAAGGCCGCAAGGAAGGCAAGAGTTGGCGCTGGCGCCACGGCGAACGCCGCCGCTGCCGCGCCGTCGGCAGCGCACGCCGGGGGCATGAACGGCGCCGGCGGCGCCAGGTCGGCGCCGGCGAAGGCGATGCAGGTGGTGCACACATGCGACAGCACCAGCGCCGCGCCGTGCTCGGCATCCTGCCCCTGCGCGACATCAGTTGACAACTGCGTGGCCGCCTGCGCCGCCGCCGGTGCCATGGCATGGCCCAGCATGTGGGCGAGCGCGGCCTGCTGGCTGCCGAGCAGCAGCAGCGAGAGCAACAGGGCCAGCAAGGGATTCAGTACGCGGCGCATGGGGGCGCTATGAGAGCACAGGCCGCGCCATCAATCAAGCTGCAGCAGCAGGCCCTTGAGGTACTCGCCTTCGGGAAAAGCCAGATCGACCGGGTGGTCGGCGGCGCCCTGCAGGCGCTGCACGATGCGCGCCGTGCGTCCTACATCGAGCGCGGCGCCGGCAACGACCTTCTGGAACAGTTCCGGACTGACGCCGCCCGAGCATGAATACGTCATCAGCAGGCCGCCCGGCGCCAGGAGGCGCATGGCGGTCAGGTTGATGTCCTTGTAGGCGCGCCCGGCACGTTCGGCATGCGCGGCGGTGTGGGCGAACTTGGGCGGATCGAGAATGATCAGCTCATAGCTTTCGCCGCTCGCGCGCAGATTGCGCAGCTCGGCGAAGACGTCGACTTCGCGCCAGACCGCGCGCGCCGCATCGAGCTGCGGATTGAGCGCGAGATTGCGCTGCGCGGTGGCCAGCGCCGGACCGGAACTGTCGATCGAGACCACCTGGCGCGCGCCGCCGGCCAGTGCCTGCAGCGAAAAACCGGCCGTGTAGCAGAAGCAGTTGAGCACGCGCCGCTCGCGCGCCAGTTCGGCGACGCGGCGGCGGTTTTCGCGCTGGTCGAGGTAGAAGCCGGTCTTGTGGCCGCCGACATAATCGACCGTCATGCGCACGGCGTTCTCTTCGATGACCAGTTCGTCGTCGGCAGCCGCGCCCTGCAGCCAGCCGGTCACGGCTTCGAGACCTTCGAGCTTGCGCACCTCGACGTCCGAGCGCTCGTAAATGCGCGCGCAGCCGGTGGCCTTGTGCAAAGAGTCGGCGATGGCGGCCCGCCACTTGTCGGCGCCCGCGGTGGTCAGCTGCACCACCACGGTGTCGCCGTAGCGATCGGCGATGACGCCGGGCAGGCCGTCCGATTCGGCGTGGATCAGGCGCAGGCCCTGCTGCCCGGCCAGTTCCGGCAGTGCGGCGCGGCGCGCCACGGCGGCGGCGATGCGGCGCTTGAAGAAGGCATGGTCGATGGTTTCGGCGGCATCGAAGCTCCAGATCCGGGCGCGGATCTGCGAGGCCGGACTCCAGGCCGCACGCGCCAGCGGCCGGCCGTCATGCGCGACGACATCGACGGTATCGCCCGGCCGCGCACGGCCATCGAGCTGCGCGACGGCGCCGGAGAACAGCCAGGGATGGCGGCGCAGGACGGATTTTTCCTTGCCGGGATGCAGGATCAGGGTAGCCATGGGAGCGCCTTCAGAGGAATATGAGGTTCAAGTGCGAGCCTGTCGCCAGGGCGCGCTGCCGAATTCGGCGACCAGGAAGTCCACCATCGCGCGCACCTTGGGCGAAAGGTTGCGACCGCTCGGATAAGTGGCGAACAGCGGCACCGGCTCGACGTGGTGCCAGTCCGCGAGTATCGGCACCAGCGTGCCCTTGCGGATCGATTCGGCGACCACCACGTCGGACAGGCGCGTGATGCCGACCCCGGCCAAGACCAGTTGCAGCACGGTCTCGGCATTGTTGGTGGCGACATTGCCGTCCACATGCACCACGCGGATGCCGTCGTCGGTATCGAAGGGCCAGCGGCGCAGGGCCGGCAGGCTGGTGATCCACAGGCAGTTGTGCTGCTGCAGGTCGTCCGGGGTGCGCGGCGTGCCGTGCCGCTCGAGGTAGGCAGGCGCGGCGCAGATCACCCGTTCCAGGTTGCAGATGCGCCGCGCCACCAGTGAGGATTCGACCAGCGGCCCGATGCGGATCGCCAGGTCCATCCCTTCCTGCATCGCACCCAGGGGCTGGTCGCTGATAGTTATGTCGATCTCGACCGCCGGGTGAAGCTCGAGGAAGCGTGGGATCGCGGGCGCCAGCTGGTGCGTGCCGAAGGTTGAGCCGCTGGACAAGCGCAGCAGGCCGCGCGGGCTGGCGCCGGCTTCGGCGACCTCCGCCTCGGCTTCGTCCATGGCGGCAAGTATCGGCCGGGCGCGGGCGTAAAAGGCCTCGCCCTCGGCGGTCAGTTGCAGGCGGCGGGTAGTCCGCTGCATCAGGCGGGCGCCGAGACGGTCTTCGAGCCGTGTCACCAGTTTGGACAGGGCCGATGGCGTCAGTCCCATTTCCCGCGCCGCAGCAGAAAACCCGCCGGTTTCCACGGCACGGACAAAGGCGGTCATCTGGGCAGCGCGATCCATATCCTATTATGGAACAATATTCATCAATATTGTTCCATCAATGCGTATTGTGTTGATATCAAGATGTAATTAGAGTGCACTCATGCGGTGTTGCGCCGCACCATTAAAGGAAGTCATCATGCTACCCCTCGACGTAGTTGCCATTGAACAGGAAGCCCGCCGTCTGCGTGCCGTGGAACTGCAACGCATTCAGGGAATTGTGCTTGCGCGTCTGTTCCAGTTCGGCCAGTCGCTGACCGCCAGCCTGCGCTCCGGCGCGGCAGAGATCGGTTCCGTCCTGCGTACGCTGTTTCATACGCACCACCGCACAGACAGAATCCGCCACTGCGACTGATCAACCCGGCTTCGGCCCCTGCCGCGCGCCCAGCACCGCGCCGGCAGTAACGGCCGCCAGCCCGGCCAGCGCCAGCAGCGACAAGGGCTCATCGAGCACCGGCACCGCCGCCAGCGCGGACAGGCCGGGCACCACCGCCATCAGCAGGGCCACGGCCTGCGGCCCCAGATGGCGCACCGCCTGCGTGTACAGCAGCATGGCGACGAACACCACCAGCACCCCCTGATACACGGACTGCATCAGGATTTCGGCCAGCGGCGCCTGGCCCAGGGTGCTCGGCAGCAACAACCACCAGATCGGCAGATACACCACGGCACTGCCCAGCGTCGTGCTCACCGTCGCCGTCAGCGGCGAGACCGGATAGCGGCGCAAGAGCAGGGTGAAGGTCGCCCATGACGAGGAACCGCAGAGAAACAGCAGGTCGCCGACCATCTGCATGCCGCTGATCTGCGCGCCGTAGAGCAGCGTGTCGGCGGCCGTCAGCACGATACCCGCGAAGACGAAACCAAGGGCGATGCGCTGCGGCCGCGAGGGCGCCTGCTTGAGCCACAGCCAGGCGATCACCGCAGTCGCGAAGGGCAGCGCGCCCGGCATCAACACCGAAGCATGGGCCGCCGGCGCCAGGCGAAAGGCCGAATACACCGCGACCGCATAGCCGATGCCGCCGAACAGCGAAAACAGCGCAATCACCTTGAGCGGCGGCAGCGTCACGCGCGGCAGGAAGAACAGCGCGATCAGCGCGCCGACGCCGAAGCGCAGCGCAGTGACATCCCAGCCGGTCAGCACGCCCTTGCCGCCGGCCCGCGTGACGAGGATGAAACCGGTCCAGATGCATATCGTCGCGACGACCGCGATCCAGCCGGCGCGCGAGGAGGATGGGTGTGCTGTCAAGCGAGGCTGCGGTAGCGGCCGCCGTGAAAGATCAGCGGCGGCTTTTGTTCGCGGCGGAAACCCTCGACATGGCCAACAAAAATAAGGTGGTCGCCACCGGGATAACGCAACTCGTTGCGGCACTCGAACCAGGCGCAGCAGCCGGGCAAGAGTGGCGCATCGCCAGCGCCGACTTTGAAATCGATGCCGGCGAACTTGTCGGCCTGCGACTGCGCAAAACGCTGCGAGAAATCGGCCTGGTCGGCGCCGAGGACATTCACCGCATAGTGACTGCAAGACTCGAAAGTCGCCAGCGAAGGCGAGTGCAGGCCCAGATTCCACAGCACCAGCGGCGGCTCGAGCGAAACAGAGGTAAAGGAATTGATGGTGACGCCGACCGGCTGGCCGTCCGCGCCGCGCGCGGTAATAACCGTGACGCCGGTGGCGAAATCACCCAGCGCATCGCGAAAGCTGCGCGGGTCGAAACTGTACAGATGTGGCTGGTTCATTGGGGCTACTCGTCGGCAGGCTCTAAAATCGGGGGAACATCAATTTATCGGGAGCACCTGATGGGCATCGCAAAACGTATCGGCACTCCTCTTTCTCCCTCCGCCACACGCGTCATGCTGCTGGGTTGCGGCGAACTGGGCAAGGAAGTGATTATCGCATTGCAGCGTCTGGGTTGCGAGGTGATCGGCGTCGATCGCTATGCCGACGCACCGGGCATGCAGGTGGCGCATCGCAGCCATGTGGTGACCATGACCGACGGCGCCGCGCTGCGCGCGCTGATCGAGGCCGAGAAGCCGCAACTGGTGGTGCCCGAGATCGAGGCCATCGCCACCGCGACGCTGGTCGAGATGGAACGCGATGGCGTGGCCGGGCATTTTCCGGAATTCATTCCGACCGCCCGCGCCGCGCAATTGACCATGAACCGCGAAGGGATACGCCGCCTCGCCGCCGAGGAACTCGGCCTGCCGACTTCGCCCTACAAGTTCGCCGATACCCTGGCCGAACTGCAGGCGGCGATCGACGAGGGGATAGGCTATCCCTGCGTGGTCAAGCCCGTCATGTCGTCCTCGGGCAAGGGCCAGTCGCTGCTGAAATCGGCGGCCGACGTGCAGCAGGCCTGGGATTACTCGCAGGCCGCGGGCCGCGTCGGCGCCGGTCGGGTGATCGTCGAGGGCTTCATCGATTTCGACTATGAGATCACCCAGCTCACGGTGCGGGCCGTCGGCGCTGCAGGCGAAGTGGAAACCTTCTTCTGCGAGCCGATCGGCCACGTCCAGGTCAATGGCGATTACGTCGAGTCCTGGCAGCCGATGGCGATGACGCCGGTGGCGCTGCAGAAGTCGCGCGAGATCGCCCGCGCCATCACCGGCAACCTCGGCGGACGCGGCATCTTCGGCGTCGAGCTGTTCGTCAAGGGTGACCAGGTGTGGTTCTCCGAGGTCAGCCCGCGGCCGCACGACACCGGCCTGGTGACCCTGGCCACACAAAGACTTTCGGAATTCGAACTGCATGCGCGGGCCATCCTCGGCCTGCCGGTCGATACCGCGCTGCGCCGTCCCGGCGCCTCGGCGGTGATCTACGGCGGCCTGGAAGAAAAGGGCATCGCCTTCGAAGGCGTCGCCGAGGCGCTGCAGGTGCCCGAATCCGACCTGCGCCTGTTCGGCAAGCCGGAGAGTTTCAGGAAGCGCCGCATGGGCGTCGCGGTGGCAAATGCCGATACCACCGACGAGGCGCGGCAGCGCGCCAAGCTGGCGGCGAGCCGCGTCAGGCCGGTTCCGGGTAAATGACGGCTTGAACGGATTTGCGGAACGCCTGATCGCCTGGCACAAGCGCCACGGCCGGCACGACCTGCCGTGGCAGAACACCACCGATCCCTACCGCGTCTGGCTGTCGGAAATCATGCTGCAGCAGACCCAGGTGGCGACGGTGATTCCCTACTACCTGCGCTTCCTCGAGCGTTTTCCGCGGCTCGCCGCGCTTGCCGCGGCGCCGGTCGAGGAAGTCATGGCGCTATGGAGCGGACTCGGCTACTACGCCCGCGCGCGCAACCTGCATGCCTGCGCGCAGGCGGTGATCAGCCGGCACGGCGGCAGGTTTCCGCGCGATCCGCATGTCATCGCCGAACTGCCCGGCATCGGCCGCTCCACCGCCAACTCGATTGCCACTTTCTGCTTCGGCGCCCACGCCCCGATCCTCGACGGCAACGTCAAGCGCGTGTTGTGCCGCGCCTGCGGCATCGAAGGCCCGCCCACCAGCAGCGCAGTGGACAAGCGCCTGTGGGCCCTGGCCGCTGAGCTGATGCCGGCGCGCCAGGGCGCCATCCACAACCAGGCGCAGATGGATCTCGGCGCCATGGTCTGCACCCGCGCCAAGCCGCGCTGCGAGGCCTGCCCGCTCAACGACATCTGCGTTGCCCGCGCCAGCGGCCGCACAGCCCTGCTGCCGACGCCGAAACCGCGCCGCGAGATTCCGCTGCGCCATGCCACCTTGCTGGTGCTGCAGGACGGCGCTCGCGTGCTGCTCGAAACCCGCCCGCCGAGCGGGATCTGGGGCGGGCTGCTGTCGCTGCCGGAATTGCCGCCGGGCGCCGACGCAGCAGCCTGGGCCAAACAGAACTTCGGCTGCCGCGTGATCGCCGTCTCGCCAGCGCCAACTCTGGTGCACGGCTTCAGCCATTTCCGCCTGCACATCGCGCCGCTGCTGCTGCGCGTGAGGCCGCATCACTCGGCAATG
>JAXMJU010000355.1:0-4474 GCA_034376265.1 Sulfuritalea sp.
TGAACAGGATGCCGTTGCAGGCATACATGCCGTAGGCTTCGCGGTAGTTCACCGTGATCCAGTAGGCATAGAGCTTGGCCACCGCGTAGGGGCTGCGCGGATAGAAAGGCGTGGTTTCCTTCTGCGGCGTCTCCTGCACCAAGCCGAAGAGTTCGGAGGTGCTGGCCTGGTAGAAACGGGTCTTCTTTTCCATGCCGAGAATGCGCATCGCCTCAAGGATGCGCAGCGCGCCCAGGGCATCGGAGTTGGCGGTGTACTCGGGTTCCTCGAAGCTCACGGCGACATGACTTTGCGCGGCGAGGTTGTAGATCTCGTCGGG
Organism: Sulfuritalea sp.; assembly: GCA_034376265.1. Taxonomy (GTDB): domain Bacteria; phylum Pseudomonadota; class Gammaproteobacteria; order Burkholderiales; family Rhodocyclaceae; genus Sulfuritalea. The sequence continues at coordinate 320 of JAXMJU010000355.1, forward strand.
CTGCACCTGCTGGATGATGCGCACCAGGCTGGAGCTGTCGGTCATGTCGCCATGATGCAATGCGAAGCGGCGGTTGGCGACGTGCGGGTCCTGGTACAGGTGGTCGATGCGGTCGGTATTGAACAGCGAGGTGCGGCGCTTGATGCCATGCACCTCGTAGCCCTTGTCGAGCAGGAACTCGGCGAGATAGGCGCCGTCCTGGCCGGTAACGCCGGTGATCAAAGCTATTTTCTTGGTCATTGCTTGCGTCCGTAGTTGTCTTCAAAGCGCACGATGTCGTCCTCGCCCAGATAGCTGCCGGACTGCACTTCGATGATCTCGAGCGGTATCTGGCCGGGATTTTCCAGCCGGTGCGTAACGCCCAGCGGGATGTAAGTCGATTCGTTCTCGCCCAGCAGCAGCGTTTCCGTGCCGCGCGTCACCTTGGCCGTGCCGCGTACCACCACCCAGTGCTCGGCGCGATGGTGATGCATCTGCAGCGACAGCGTGGCGCCGGGGCGCACCACGATGCGCTTGACCTGGAAGCGCTCGCCACTGTCGATGCTGTCGTACCAGCCCCAGGGTCTATGCACCTTGCGGTGCAGATCGGCTTCGTTGCGCCCGGCTGCCTTGAGCCGGCCGACGATGGTCTTGACCTCCTGGGTGCGCGCCTTGGGCGCGATCAGCACGGCGTCGGCGGTTTCCACCACGACCATGTCCTCGCAGCCGATGCAGGCAACCAGGCCGTGCTCGGCGATGACCAGGTTGCCGTGCGAATCCTCCATCCAGACATCGCCCTTGACGGCATTGCCATCGCCGTCGCGGTCTATGGCCTGCCACAGCGCATCCCAGGCACCGACGTCGGACCAGCCGACATCAAGCGGGACGACGCGACCGGGGATTCCCAGGTCCATGGCGGCGGGAAGCTTTTCCATCACCGCATAGTCGATCGAGTCGGCCGGAGACAACGCGAAGGCCGCCGCGTCGAGCCGCACGAAATCGCCGTCGTCCTGCGCGGCCTCGACGGCCCGGCGGCAGGCCGCCAGGATCTCCGGCGCGAAATGGCCGATGGCCTGGAGCCAGACCGAGGCGCGCAGCATGAAGATGCCGCTGTTCCAGAAATGCCGGCCGCCGGCGACATAGGCCTGGGCCGTCACGGCATCCGGCTTCTCGCGGAAACCCAGCAGGTCCATGGGCGCGCCCGGCGCCGTATCGCCCCTCATCCCCCCGCCCCTCTCCTGAAAGGAGAAGGAAGCAGACTGTCTGCCCTCTACCTCCGGGAGATGGAAAGATGGAGAGGGCTGGCCAACACATGTGTCGATGTAACCGTAGCCGGTCTCGGCACGATCGGGCACGATGCCGAAGGTCACCACTGCGCCGGCTTCTGCCTCGGGCAGGCCGCGCAACACGGCGTCCCTGAACGCAGCCGGATTGCGCACGTGATGATCGGCCGGCGTCGCCAGCAGCACCGGATCGGCGCCGTTGCGACTGGCATAGAGCGCGGCGGCCGTCAGCGCCGGCGCGGTATTGCGGCCGGCCGGCTCGAGCAGCAGGGTCCAGTTCGGCAGCCCGAGCTGGCGCAGTTGCTCGGCGGTAATGAAGCGGTATTCCTGGTTGCTGACGACGACAGGCGCGCCCAGCGGCAGGCCTTCGAGGCGGTGCAAGGTGTTCTGCAGCAGACTCTCGCCGCCGAGCAATGGCTGCAACTGCTTCGGATGCTTCTCGCGCGACACGGGCCACAAACGGGTGCCCGAACCGCCGCTGAGCACCACCGGGACAATTCGCGGATCAGCCATGGTAGGCCCGGTACCACTCGACAAAACGCCGCACGCCTTCGGTGACCGGCGTCGCCGGCGAGAAGCCGGTGACCTGCTTGAGTTCGGACGTATCGGCGTAAGTCGCCGGTACGTCGCCATCCTGCAGGGGCAGGAAATTCTTCTTCGCGGTCTTGCCCAGGGCCTGTTCCAGCGCCTCGATGTAGGCCATCAGCTCGACCGGCTGATGGTTGCCGATGTTGAACACACGATAGGGCGCCCAGCTCGTTGCCGGATCGGGCACCTGCTTGTCGAAAGAAAGATCGGGTTGCGGCGGGCGGTCGAGGACGCGGATCACGCCTTCGGCGATGTCGTCGATGTAGGTGAAGTCGCGCCGCATCCTGCCATGGTTGAAGACGTCGATAGGCCGGTCTTCGAGGATGGCCTTGGCGAACAGGAACAGCGCCATGTCCGGCCGGCCCCAGGGTCCATACACGGTGAAGAAGCGCAGGCCGGTGGTCGGCAGGGCGAACAGATGGCTGTAGGTGTGGGCCATCAGCTCGTTGGCTTTCTTGGTCGCGGCGTAGAGGCTGACCGGGTGATCGACGTTGTCGTGCTCGGAAAACGGCATGCGCTCGTTGCCGCCGTAGATGCTGGAACTGCTGGCATAGACGAAGTGCTCGACGCCGTTGTGGCGGCAGCCTTCGAGAATATTGACGAAGCCGACCACGTTGCTATCGACATAGGCATGCGGATTCTGCAGCGAGTAGCGCACGCCGGCCTGCGCCGCGAGATTGATCACGCGCTGCGGGCGTTCCGCCGCGAACAGGGCGGCAATGCCCTCGCGATCGGCGATATCCAGCCGCGACAGCTTGAAACGCGGATTGGGCGAGAGCCGGGCGAGCCGCGCCTCCTTCAGGGCGACGTCGTAATAATCGTTGAGGTTGTCCACCCCGACCACTTCGTCGCCGCGCGCCAGCAGCAGCTGGCAGACATGCATGCCGATAAACCCGGCGGCGCCGGTGACCAGTACTTTCATGGGGATTTTCGCTGAAAAGCCAGCATTTTCGCATATTTGGCGAAGCTCGCGCCACAGCCGACAAGGATGTGCACCAGGCCGGGAAGCCCGTCGAGCAGGCCCAGGCGGAAGAAGTAGAACTTGATGAAGCGCAGTGCCGGCGACAGCAGGAGTTGCCCCACGCTGGCACGCTTGCCAAGCGCCAAAGCCGCATCAGCGGCCAGGCTGCTGTAGCGATTCTGTTTGGCGAAATAGCTTTCCAGCGAATCCGCCGAATCGTGCAGCAGATCGCCGTCCAGGGTGCCGATCTCGCTGCTGGCGATGACCTTCTCGTGCACCGCGTCATCCGACCAGCGCGCGGCGCGGCGGTCGAACAGGCGCAGGCTCCAGTCGGGATAACCCTCGCCATGCTTCAAATAGCGCCCCATGAATTTGTTGCAACGGGCAAAGCGCCAGGCCTTGAAAGTTCCCGAAGGGACGCACCGCGCTGGCGCTGACAGCACGGCGATGATGCTCTCGCGCAGCGGCTCGCTGACCCGCTCGTCGGCGTCGATGCAGAGCACCCAGTCGTGGCTTGCCTGCTCGACCGCAAACTGCTTCTGCGGACCGAAGCCGCGCCAGACGGATTGAATCACCCGCGCACCGTGGCGTTCGGCGACCGCCGCCGTGGCATCTTCGCTGTCGCAATCGACGACGACCACTTCGTCGCAGAAGGCCACGCTGGCAAGGCTGTCGTCGAGCTGGGCAGCCGCGTTGCGGGTGATCAGGACAGCGGAAAGAGGCGCGCGATGGTTTGTGGTCATGGGCTTTATAATTCAACTCGGGATGCATTTTACGGCGCAAGGCGTCATCCCTATCCTACCGATGCGCATTCTCCTGATCAAAACCTCCTCTCTCGGCGACGTCGTGCACAACCTGCCGGTCGTCACCGACCTGCGCCGCAGCTATCCCGAAGCGCAGATCGACTGGGTCGTCGAGGAGGGATTCTGCGAGATTCCCCGGCTGCACCCCGGCCTGAACCGCGTCATCCCGGTGGCGCTCAGGCGCTGGCGCAAGGCGCTGCTGACGCCGGCCACCTGGGGCGAAATTCGGTCCTTCCGCAGCGCCCTGCAGGAACAAAGCTATGACCTGGTGATCGACACCCAGGGCCTGCTGAAGAGTGCGCTGATCGCCCGTCTGGCGCGCGGCACGCGCTGCGGCTACAACGCGACGGCGGCGCGCGAAGCGATCGCGGCACGCTTTTACGATGTCCGCTTCGAGGTCGGCAAGGACCTGCATGCCGTCGAGCGCAACCGCCGGCTGGTCGCGCTCGCCGCCGGCTACAGCGCTTCATCCGCGCCGGACTATGGCATCGCCGTACCGCCAGCGCCTACTCTTGGCGGCCCCATTGCGGTCATGAGCGCT
>JAXMJU010000356.1:0-8510 GCA_034376265.1 Sulfuritalea sp.
CGTAGCGGCCGGGGGCGGGCTTGGTCGAGTCGCGGATGACGTTGCCCAGATCGTCGGTCTGGGTCTGGATGCCGTCTTTCGTGATGTCGAAGTCGAAGGACTGGTAGTCGCCAGTGAGGGTGCGGGTGGTGGTGGGGGCGGCGGCTGGTGCGTAGGCATCCGGGAGGGTGATACCGAGGTTGCCGTTGGCGAAGTTTTGTACGATGGTGCTACCGGCGCTGCTGTTGATATGCAGGCGACCACGACCATTGGTGTCGGGGACAAAGGTATAGGTGATGCTGTTCTTCTTCCAGACATTGGGGGCGACATGGTCGCCGCCGTTCAAGGTGACGCCGGCGATCTCGATGCTGCCCAGGCCGTCGCTGTCGAGGATGGTGTCGTTGCCATCATCGGCGGCGATGACATAGGTGTCGTTGCCGGCGCCGCCTTCGAGGTAGTCGGCGTCTTTGCCGCCATTTATGGTGTCGTCGCCGCCCATGCCGTAGAGGCGATCGCTGTAGTCTCCGCCCCGCATCAAGCCGCCGTTGTCACTGCCGAACAGGACGTGGTGCACATCGGGATTGACGCTGCCGCTGGCGCGGACAAGGACGCTCTGGTCTAGGTCGTAGCTCTGGAAGTTCCAGGTTTGTCCGGAGAATTGGGTGGTGTCGACGTAGAGTTGGTTTGGGCTGAAGGCGGTGTCCTTAGTCCGTGCCTGGTTCATCCAGGTCAGCATGGCGGCGCGGTCGGTGAGCCATTGGTCTGTAAAGGTGCTAGGCGTCGCCGTGCTCTTGTCGGCTAGCCAACTGGCATAGCTATTAGCTCGGCTAGCTTGCCAAATTTCCGCCAGTTGGGCTTGAGCGGCGGCAGTTGTGCCTCTGACGTAAAGCGCAGAGAGGTCTTGCAACGCGATCAATGCGCCAAAGTCACTGCGCGCCAGTGAAGCCAAGCTTTGACTGGTAGGCTCAATCCGCAGTTTGCCAGTCAGGTCTTTGAAGATTTGGTTGTTTTGCAGGGCAGCCAAAGTCGCTTGGAAGGTCTTGCGCGAAGGATCACTGTCGGTAGCGTCACTGATTGGCAAGGGCTCTACATTGGGACCAGCCAGGGCACGGCGCAGGCTGTCGACCGCGCCTTCGAGAGATCCTTTGGGATCAGCGCTCCCCACCTTGGATAGCGCATTGAGTTTGTCCATGGTAAAGGTGCTGTCGAGTTTTTCCAGCGCGGCGCCTACGGCCAGCAAGTCGGTGAGCCGGTACATGCTGTGGTTTGACATGCCCGTGCTCTCTTCCTGATACAAGCCGGTGCGGGTGCCCATTTGGGTGAACCACCAGTCGTTGGTGGTGACGTTGATGCCGTTGGCGGCGAAGTAGTTGGTTTGCTTGGCGCTCACGGGGGCAAAGCTGCTGGAGCCGGTGCTCAGCAACGCTTGTATTTCTTGAAACAGAGGTTCCGATTTATTGCCGTTAAAACCTGCGCTGTTGAAGGTCGAAATGGACTGGATGTTGACACTGCCGACCCGGCTATTGCCAGCTCCAAATACTCTGGCAAACGCGCTGGCCATGTGCCCGCCCATGCTGTGTCCATCCACCTGCACATTGGTGACACCTACCAAGCTGCCTGTACCGGCCACGGGGGTACCTTCGACAAAGCTTGGAGCGCCGTCTACAGAATTGGCATTGAGCGGGACAAATGTAATTTGCCTGGCCAGTTCAGTGGCTGGCGTTGTCTCACGCAGCCACCAGTTCACCATATCAACGATTGCCAGAGTGGCTGCGCTACCCAAGGCAAGGTCGCCATCGGCCAACAGGTCGGCGCCCGCCGCGACCGGGGGCGGTTCTGTCCCGCGCATGGAGACAAAGACTTGGCCCGCATAATCGCCACCCGCCTTGCCGCGCCAGACGGTGGCATCAAAACCGGAACCGACCAACGGGATGTCCGAGGTGTTGATGCTGCTGGAAACCTCGAAGTTGGTAGCTATGTAGGCGGCTAGAGTGGGGGTCATGCGCTCACGAAGAGCGGCTGTAAGTTCATCAATATCCATTTCTGGATTCACATCAACATATGCGGCATCGGCCAGCAATGCATCAATGTAGGCTTGTTTGATAGTCGTCATTTTTTCTTCCCTTGCTTAGTAAGTTGGTCAAGATTTGTTTGCTGGTAAGTTTGGTGACTGTCTTTTGGCCAACACGCCGTCGAAGTGCCAAGACCCAGGCCCATTCGGTAAACCAGAAAACCGCCATACGCATGGAACGCCTGATTGGTGAAGAAATTCTTCCCGGTATCAACGTCAAAATATTCCATGCGCTGTGATCGGATCCGAATGAGATAACCACTCAATGTCACACTTGGAATTTCCCTCTCTCCCGCCCGCTTCACCTTCTCCCAATCCGGGCTCAGCGTCACCACCGCCTCCCGCTCGCATAGTCGATGGAACTGCCATCGGCCAATCAGTTCATCCGCAACGGGCGCCACCAACACAAAAGGAAACAACAGCACACTGATGACTGCTCCGTGCTTGCTCGCCCCCAGCCAGCGCGGAATTCTTTTGCTGAGCATGATGGCCGCCGCGAGCCACAAGCCAAAGCCCGCCAAAAACATCAAAAATGTCATGGCGTTGTTCCAGAACAAAAGGCGCTAGCTTTGCACTCATTTTTCATTTCCCGTCTCCCTAAAACCCAAATTAGTTTGTTCTCTTATCCTCGCCGCCGTCCCGCCAGCGCCGACTTTTGCGAACCAAATGGGCCCATTTCAAATACCTTCTTCATGTTCTTTCTCCTCAACACCCAAATCCAGCTCGTGCTTCCATCTCGCCACCGCCATCATCGAATCGCCACTCCACCCGCGCCAACTACGCCATGAACCAGGCGACCCGGCATTAGCGACTGCCCTGCGGCCGCAGCATGTCTTCGAATCCCAGCAGTCGGCTTATTTCGAAACAGATCACACCGAAGACGCCGGCGCCCGAGGCCATGGCGAACCACATGGCGACGACAAACGCGGCGATGCCGTTCGGCCCTCTGCTACCAAATATCACCTGCGCCAGTTGGCTGCTGAAGGGCATTGCGAATGCAGCCAGCGTACCGAGCAGCATCAGGCCAATGCCGAGCTTGCGCAGTGCGGCGTGCCAGCGGGTCGGCACAAACGCATCCAGCGTCGTCGGATAGCGAATCACCAGGAGTATCCGATAGGCATAGGCAAGCAGCAGCGGAAGCTGGAAGATCCCGACCCAGCCCATCGCCAGTCCGACCCAGCTCGATGCCGCCAGGAAGCCCGGCAGAATTGCGCCGATCAGGGCCAGGCAATAGAGCCATTTCAGTTTCTGGTTCGCTTTGGTACGCATCCGTCTCTTCCTTCGTGCCTGATTATTCGATGCCGGCTAATCGAGTTGCCCTTGCTTTCCATTTATTCGCGCGTTCGTCCGCCACCCGCACGCCAGACAGGCTTCTCGCCGTCCCGCCAGCGCCAACTTTTCAAATCGACTTACCGCAATCGCTAAGTAGCGTCGCGGCCTGCCCCCTTGTCTGTGTCGTTTCACGCCCCAGCCACCATGTCGAGCAGGTCATCGACGGCAAACCGCCCGCCGTCGGCGAACTCGACGTATTCCGGGTCGGCGCCCATCGCGCCATAGATCGCCAGCAGGGTCTGGCCGGCATACAGCAACAGATATTGGCCGTCGTCGCTGCGGCGCACCGCGAGGTCGCCCGGAATCAGGCTGATCACGTAGCTCAAATCCTGGCCCTGATCCAAGTGCTTGCCGGCTGCGTCACTCATTCCGTCATCTCCCGGTTCGTCGGTTCCTGCCCGCCCTCGCTCACCACCGCCATCCTCGCCCCATGCTCGCCGAGCGCGATCACCTCATCGACATGCAGCCCGCGCGGAATCTGGTGGGTGATGAAGATCATGGTCACCTGGCCTTTCAGCGTGTTGATGGTCCGCGCGAAGTGTTCGGCCGTCTGCTGGTCAAGGTTGGATACCGCCTCGTCGAAGATCAGGATGCGCGGTTGCTTGAGCAGCGCACGGGCGATGGCAATGCGCTGGCGCTGGCCGCCGGAGAGGCCGACGCCGCGCTCGCCGATCTCGGTCTGGTAGCCGTCGGGCAGCGTGTCTATGAGGTCGTGGATTTCGGCGGCCTTGCAGGCGGCGATCACCTGGTCGAAACCGGCATGGGGCTGGGCCATGGCCAGGTTGTCGTAGAGCGTGCCGGCGAACAGCACGGTGTCCTGCGGCACCACGCCAAAGCTCGCGCAGCTCGTTGGCGGCCAGGTGGCGGATGTCGCGGCCGTCCAGGCGGATCTGCCCTTCCTGCGGCTGGTAGAAGCCCAAGAGCAGTTTGGCCAGTGTGCTCTTGCCGCAGCCCGACGGTCCCATCAGCACGGTCAGCCGTCCGGGCTTGAAGGCGAGATTCAGGTTGCGGTAGAGCCACGGGTGATGTTCCGAATAGCGGAAGGCCAGATCGATCAGCTCGATCTGGCCGCTGCCGACGGTGTTTTCCCGGGCCGGGGTCAGGGTGTGGGGTTCCTGCGGCATGTCGAGGATGTCGCCCAGGCGCTTGACGGCGATGTTGGCCTGCTGGAATTCCTGCCACAGCCCGACCAGGCGCAGCATGGGCTGACTCATGCGGCTGGCGAACATCTGGAAGGCGACCAGCATGCCGATGGTGAAGCCTTCGTTTCGCATTACCAGCAAGGCGCCGACGACCAGGATGGACAGCGTCATGATCTGCTCGACACCGTTGGCAACCACGTTGTAGGTATTGCCGACCTGTTTGGTACTGAAGCCGGCGGCGAGGTAGCCGGCCAGCAAGTCGCCGTACTTGCGATCCACATCCGGTTCCATCTGCAAGGACTTGACCGTGTCCATGCCGCAGAGGTATTCGGTGAGGAAGGCCTGGTTGCGCGCGCCGAGCATGAACTGCCGGTTCAGGCGCTCACGGAACACCGGCACCATGAGCAGGCTCATCACGGCGATGACGCTCATCAGGCCGAGCACGATCAGCGAGAGTTGCCACGAGTACCAGAACATCACGGCAAGAAAGATCAGCAGGAAAGGGAAATCGAGGATCAGGGTGACGGCGGCGCCGGAGACGAACTCGCGGATGGTCTCCACCCCTTGCAGGCGGGCCACCAGGGTGCCGGTGGGGCGGCGCTCGAAATAGGGCGCGGGCAGGTGCAACAGGTGGCGGAACACCTGGCTGCCGAGCACGGCGTCGATGCGGTTGCCGGTGTGCAGCACAAGGTACTGGCGCAGCCAGGTCATGGCGCTGGTGAACAGCATGAACATCACCAACGCGACGCCGAGCACGATGAGGGTGTTCTGCGTCTGATGGACGACGACTTTATCTATGATGACCTGGGTGAACAGCGGCGTGGCCAGGCCGACCAACTGGATCACCAGCGAGGCGAGCAGGATGTCGCGCCAGATGCGCCGGTGCTTGAGCAGTTCGGGGATGAACCAGCGGAAGCCGAAGGATTTCTGCTCGGCTTCAAAGCCTGGAATCTCCTCGTCCTTGCCTGCGCCGGCCGAGGATTGCCTGGCGACGAGGATCAGTTCGGGTTCGAGCCGGCTTGCCGCGTCATCGAGCGCCAGTGTTTCCGGCGTCTGGCAGCCGGGGCGGAAGTAGACCAGGTTGTCGCCGTCGCGCTTGAGGACGAGGATGGGGGTCGCGGGCGATTCGGCCCCTGATGCGTCATCGGCGTTAGCTGTTTCGCCGCGCAGGAAGGCGATGGCCGGTAACGGCAGCTTGAGCCGATCGAATCCGGAGAGGATGCGGACGCCGGTTTTGATTCCCAGTGCTCGCGCGGCCTGATGGAATGAGGCGCGCTGATGCGGCGGCGGGAACTGCTGGGCGACCAGCGCCGCATCGAAGGGGATGCGATAGCGGGTGCACAGGCTGCCCAGCAGCCAGAGCATGTGTCCGCTCGCCAGCGATCGATCCAGGATTTCCCCCTCCCCCGCAGTGTTGTTTTTCTTGCAAGGACTGGCGTCTCGCCGATTTCGCGATACCGCCATATAGTATTGTGCGTGTCATGATAATTGACTTGGCCGAACAAGACAATAGGGCGAATGGGTATTCTTTTGCCATGGCGGCCATTATTTCCATCATGCATAGGGAAAACTGCCGGCGCGGCGGGACAGCCTCGGTCCCACCCATCTTGCTTGCCGCCGCCGTGCGCGCAGCTATCGCCTGTCGGCTTACCTCGACCGCAACAGCCGGCGCTGCACCTTGCCGGTGGTGGTCATCGGCAGGGCATCGATGAACTCGATGATTTTGGGATATTCGTAGGGCGCCAGGTATTGCCGCACGTGCTGCTGCAGCGAGGCTTCGAGCTCGGCCGAGGGCGTCTGTCCGGCGGCGAGCACGATGAAGGCCTTGACCACGGTGCCGCGCGTCGCGTCGGGCGCGCCGATCACGGCGGCATTGGCTACCGCCGGATGCTTGACCAGGCAGTTCTCGATCTCGCCCGGGCCGATGCGGTAGCCGGCGCTCTTGAACATGTCGTCGCTGCGGCCCTGGTACCAGAGCACGCCATCCTCGTCCTGCTTGGCCAGGTCGCCGGTGCGGCCCCAGGCCTGCGGATCATCGATACCACCGCCGAAGAACTTTTCCGCCGTGGCCTGTGGGTTGTTCCAGTAGCCGAGCATGAACACCGGGTCCATCTCGCCGTGGCAACTGCGTTGCACGCAGACTTCGCCGAGTTCGCCGGGCGCCACCGGATGGCCTGCGTCGTCGAGCACCGCGAGCTGGTGCCCGGGATAGCCGCGGCCCATGGCACCGGGCTTGGGCGCCGTCACCGCGGCACAATTGCCGACGATGTAGTTGATCTCGGTCTGGCCGTACATTTCATTGACCGTCACGCCCAGCGCCTCGCGCGCCCAGGCGCAGACGGTTTCGCCGACCGTCTCGCCGGCACTCATGATGCTGCGCAGCGCCAGGTCGTATTTCTCCCGCGGCTGTGGCACCGCCTTCATCATCATTTTCAGCGCCGTGGGGAAGAGGAAGCTGTTCTTCACGCCGTACTTTTCCATGAGCCAGAAGGCCTTCTCGGGATCGAAGCGGCCGCGATAGCCGAGCAGCGGCTGGCCGAAATTCCAGCTCGGCAGGAGCGCGTCGAACAGGCCGCCGGTCCACGCCCAGTCGGCCGGCGACCAGAACATGTCACCGCGCTGCGGATAGAAATCGTGCGAGCAGACGAAGCCCGAGAGGTTGCCGATCAGGCTGCGCTGGGCGATCAGCGCGCCCTTGGGATTGCCGGTGGTGCCGCTGGTATAGATGATCATCGCCGGATCGTCGGCCGCCGTGTCGCGCGCCGTGTAGCGCGAGGAGGCCAGCGGCAGCAGGGTGCTCCACTCGCGCACCCAGGTTTCGCGCGCGCCGCCGACGCCGATGACATGCTTCAGGTCGGGCAGCTTCTCGCGCACGGCGCCGAGTTTTTCCAGGCCGCCTTCGTCGATGATGGCCACACGCACGCCGGCATGCGAGAGGCGGAATTCGAGCGCATCGGCACCGAACAGGTGCGAGACCGGCACGGCGATGGCGCCCATCTGGTAGCAGGCCATGTGCGCAATGCCGGTTTCGGGCCGCTGCGGCAGGATGATGGCGACGCGGTCGCCGGCCATGACGCCCATCGCGCCGAGCACGTTGGACAGCCGGTTGGCCGCCTGCTGCACGTCCCAGAAGCTCCAGGCGGAGGTCGCGCCGGCCTCGTCCTCGTAATACAGCGCAAAGCGCGTGCGATCCTCGGCCCAGCGGCCGCAACAGGCCTGGGCGATGTTGTAGCGCGCCGGCACGTTCCAGCGAAAGGAAGCGCGCAGGGTCTGCCAGTCGCGCGCCTTGGTGTCGAGGCCGATCCCGCTCATGACGTTAAACGCATATCCAGCAATTCGATCCAGTGCCTGACCGGCAAATCCGTTGCGCTCTGCAGGTGTCCCATGCAGCCGACATTGGCGCTGGCGATGGCGGCGGGGCCGCCCGCGGTCAGCGCGGCGATCTTGTTCGCCTGCAGGCGCTTGGACAGTTCCGGTTGCAGCACCGAGTAGGTGCCGGCCGAGCCGCAGCACAGGTGCGAATCGGCCACCGGGGTCAGCGTGTAGCCGGCCGCCGCCAGCAAGGACTCGACGGTGCCGCGGATCTTCAGCCCGTGCTGCAGGCTGCATGGACTTTGAAACGCCAGCAGGCGCTCGTCCTCGCCCAGGGGGCGGCAGGCCTGCAGCAGCGGCGTCAGCGCGGCGATTTCGGCCGTGATGACTTCGCTGATGTCGCGCGTTGCCAGTACGATGCGCGCCGCCTTGAGCGCGTAATCGGGATCCTCCTGCAGCAGATGGGCATATTCGAGCACATGCGAGCCGCAACCCGAGGCCGTCATCACCAGGCCTTCGGCGCCGCCTTCGAGCAGCGGCCACCAGGCGTCGATGTTGCGCCGCGCGTCGTCGCGCGCGCCTGCGGCTTCGTTCAGATGCAGGCGCACCGCGCCGCAACAGCCGGCGCCTTTGGCCTCGACCATCCGGATGCCGAGGCGATCGAGCACGCGCCG
>JAXMJU010000357.1:0-10476 GCA_034376265.1 Sulfuritalea sp.
TTGCGCAGCTTGAAGGCATAGGCGCAGCCCGCGGCATGGCAGACCTGGGTGGCGATCGGCACGCAGATCGGAAAGTCCTGGCGCGGCACCGAAAAATCGTTGCCGCGCTCGTCGCCGCCCCAGTAGAGCAGGCTTTCCGCCATGCTCACGCCGCGCAGCAATTGCGCCGCATGGTCGCGGTAGGAAGGCACCAGCACGTCCTCGGCGCGCATCGCGCCGGCGACGCCGATGCCGATCGCCTCCTGGCCCAGTGCCGAGGCGAAGGTGCCGATTTTCCCGGTGCGCTGCAGGGCGATGGCTTTGCTGTCGAACAGGCGCGCCTGAGTCATCGCGCGATAGAGCGGGAGCAGCACCGTCGGGTCGAGCGCGAAAGGCGGCAAAGCCTGCGTCGCCTCACCCTGGGGATCGAGAAAGCGCGTGTACTCCACCTCGAACCGAGCGACGACGGCCATGGCAAGCTCCTTGTTGTGCTTTTCTTCAGTCTAGCCCGCTTATTTGATAAGGACAGGGCGGCCGAGGTTCCCGGTGAGCGGCATGCAAACTTCCCTCGGCGACCAGAAGCTAGTGCGGCACAAGCACGGCGCCGGCGGTGGGCGCCGTCGCATCGAACGATCTTCCTGTTGCATCACTCAAACGTTTCCGTATACTGTCCGTACAACAAATGGAGATCCCCATGGGTGCAACGATCAAGGAAGAGCGCATCGAAATCCGCCTCGCTGCCGCCGAGAAGGAGCGAATCCGGCAAGCGGCGATACTCTGCCATCAGAACGTCAGCGAATTTGTGCTCAGGGCCGTGCGCACGGTGGCCGATGAGACGCTGGCCGAGCAGACGCGCTTCGTGCTGCCTGCCGAGCAAATGAAGGCGTTTTACGCCGCCCTTGATCAACCGGCAAAATCCATTCCCCGACTCAAGGAATTGTTCAGGAAGCCCAGCGTTTTCGAGACCAGATGAAGTCGCCGCTGCGGGGGCCCGAGCTTTTCAGCGCGGCCCACGATGTGGCTGCCTTCGACTGCGGCAACGATGCCCTGAACCGTTTTCTGCAGCGGCATGCTCTGGACAACCAGCGTAACCAGAGTGCGCGTACCTATGTAGCGCTGCGCGGAGAATCCCGGGTAGTTGGCTATTACACGCTGGCGGCGGCCTCGGCTGAATTCGATTTTGTTCCGCAGCGATTGGCCAAAGGTCTGGCACGTCACCCCATTCCGCTCACCCTGCTGGCCCGGTTGGCCGTCGATTCGACGGAGCAGGGCACGGGCCTGGGTACGGGCTTGCTGAAGGACGCGCTCAAGCGATTTCTCCAGGCGCAGGCCATCATCGCTGCGCGTGCCCTCGTGGTTCAGGCCAAGGACGAAAAAGCCGGCGCCTTCTACCGGCATTTCGGATTCGAGCCCTCGCCGATCGACGCCTCCCATCTATTCCTAATGACCAAGGATATTCACGCGTCGATGCTGTGAAAGTCGGCGCTGGCAGGACGGCGCATCGGCACAGTCTGCCACGGCAGGGCGGTGTGTATAATGCGCATCATGAACAGCGCGGATATTGTCAAGCAGCTGGAACGTGCGGGCTGGATGCTCCGTGGCGTCAAGGGTTCCCACCACGTCTATGTCCACCCGGACAAACCCGGGCATATCAGCGTGCCGCACCCAAAAAAGGATCTGGGTACCGGCCTTGCGCACAAGCTGCTGAAGCAGGCCGGATTGAAATGAACGGGGGTCAGCCATGAAATATCCAATTGCCATTGAAGCGGGCGATGCCGATCATGCCTTCGGCGTCGTGGTGCCCGATCTGCCCGGCTGCTTCTCGGCCGGCGACACGCTGGATGAAGCCATCGACAATGCCCGGGAAGCCATCGAACTGTGGCTGGAGACGGTGATCGACGATGGCGGCGCGGTGCCCGAAGCACGGCCCATTGCCGAACATCAGGCCTTGCCGGAGTTTGCCGGCTGGATCTGGGCGGTGGTCAGCGTCGATCTTGCGTCCTTGTCGGACAAGGCCGAGCGGGTGAACATCACGCTGCCGGCCCGCGTCCTGCGCCGGATCGATGCGGCGGCCAAGGCGGCGGGCGAATCACGTTCGGGGTTCATCGCGCATCTGGCACTGCGGGGCTGACGGGTGGACTGAGCGCCTGAAAGTTGGCGCTGGCGGGACGGCGAGGCGCAGCACAAGGCAAAGCGATCCCGGTTGGTGTTGCTTCAATGCAAAATCGTCGGTGGCTCGTCGCCTTCCTTCATCGGCAGCAGGTGCGTAAATCGGCCCTGAACTTCCGTGTAATAGCGGAACTCGACTTTCCCGATGGTTCGTTTCTTCTTCGAAATTCCCTTGGGCTTGATCAGTGCTTGCGCGACCCATACCCCGCGCCGCGTTTCCAGTGAAAACGAGCACACGTCGACCGCGTAGGGCGAGGCGCCAATGCTTCCATACTTGTCGAGAATCGCGTCCATCTGCGGCATTTTGTCCGGCCGAAGCGACCATGCTTCCATGATCGCAAACACGAAATCTGCCTCCAATACCAGCGCCGCGGACTGAATCTCTCGTGCAGAGCGGTCTTTGTCCTCACCGCTTCCCGGCTGAATCGTCACCGGAATGATTTGATGGGTAGTCAGGTTGCCCACGAAGGCGAACGCCTGAAGTTGTTGGCCGGCCTCAAGGAAATCCCGCGCCTTGTCGATCAGGGGGCTTCAATGCCCAATCATTGACTCCGGACGCAAGGCGCAATCCGGAAAGTTCGTTTCAATCATTTCGTGGCGGTCAAAGTCATCCACTGCCGAAGATTCTGCCAGCAAAACAGGATCGTTGCCGTCCGGATTGATAGTGAGCGATGACGACGTAACAACGCAGAAAGTCGGCGCTGGCGGGACGGCGGCGTCAGGAGAGCGTGCTTCGAATTGACTTCATTCGATGGCCTGACCAAATGCACAGGGAATGCCACTCGCCAACCAGATCGGCTTGCGTTTTATTGCGAGGTCGTTTTCAAAAAAATCCTTGAACGTAATGACGTTCGAACGGCCTTCGTATTCAGCGTACTTGGAGCGCTTCAAGGATTCGGGGACGACAAGATATATCCCGTCATCCCGCATGTCGGCAATGGCGTCTGCGGCAACCTTGTCATCAACCGTGGCGAGGAACACGTCGCAGTTGCGGGCTTCCTTGACTACCTGCTTCCAGCGTTCCCGCAGCGTGGTCTTCAGGCTCAGGATCAATGCGTCATCGCGTAAACGAGTGCTCAGATGGAGTCGTGACAACGAAGGAAGTATGAAATCCGGGCGCTGATTTCCGCTTGGCTTCTGTTCATCGAAGGGCACGCTGGTCATATATTCCGAAGCTCGAAGTCGCCGTAGTAAATTCCATCGTGGTAAATAAGCTGTCCATAAACGTATATCGGTGGCACAACCGTTTCATTGGGGCTCATGGGGCCGAGTTCTTCTCCTCCTACAAATGTCATTCCAAACCCAGAGGAGTAAATGCAGTGGAAGCTTTCAAGAGGGCCAATCCATGGGCCATCCGATCCCCAATCGTCCATTTCACAGTCGGGCGATGCTCTGCCATGCAGCAGCTTGAGGTACAGCCCCGGCAACGGTGGTGACATGTAGTGCGTGTGCCTCTTTAGCAGATTGTGATCTTTCGCTGCGTTGAGGACAATCTCGGAGGGCACCGCTTCCAAAGATATTGAAACGAGTTCCGTCAGCGCTGACGACAATTTATCCCCATTGCTCAATAATGCCAGCACCTTCTTCTCTGCCATGTGGGAGAGCGCATCGTGATACTCGCGTTGAGTGCCCGATTCCATCGCTTCAACTATGCATGCGACTGCTGGAAGATTTCAGTCCGGTGCCGCGCAATAAATGCGGCGTTTGGAACAAATCGCTCGGGAATTTCAATTGCTTTTCCTTGAAGCGAGAGTATTGCAGTACGAATTAAGGCGTCGGTTCTCGACTGGAGCGCATCCGCAATGAGAATCTTGAAGTCATCCGTCAGTGCGATTAGCCCGGCATCAAAAGCCCGGTCATGAAGAGCAGAAAGGCAAAGGCCATTGCTAGGATTCAGGCGATTTGTCTTGTCCTTGCTCCACGGCACTATATGACTGGCAATCAGCAAGCGCGGCTCAGACACACCCGACATACAGCAGCGCCCCCGGTAGCTGCTAAGTACTGCGCGACGGAAGAACTGTTGTTTGACACGCTGTTGAGTCAGGACTTGGCGTGTTTCGCCAGTGAAGTCGTCTGGCACGAGAATCTCGTCTTGTACGTGGTCGATTGGTTTTGTCTCTTGATCCTTACCCGCCAGCGCACGGCGTAAAGCATCGCATTCCAAAGCGAGCTTCTCCCAGTCGGCGTGAAACTCATCCCAGACTTCGTTATCGAGAGCTGAAGCATGACCCAACGCAACGCGCCCGGTGCTCGTAATAGCCGGATCGAGGCTTGCGATATTCAGCATCTTCATGGCGGCCGCATCTGGTGTGCGACCGATTAGACGCGCGAGTTCGATAATCTCCGGATTTCCGCCATGAATGCGACCATAGGGAAGTTGGCAGTACAAGTGGAATGCCAACTTAATGTGTTCCTTCGTCCAACGTCCTGAACTGGCCATTTTTGTCGGTACGTCGGCGGTAGTTACCGCGAGCACCGCCCCTTCTTTCGGCAATGACGAAACCATGAGTTTAGCCGCTGCTTCGATCATTGGCACTACCGCCGCTACAGAGAACTGTTTGTACGCCCGCGTATCCGATACCGGAATCTCGAACGTGTCGGGAAAGCCCATCAGCCGCGCGCATTCGCGCGGCGTCAGGCGACGCGGGCTTTTCCGTTTTCCCTGATCGATCAGGATTTCCGAGCCGTCCTTGTAGTAGCGGGCGGAGAGGGTGCGGGCGATGTTGTCCGGGCCGACCAGCCCGAAGCCGAAACCGTTGCCGGCGGCGCGATGCTTTGCGGCGTAGTTTTGCAGATAGGTCCACAGGTGATCGGTGAGCGTGTATTTCGCCAGTACGCACTTTTTCGCGTGGTCAAAATACTTGCCTTCGTCCCATGGCAGTTCCGGTTCGGTGCCGTCGGTGCGGTGCAGGATGTCGCGTA
Source organism: Sulfuritalea sp. (assembly GCA_034376265.1). GTDB lineage: Bacteria > Pseudomonadota > Gammaproteobacteria > Burkholderiales > Rhodocyclaceae > Sulfuritalea. The sequence goes on from JAXMJU010000357.1 coordinate 5,071, forward strand.
GCGTCTTCCCGCCTTTCGCCGGCAGTTGCAGAGCGTTCCAGTCGAAGGCCGCCGCGGCTTCGGCTTCGCGAAAGCCGACGATGAGAATGCGCTCGCGGTGCTGCGGCACAAAGTGGGCGCCGTCGATGACGCGGCTATGAATGTGATAGCCGAGATCGTCCGTCAGGGCGCGTTTGATGACGTCGAAGGTACGGCCCTTGTCGTGCGAGGTGAGGTTCTTGACGTTTTCGAGCAGGAAGGCGCGTGGCTGCTTTTTCTCGATGATGCGGCAGATGTCGAAAAACAGCGTGCCTTGCGTTTCATCCTTGAAGCCGTGGGCGCGACCGAGCGCGTTCTTTTTGGACACGCCGGCAATGGAAAACGGCTGGCACGGAAAACCTGCCAGCAGCACGTCGTGAGGCGGTACGTCGTCGGCGCGCATTTGCGTGATGTCGCCTTGGATGGGGTGGCCGTCGGGGTTGTTCTTGGCGTAGGTCTTCTGTGCGTAGGCATCCCACTCGCTGGTGAATACGCAATGTCCGCCGATGGATTCAAAGGCTGTCCTGATGCCGCCGATACCCGCGAAAAGATCGATAAAACGGAAAGCCGGTTCGCCTTGCAGTGGAATTTCGAGTGGCAGCAACTGCTGCAACGCCGGCACCAGATACACGGGCGGTTCGACTTCGCCGAGTTCCCAGCGCCGCAAGTTTCTTACGCTGACGCCAAGCTGTTTGGCGATGTCGGCTTGTGTTCTGGATTTGCGGGCGGCGAGCAGGTAATCGCGCGCGCTGTTTGCTTGTCCGGTGACAAGTACCAATGCCATGGGTTTCTCCTCTGGGAACTTTTGCGGACATTACGTCCTTTTTGTGTCCCCCGCAAGGGCGTCGTGGAAAGCCGGTGGCGACGGGGCGCTTCGGATAACATTCCCGCCGATGCGCCTGCCCCAAATCCCCAATCCCTTTGCCACACTCACCCGATGGCAACGCCACCTGCTCGAAGCCGGCCTGTTCATCGCCGTCATTCTCGGCGCCCAGTATTGGCAGACGCGCGACTTGCCCGCGGGCGCGGCGCCGCCGCTGGTCGGCGTGCTTACCGATGGGACAACCGCAAGAGTTGGCGTTGGCGACACGGCGGACGGCGCGGCGACTCTGATCGCCTTCTGGGCGATATGGTGCCCGGTGTGTTCGGCGGAGGAGGGCAACATCGTTTCGGTCGCGCAGGATCACCGCGTGATTTCGGTGGCGATGCAGTCGGGCGATGCGGCGACGGTGAGCAAGCATTTGCAGGAGCGTGGCATCGACCTGCCGGCGCTGATCGATGCCGACGGCCGCCATGCGGCGAACTGGCGCGTGAGCGGGGTGCCGACGCATTTCGTCGTCGATGCTGCGGGCAATGTGCGCTTCCGCGTGGTCGGCTATGCGACGACCTGGGGGCTGAAGGCGCGGCTGTGGTGGGCGGAGACTTTCCCGGCGTGAGTGATCTGAAAAACTTTCCACCCGCAGGTCTGGCATGGTCGGTCTGGGGCCTCGGTGCGCTGCTCTACCTGATCGCCTTCTACCTGCGCGTGGCGCCGGCCGTGATCACCGACCAGCTGATGGTCGAGTTCGCCATCGGCGGCGCGGCGCTGGGCAACCTCTCGGCTTTCTATTTCTATTCCTACGTGGCGATGCAGATCCCGACCGGGATGATGGCCGACCGCTGGGGCCCGCGCCGCCTGCTGACCGCCGGGGCCGGCGTGGCGGCGCTCGGCACGGCGCTGTTCGCCTTCGCGCCGACGATTTTCTGGGCCAGCATGGGGCGGCTGCTGATCGGCGCCTCGGTGGCAGTGGCTTTCGTCTCGATGCTCAAGCTCGCCAGCCACTGGTTCGCGCCCAGGCAGTACGCGCTGGCTTCGGGCATGGCGCTCTTGATGGGCGTGGTCGGCGGCGTGGTGGCCGGGGTGCCGCTGCGCTACCTGGTCGAGAGCTTCGGCTGGCGTCCGGTGATGGGCGTTTCGGCGGCGCTGACGGCGGCGCTGTGCATCGCGACCTGGCTGCGCGTGCGCGACGACCCGGCCGAGCGCGGCTATGCCAGCCACTATCAGGGCGTGCATGGCGCGCATGGCTCGGGCTCGCTCTTGCGTGGCCTGATGGACGTGCTGTCCTATCGCAACATCTGGATCCTGACGGCGGTGCCGATCGGTTTTTCCGGCGCGGTGCTGACTTTCGCCGGGCTCTGGGGCGTGCCCTTCCTGCGTCAAGTGCATGGGCTGGACCCCAAGGCCGCCGCCGCGATCACTTCGATCCTGCTGATTTCCTGGGCGATGGGCGGGCCCATGCTGGGCAGCTGGTCGGAGCGCATGGGCAAGAGGAAACCGCTCTACCTGATCGCTTCGGGTGTGGCGCTGCTGGGCTGGGTGGCTATCGTCTTCCTGCCGCTGCCGCTGTGGGCGCTGGTGCTGCTGCTGATTCCGACCGGCTTCGCCTCGGGCAACATCATCATCGGTTTCGCCTGGGCCAAGGAATCGGTGCCGCTGCGGCTGGTGGGCACGGCCTCGGGCTTTTGCAACATGGGGCCGCTCCTGGGCGGCATGCTGTTGCAGCCGGCGGTGGGCTGGATGCTCGACCGGCGCTGGGACGGCACGCTCGCCGCCGGTGTGCGGCTGTACGACGCCGCCGCGTATCAGGCCGGCTTCGCCCTGCTGGTGGCGGCGATGGTCGCCGCCGGCATCATCCTGAGCTTTGCCCGCGAAAGCCATTGCCGCCAGATGCACGACTGACAGACACGATGAACCCGGACATCCTTTGCGAACGCGACGGCACGATTGCGACCGTCACCCTGTTCAACCCCGACAAGCTGAACGCGCTGAATGCGGCGATGTGGCGCATGCTGCGCGCGACCATGGACGAACTGGCGGCCGACGAGTCGCTGCGCTGCATCGTCCTGCGCGGCGAAGGCGCGGTCTTCGCCGCCGGCGGCGACCTCGAAGAATTCCGCAGCGCGCGCGCCACGGTCGATCTGGCGCTGGCCTATCACGAGGCGGTGGGCGAGGCGCTGGCCGCGATCGAATCCTGTCCGCAGCCGACGGTCGCGGCGATCCTCGGCCCCTGCGTCGGCGGCGGACTGGAAATCGCCTGCGCCTGCGACCTGCGCATCGCCGGCGAGAGCGCGAAGTTCGGCGCGCCGATCATGAAGCTGGGCTTCTCGATGTATCCCGGCGAACTGGCCGGCCTGCTGCGCCTGGCCGGCCCTGCGGTGGCCAAGGAGATCCTGCTCGAAGGGCGGCTGCTGAGTGCCGCCGAGGCCTATGCCAAGGGCCTGCTGACGCGGGTGGTGGCCGATGACGCGCTGCCGGCCGAAGCCGCGGCCACGGCCGCGCGCATCGCCGCGGGTGCGCCGCTGGTGGCGCGCTGGCACAAGCAGTGGATCGCCCGCCTGCTGCAGGACAGGCCGCTCGCCGCCGAGGAAAAGCGCGCCGCCTTCGACTTCCTCGCCACCGAGGATTACGCCGAAGGGCTCGCGGCATTTCTGGAAAAGCGCCCGCCGCGCTTTACGGGACGCTGAGTTGCGGCACCGGCTGCAGCCGGCCGGTGAACGATGGCGGACTGAAGTTCGCCCGACTGTCCGCCCTACCGCTGCGTCGCCGCCAGCGCCTGGTCGATCAGGTCCTTCAGCGGTTCGATGCCGAAGCGCGGCAGCGGCTTCCCATTCACGAAATACTCGGGCGTCTTGGTCACCTTGAGCGTCTGCGCGTCGAGCAGGTCCTGCTCGATGACGCCGGCGATTTCGGGCGCGGCCATGTCGCTGCGCAACTTCTGCAGGTCGAGGCCGGCTGCTTCCAGCAGCGGCCAGATCCGCGCCACCTGCGCCGCGTGGTTCTGCACCCAGTCGTCCTGACGTGCCAGCAGCATCTCCAGCGCCTGCCAGTACTTGCCCTGCTTGCGCGCCGCTTCGAGCGCCGCCACGACCTGGTCGGAGCCCTTGTGGAACGGCGCGTAGCGCAGCACCAGGCGGATTCGTCCGGGGTTGGCCGCCATGATCTGCTTGACCAGCGGATAGAAGGCCGCGCAGGTTTCGCAGGCGGGGTCGAGAAACTCGACGATGACCACCGGCGCGTCGGCCGGGCCCAGGGTCGGCGAGTGCATGCGCACCAGCGCCGCGTTGTTGGCCGCGGCGAATTGGCTCGCCTGTTCTTCCTTCTCGACGTTGTAGAGCAGCGCGGCGACGATGAAGCCCAGCAGCAGGAGAACCACGGCAATCACGAACAAGGTCTTCTGTTTCATTTACGGCTCCGCAGATGCGCCGCGACCAGCAGCGCGATGATGGTTGAAAAAGCCAGCGCCGACAGCAGCGGGATGGTCAGGAAACCGAACCACTCGATCACGGTTTCCGAGCAGGGCACGCCCTGGGTGCAGGGCTTGATGCTTTCCGGAATCAGCCCGGCGACCAGCAGCAGGTGGAAGGCCGCCACCAGAGCGCCGGGCACCGCCAGCGCCATGCCGTAACGGACCACCTTGCGGTCGAGCGGAAACAGGCCGAGCGGCAGGATCAGCACCAGCGGAAACATGAATATGCGCTGGTACCAGCACAGCACGCAGGGCGGCAGCTGCATCACCTCGCCGAAGAACAGCGCGCCCAGGGTCGATGCCGTGGCGATCAGCCAGGCGCCGAAAATCGGCATCCAGGCGGCCGCCGCTGCGTCGCCGGGCGCTGCGGGCTGGGCGCTGTTCATCGCGGCAGGGCCTGCGTCAGCAGCGGTGCGGCGAGCGCGGGATCGAAAGTTGGCGCTGGCAGCACGGCGGGAAACTCGACGCTGTCGAGCTGGGTGCTGCCGATGTACTGGTCCATCGCGAAATGCCTTTCGGTCATGGCGACGCGGCGACCGTCGACGCTGCGGTAGTTCTCATAGCCGGTGGCGAACTCCATCGAGGCCCGGTTGACGGTCAAAATCCCGCGCGAGCGCAGGATCAGCCGGGTTTCCGCGTCGATTTCGACGATCAGCTTGATGCCTTCCTGCACCGGCCATTCGAGAATCCTCACCGGCCTGCCCTGGCTGCTCCTGCCGGCGCCGAGATCGACCACGCGCTGCGCGTTCTGCTGCAGCCGCCAGGGCAGCGCCATGCGCGCCGCCTGCAGCAGCAGCGCGCCGTGAAACGCCGCGGTGGCAGGCTGTCCCTGCTGCCAGGCCTCGGCGCCGCGCAGCAGGCGCGATTCCGCGGCGCCGGGGTAGGCGATTTCGATGCGGAAGCGGTCGGGCGCCTGCCACCAGCGTTCCATCGGCCCGATGCCGCGGCGCAGGGATTCGGTGCTGCCGCGCTCGTGGATCGCCGCCGGCGCCGTGCCGCCGCCGTGGGCGGCCACCACCTCGGCCAGCAAGGCGCCGACATCGGCCAGCGCCGGCGCCGCCAGCGCCAGCCAGGCCAGGCCGACGGCCACTGTTCTGCTTGC
>JAXMJU010000358.1:0-8382 GCA_034376265.1 Sulfuritalea sp.
GATTTGCACAAGCAATGTTTTCACGTTCACGACTGATCGCGACGGAAGGTCAAACAAAAATCCGTACCCAGCATTTACCACCGTACCTCGTATCTCGACTATGTAAGGCGGGAGTATGACCATAAGCGCTACGACGATAGCAGTAGCGATAAGGATTTTTCGTTGTGTCTCGTTCATATGGATGACCTCAATGAAAACCCCCAACGTAAAGTCTGCCGCCCAAATGTCGGGAAGCCACCCATCAAAAACGCCGCAGAACATTCCTGACGGCGACTGAATGTATTTCGCATCAACGTCTTGCCTCGTTTCAGTGGCGCCGAAAATAGGTAGCCCATACTGGCTTTTGTGCGGGGCTTGGTGTGCCGCTGCCGCAATCCTGTCCGCACTTCATTAGACGATTTATCCGGCATTTTCGCATGACTGTTCGCCGTGTCGCCAGCGCCAACTCTTGACGCGGTTCAGCCCAGCGGCCGCGGCACGGCTTCGACGTTCCAGATGGTCCTGGCGTACTGGCCTATGGTGCGGTCGGAGGAGAACTGGCCCATGCCGGCGACGTTGAGGATGGACTTCTGCACCCAGGCCGCCGGGTCGCAGTAGAGGGCGCCGACCTGCTCCTGGCAGGCGAGGTAGGCGGCGTAGTCGGCGAGCAGCAGGTAGTGGTCGCCGTTGGCGGTCAGGTTGTCGAAGATCGGCCTGTAGCGCTCGCGCTCCTCGGGCGAGAAGAAGCCGTCACGCAGCATGTCGAGGGTCTGCCGCAGTTCGCCGTTGCCGTTGTAATAGTCCCAGGGCCGGTGGCCGGCGGCGTAGGTCTGGGCGACTTCGTCGGCGGTGAGGCCGAAGATGAATATGTTCTCCGGCCCGACCTCGTTGCGGATTTCGACGTTGGCGCCGTCCAGGGTGCCGATGGTCAGCGCGCCGTTCAAGGCCAGCTTCATGTTGCCGGTGCCCGAGGCTTCGGTGCCGGCGGTGGAGATCTGCTCCGAGAGGTCGGCGGCGGGGATGATGATCTCGGCGTTGGAGACGTCGTAATTGGGGATGAAGGCGACCTTGAGCCGGTCGCGCATCAGCGGGTCGTTGTTCACGATGTCGGCGACGTCGTTGATCAGGCGGATGACCAGCTTGGCCATGCGGTAGCCGGGCGCCGCCTTGCCGCCGAAGATCACGCTGCGCGGCGGTGCGTCGCCGCCGGCGCGCAGGCGGTTGTAGAGCGTGATGACGTGCAGCACGTTGAGCAGCTGGCGCTTGTATTCGTGGATGCGCTTGATCTGCACGTCGAACAGCGAATTGGGATCGAGCCGGATGCCGAGCCGCTTGTCGACCACCTGCGCCAGACGGGCCTTATTGGCGCGCTTGACGCGCACGAACTCGTCGCGGAAGCCGGCATCGGCGGCCAGCGGCGTCAATTGCCGCAACTGGTCGAGATCCTTGAGCCAGCCTTTGCCGAGATGGCCGCTGATGAGTTTCGACAGGGCCGGGTTGGCCTGGTTGAGCCAGCGCCGCGGCGTCACGCCGTTGGTCATGTTGACGATCTTGTCGGGCCACAGGCGGTGGAAGTCGGCGAAGATGGTTTCCTTCATCAGGCGGGTGTGGATCGCCGCGACGCCATTGACCTTGTGGCTGCCGACGATGGCCAGGTGCGCCATGCGGATGCGCTTGCCCTTGGATTCGTCGATCAGCGACATGCGCTGCCACAGCGCCGGGTCGCCGGGGTAGTGGTGCATCACGTCCTTGAGGAAGCGGTGGTTGATCTCGTAGATGATCTGCAGGTGGCGCGGCAACACGCGCTCGAACAGCGGCACCGGCCAGGTTTCCAGCGCCTCGGGCATCAGCGTGTGGTTGGTGTAGGCGAAGCTGCGCGTGGTGATGTCCCAGGCCCGCGCCCAATCGAGCTGATGCTGGTCCATCAGGATGCGCATCAGTTCGGGCACGGCGATCGACGGATGGGTGTCGTTGAGTTGCACCGCCACCTTGTCCGGCAGCGAATCGATCGGCGTGCCCGATTTGGTGAAGCGGTAGAGCATGTCCTGCAGCGAGGCGGAGACGAAGAAGTACTGCTGCTTCAGGCGCAGCTCGCGGCCCATTTCGGTGGTGTCGTCGGGGTAGAGCACCTTGGAGAGGTTCTCCGAATCGTTCTTGTCCTCGACGGCGGCGATGTAGTTGCCCTCGTTGAAGTACTTGAGGTCGAAATCGCGGCTGGCCTTGGCCGCCCACAGCCGCATGTTGTTCACCGTGCCGGTGTCATAGCCTGGAATCGGGTAGTCGTAGGCCATCGCCATGACGTCGTCGCTGTCCACCCACTGGAAATGCTTCTTGCCGTGCTCGTCGGCGAAATCCACCACGCGGCCATGGAACTTCACCTGGTACAGCACCTCGGGGCGCGGGAACTCCCAGGGGTTGCCGTAGCGCAGCCAGTTGTCGGGGTGCTCGACCTGCTGGCCGTCCTCGATGCCCTGGTGGAACATGCCGTATTCGTAGCGGATGCCGTAGCCGTAGCCGGCGACGCCCATGGTCGCCATCGAATCGAGGAAGCAGGCCGCCAGCCGCCCCAGACCGCCGTTGCCCAGCGCCGCGTCCTGCTCCATTTCGCGGATGCTTTCCGGCTTGAGGCCGATGCCGACCACCGCTTCGAGCGCATCCATGAATTCCTTGTCGCAGCAGATGTTGAGCATGGAGTTCATCATGGTGCGGCCCATGAGGAATTCCATCGAGAGGTAATAGACGCGCTTGCGGTCCTCGACGTAATAGCTGCGCATGGTTTCCATCCAGCGCTCGATCATGCGTTCGCGCAGCACCGCGGCGGCGGCATAGAACCAGTCGCGATCGGTGGCGGTGATCGGGTCCTTGCCGATGGTGTAGACCAGGCGATGGACCAGCGAGCGCCGGATCGAGGCGGCGTCGAGGGCGGGATGATCGAGCTCGGGCAGTGCGGCTGGCTTCTTCATGGCGGGCTCCCTGAAACAATACGAATGGGATGATACTCGCCGGCCGCGCGCAGCGCCGGGACGGTTGCGCACCGCGGCGGGGCCGGGCTTCCGATTTCGGTGCTTCCCCGGGATAATAGCCGGCCCGGGAAAGGTCAGCCGAATGGAAAGCCATCAGGATCACGCGCACGAAGAACCCACCGAAAGCCTGCTCACGCTCGAAGAAGCCCGTCTCACGATCGGCGACCTGATCAGCCTGCAGGCGCACCGCGGCGAGATCGTCGAACGCTATACGGTGCGGCTGATCGGGATGTCCAAGGGCCGCAGCGTGCTGGTCACGACGCCGATGGTCGACGGCCACTACCTGTTCATGCGCGAAGGCCAGGCGCTGATCCTGCGGGCCTTCTCGGGCAGGAGCGCGTATGCCTTTCCGACCCAGATCCTGAAGAGCGTGAATACGCCCTACCCTTATCTGCACCTCAGCTATCCGCGCCAGGTGCGCTCGCTGGTGGTGCGCCACGGCGCCCGCGCCGATGTCCGGGTCAGCTGCGCCATCACGCAGTGCGACGGCGTGGCGATCGAAACGGCCGGCACCATCATCAATCTCAGCATCGGCGGCGCCCTGCTCACTACCGCCCGCATACCGGGCAAGAAAGGCCAGCGCCTGACGCTCAAGTTCACGGTCGTGCTCAACGGCATCGAGGCCCAACTGGAACTCGACACCGTGATCCGCGCCATCAACGTCGACCAGAGCGGCGATAGCGAAACGCCCTATCAAATCGGCGTCCAGTTCGTCGACGTCTGCGCCGAGGACTCGATCCCGCTGCTGGCCTGCGTCTATCAGGCGCTGCTGGAGCAGGTGCCGGGCGCCTGAACGGCGGCGCCCCCCGGCAGGGCGTCGTGCTCCGGCCAGTCTGACGCCTTGACCTTGATCAACACCTCGCCGACCCGGACGACGAGTATGCTGTCATAGATGCGCCGGGGCACGCCGGATTTGCGCTGATACAGCGCACCCTGCGGCACCGGACCGAATTTCGGCGGCGTACCGAGTACCCCGCCAGCATATCGGAGCCTCCGCCATGAGGAATCTCGACGATGACACCCTGCCCCTGGCGAATGATCCGGCGCCGCGCGCCAGCGGCGAGACCTACTTCTTCCGCGACCAGGGCCAGTCCGACCTGTTGCGCCTGCGCCTGCTGCCGGAGTTGATCGAGCGTCGCCGCGACGCAAGAACCCTGCGCCTGTGGAGCGCCGGTTGCGCCAGCGGGGAGGAAGCCTATTCACTCGCCATGCTGGTGGACATGCTGTTGCCGCAGCGCGACGGCTGGGACATTTTCATCCTCGGCAGCGACATCAATCCGGCGGCGCTGGCGAAGGCCCGCGCCGGACGCTATGGGCCATGGTCGTTCCGCATGACGCCGGCCACGCTGCAACAAGGCTATTTCCGGCGCACGGGCGACGAATGGGAGCTGGGCGAGCACATCCGCCGCATGGTGAGATTCCATACCGGCGACTTGATCGGCGAACCCTTCCCCGGCGGGGAGTTGCGCGACATGGACCTGATTCTGTGCCGCAACGTATTCATCTATTTCAACGCCCAAGCCGTGAGTACGGTTGCGCGGAAACTGGCCGCCGCACTGCGCGAAGGCGGCTACCTGATGACCGGCCACACCGAGCTGATGGGCCATCGCGTACCGAATCTGCAGAGCAGGCTGTTCGTCGAGGGCGTGGTGTATCGGCGCACCGCCCCCAGCGCGCCACTCACCGCGGCAGTCTCGCCGGCGGCCCCCGCGGCTGCCCGCATCGCCCGTCCTCCCGCCGCTGCGCAACGCGCGCCCGGCGTGCCGCCGGCGGCCACGCCCAACGCGGATGATTTGCTGGCGGCGGCACGGCAATTTGCCGACCGCGGCGAATACGACAATGCCATGCAGGCCTGCCGCCAGGCGCTGATTGCCGCCCCGCTCGCGCCGGGGCCGCATTTCCTGCTGGCGCAGCTGGCCCAGCTCGACGGGGAATTCGAACGCGCCGGAGAACTGCTGGACAAGACCCTCTACCTCGATTCCGGCTGCGTGGCCGCCTACCTGGAACTGGCGGCGCTTTGCGAGCGTGCCGACAAGCTGCCGCGAGCCCAGTCCCTGCGGCGCGCGGCGCTGGACATCGTGCGCGCGCTGCCCGGCGACGCGGTGGTCGAGCCCTACGAAACGACGGCGGCAGAGCTGGCGCAGTGGCTGGCGCAATCGTCGCCCGCGTTAACCGCGCCGCCGGGCAAGCCTTCAGTCAAGCGCCCAGGCTAGCCTGTGCCCGCCATCGTCCGGCTCGCGAAACCTAATACGAAAGTCATAGTCGCAGCCGAAGGCCGCCTGTCCGGCCTTGTCCGCCAAGGCTTAATGACATTGACTTCGCCCCGCAGGCGCCTATGCTGAAGATTCGTAACGGACACACCTGCGGCACTATGAACGTCCTTCCCCTCCTGATTTTCGAGCTTGACGGCGCGCGCTTTGGCCTCGATGCGACGCGGGTGCGCGAATGCATCTGGCTGCCGGAGTTGACGCCGGTCGAGGAAGCGCCGCCCTGGATCGTAGGTCTGTTCAGCCTGCGCGGCCGGATGGTGCCCGTCGCCGACCTTCGTCTGCGCTTCGGCCATCCGGCGCGGGGCTACGGTCCCGGCGATCAGGTCGTGGTAGTGGAAAGCGGCGGCCTGCCGATGGGCCTGATCGTCAGCGCAGCGATCGAAGTCATCGAGCTTGCCGGTGAATCCATCCAGCCGCCGCCCCGGTTCGATGCCGCAACCCCTGGCCTCGACCGTCTGGTGGCAGGCGAAGCGCACGTGGGCCAAGGTCTTGTGACCGTGCTCGACATTTCCCGCCTGACCCAGCTGACGGAAGCGGCGGCGCCAGCCGCAGCGGCGCAGCCGAGCGCCGCACCGACGCCGGCCGGCCGCTTCTGCCCGCAAGCCACCGCCGCCGAGCGCGCGCAGTTCCGCGCCCGGGCCGCGGCCTTGCGCGAAGCGAGCGTCGAAGAGGACACCGACCGCGTCGGGCTGGCGGTGATGCAGCTCGACGCCGAATATTTCGGCGTCGAGCTGGCGAGCGTGCAGGAATTCTGCGACATCGCGCAGTTGAGCCCGATTCCCTGCTGCCCGCCGCACATCCTGGGCGCCATGAGCCTGCGCGGCAACCTGCTGACCGTGATCGATCCGCGCGCCGCGCTCAATCTGCCGCCCGCGCCCAGGGGCGGCAAGGCCGTGATTGCACGCCTGGGCGAGCAGGCGGTGGGCATTGCGGTGGACGAGGTGCATGACGTGGTCTACCTGCGCAGCGAAGATTTGCAACCGCCGCCCGCGGCGCTGCGCGAGCGCTGCGGGGCGGAAGTCAGCGGCACCGCGCCCTATGCCGGACGCGTCATTACCGTACTGGACCTTCCCGCGCTGCTGGCGCGCGAAGACTGGATCGTCGATCAACACGTGTGAATTAGCGGAAAGTCGCGTCAGCGACTCTCGAAGCTCCCCTCCCCCTCGCGGCGGAGGGGTTGGGGGAGAGGGAAAACGGACATGGCTTTCATATTTTCAGGGTGGCTCAAAGTCATGTCCGTTGAAGGGGAACGTCATGTTCGCGAAAATGAAACTGCGCCAACGCATCCTGCTGGGCTACCTGGCCCCGCTGCTGCTGCTGCTGGGCGCCATGGGTCTGGTGTTCGTCAGCCTGCAGAAGGCCACCCAGGCATCGCTGGCGGTGGAAACTTCGCACCAGACCATGGACGAAGCCATGGACCTCATCTATAGCCTGACCAAGATGCAGCGTGCCGCGCGCGGTTACCTGCTGATGAAGAATCCGACTTCGCGCCAGACCCTGGTGGACAGCGAAAAGGACTTTGCACGCAACAGCGAAAAGCTCGCCGGCCTGGTGAGAGATGCGCAACAGCAGACCACCCTGCGCAACATGCTGGCGGTGGGACAAAATCTTAGCAAGCTGGACAACGAGTTTCTGGGCCTGATCGACGCCGGCAAGCATGTAGACGCTTTGGCCCGCTTCCGCCTCGGGGACGGCATCAAGGAATCGAAGGAGGTAGACGCACTGTGGGATCGCTTCAAACAGCGGGAGACCGAGATCGTCAAGGAGCGCCGGGATATCTATGACGATGCCATTGACACCGTCGCCCATTCGATCATCTACGGCATGCTCGGCGCCATCGTCCTGGCGGTCGCCATCGCCCTTTGGCTGGCAGCCGCGGTGAGCCGCAACATCACCGCCAACGCCACCCAGCTTTCCGCCGCCGCCAGCGAAATCGCCGCCACCATCGTCCAGCACGAACGTACCGCGAGCCAGCAGGCGGCCGCGGCCAGCGAGACTTCCGCCACCATCGACGAACTGTCCGCCTCCTCGCGCAAGTCGGCCGAGCAGGCGGCGAACGCGGCGGCCGTGGCGGAAAAGGCCGGCGCCGCAACCACCCAGGGCGACGAAGCGACGCGCCAGGCGGTGGTGGCGATGGCCAGCCTCAAGGACAAGATCGGCGCCATGGCCGAACAGATCCTGCATCTGGGCGAACAGACCGGCCAGATCGGCAACATCGCCACCGTGCTCAAGGATCTGGCCGGGCAGATCAACATGCTGGCATTGAATGCCGCGGTGGAAGCCGCGCGCGCCGGCGAGCACGGCAAGGGCTTCGCCGTGGTGGCGGGCGAAATACGTAAGCTGGCCGACGAGAGCAAGAAATCGGCGGAACAGACCGCGGTGCTGGTGGCCGATACCCAGAAGGCCACCAATTCCTCCATCCTGATGACCGAGGAAGGCACCCGCACCGTGGCCGAGGTCACCCAGCTGGTGCGGAAGGTGGCCGAACTGTTCGCCAACCTGGCCAGCCTGGCCGGCAGCGCCAACGAAAACGCCCAGCAGGTGATGCTCAACGCCAGGCAGCAATCCGCTGCCTTCAGCCAGGTGGTCGAGGCGACCAACAGCATCGCCTCCGGCGCCAGGGAAACCGCCGCCGGCATCAGCCAGACCAAGGTCGGCGTGCAGCAGTTGAACGAGGCGGCGGCCAACCTCAAGGCGATCGCGTGAGCTGACGGACGGGGCCAGCGACCATGATCGACGATCCGGAACTGTTCCGGCTGTTCAAGGCGGAAAGCGAGGAGCACCTCGCCCGCCTCGACGACGGTCTGCTGCATCTGGAGAAGACGCCCGCCGACCCGGCGCTGCTGGAGGAGGTGTTCCGCGAATCCCATAGCCTGAAGGGCGCGGCACGCATGCTGGGGCTGGCCCGGATCGAGGCTGCCGCCCATGGCATGGAAAGTATCTTCAACGCGGCGCGCAGGGGCGAGACGCCGCTCACGCCGGAAGCCATGGCGCACATGAATACCGCACTGGTCGATCTGCGCGGGCGCGTGCAGGAAGCGCTCGGCGACGCAGGACCCGCTGCCCCCTCCCGGGCCCTCCCCCGCGAGCGGGAGAGGGAGCAAAACAGG
>JAXMJU010000359.1:0-16513 GCA_034376265.1 Sulfuritalea sp.
CCCTGGAGCAGATCATCGCCGGCTGCGACCGCGCCACGCACCTGGTGGCGCAATTGCTGACCCTGGCGCGGCTGGACGCCGGCACGCCGCAAGCGATGCAGGAAGTGGCGCTGCGGCCGATCGCCGAAGCGGTCCTGGCCATGAGCGCCGGCGAGGCGATCGAACGCGGCTGCGAACTCTCGCTGCGCGAGGGCGATGCGCGCGTGCAGGGCGATGCGCTGCTGCTCGAAGTGCTGCTGCGCAACCTGGTGGACAATGCCTTGCGCCACAGTGGCGCCACGCGCGTCGACGTGTCCATCGAGGCCGCGGGCAAGCGCGCCGTGCTGACCGTCAGCGACAACGGCTGCGGCATTGCCGTGGACCAGCGCGAGCGGGTGCAGCAACGCTTTTACCGTAGCGCCAGCACCAACTCTCCGGGCAGCGGTCTGGGGCTGTCCATCGTCGGACGCATCGCCGAATTGCACGGCGGCACGCTCGACATCGACAGCGCCGCCACCGACAGCGGACTTTTGCTGCACCTGCGGCTGCCGCTGGCCGGACTCGAGCGGAAGATTGACTAGCCCGGCGGGGGTTCCAATTTGCCTTCAAGGGATATTCGGACTAGGCTGAAAGCCATAGACGACGCCTTGCGGAACAACCCTAGCCGATTGCCAGAACGATAGTGGAAGCCAGGCCACCTCTGCCCGTTACCGAGCAGGATCTCCTCGACAGGATCATCCAGGGTTCCCCGGTGCCCACCTTCGTAATCGACCGGGAGCATCGGGTAACGCACTGGAACCGCGCCTGCGAGGTCGTGCTCCACTATCCGGCCGCAGCGATGATCGGCAGTCACGACCAGTGGCGTCCGTTTTACCCGCAGCAGCGCCCGGTCATGGCCGATCTGGTCGTATCCGGCGATATCGATGCCGTGGCCGCCCTGTATGAAGGAAAGTTTCGGCGGTCAGGCATCATTCCGGGGTCATACGAAGCCGAGGACTTTTTTCCCCACATGGGTGACGGCGGTACCTGGCTGTATTTCACCGCGGCCTCCCTGTTCAACTCGGGCGGCGAACTGATCGGCGCCATCGAGACCCTGCAGGACATCACGCAGCGCAAACGCGCCGACCATGCCTTGCAGCATGAACACGAAAAGCAGCGCGCCATCATCGAACACTTCCCCTGCGGCATCACCCTGATCGACGAAAATCTGCGCGTCACGCGCTACAACGAGCAGTTTCGCCGCCTGGTGGGGCTTCCCGAAGAGATCTTCGCCAGCGGCGCACCGGAGTTTCAAGCCATTTTGCGCATTGTCGCCGAGCGTGGCGAACTGGGTGCCGGCGATGCCGATGTCGAGTATGCCGCAGCCATGGAGCGCATCAACCAGCGCCAGCCCTACAACATCGAGTACCAGCGCACCGACGGCACGGTGCTGGAGATCCAGCGCTCGCCGCTGCCCGACGGCGGCTTCGTCACGTCCTACACGGACATCACGGAACGCAAGCGGATCGAGGCACGCATGGCCACCCTGCTGGAACAGCACCGGCTGATTTTCGACAATGCCCATGTCGGCATCGCCCTGATCAGAAACCGCATCTTCCTCAACTGCAACCGGCGCCTTGCCGAGATCTTCGGATACGAAGAACCGGAGGAGATGGTCGGCCAGAGTACCGAGATCATTTTTCCATCGCACGAAAAGTGGCTTGCGACCGGCGAACTGGCCTATCGCGACTTGGCCGAGCAGGGCTACTGCAATCGCGAAACCCGCAACCGGCGACGCGACGGCAGCGTTATCTGGTGCGAAACATCGGGCCGACCGCTCGACCCTGCGGCGCCGCAAAATGGTTCGATCTGGGTCTATACCGACATCAGCCAGCGCAAACGCCACGAAACCGAACTGCAACTGGCGGACACCGTGTTCGCCAACTCGCTCGAGGCGATGCTGATCACCGACGGCGCGGGCACCATCATCCGGGTCAACCCCGCGTTTACCGCCATCACCGGATATGCCGCCGCCGAGGCAATCGGCCAGAATCCGCGCATCCTGAAATCGGGGCGCCACACGCCGGACTTCTACCACCAGATGTGGCAGGCGATTCTGGGCAAGGGCGCCTGGGAAGGTGAAGTCTGGGACAAGCGCAAGAACGGCGATGTTTTTCCAAAGTGGCTGAGCATCGCGGCGACACGCAACCTGCGGGGCAAGATCCAGAACTTCGTCGCCTGCTTTTCGGATATCTCGCAACGCAAGGCAACCGAGGAAAGAATCCAGTATCTGGCGCACCATGACCCGCTCACCGGCCTGCCCAATCGCCTCCTGCTGCGCGACCGATTCAGCCAGATGCGGGACCAGCACAAGCGTTCGGGCAAGCGCATGGCCTTCATCTACCTGGACCTCGATCACTTCAAACGCATCAACGATTCGCTTGGCCATCCGGTCGGGGACGCCCTGCTGGTCGCCGCCGTCGGTCGCCTCAGAACCTGCCTGCGGGATGCCGACACACTGAGCCGCCAGGGCGGCGACGAATTCATCCTGCTGCTGGGCGACGTCGATGGCCCCGAAGCCGTGGCGCGCATTGCCGAGAAAATTCAGACCAGCCTGCTGCAGCCCTTCGACATCGACGCGCACAACCTCACCACCGCGGCGTCGCTCGGCATTGCACTGGCGCCGGACGACGGTACCGACTTCGACGCCCTGCTGCAGAAGGCCGATACGGCGATGTATCACGCCAAGGAGTCCGGGCGTCAAACCTTCAGCTTTTTCTCGGCGGCGATGAACGAGCGGGCCAATCGCCGGCTCAGCCTGACCAATCGACTGCGCCGTTCCATCGAGCGAGAGGAACTGAGCCTGCGCTACCAGCCGCAGGTGTACGCCGATTCGCGCCATATCTTTGGCGCCGAGGCACTGTTGCGCTGGAATTTCGACGATGGCAGCAGCATCTCGCCGGTCGAGTTCATTCCGGTGGCCGAGGAATCGGGACTGATCATTCCGATCGGCGACTGGGTGCTGGCGGAAGCCTGTCGTCAGGCCCGTCGCTGGAAGGATGGCGGCAACGAGTGGAAGATCGCCGTCAATGTTTCCGGCAAGCAGATCTTCCGTACCGATCTGGTCGAGCAGGTTCGCCGCCATACGCGGGATGCCGGCATCTCGCCGCAGCAAATCGAGATCGAGCTGACCGAATCCACCTTGATCGAAGACAGTGAATCCGTCTGCGAGGTCATCGCCGACCTCAAATCCATCGGCACCGGCGTCGCCATCGACGATTTCGGCACCGGGTATTCGAGCCTGTCCTATCTGAAGCGCTTTCGCGTCGACAAGCTCAAGATCGACCGTTCCTTCATCGCCGACATGAATCGGGGCAGCGCAGGCGGCGCACTGGCCCAGGCGGTGATCGGTATCGCGCGTTCGCTCAAGCTGCGCGCGATCGCCGAAGGCGTGGAAACCGTCGAGCAGCTGGATCTGGTGCAGCGCTATGGATGCAACGAAATCCAGGGCAACTATTTCAGCCGGCCGCTGACTGCCGAGAAGTTCGAGGCATTCGCCAGGACGCATCGGGGCCACTGACCTGGCCCAGGCTGGGAGCCGGCGCCGGCGCCGGCGACCGCGACCGCGACCGCGCCCAACTTCAATGCATAATCGGGGCCGATGACAAATTCGCAAGCCCAACCGACGCCCGCGTCCGATAAAGTCTGGCATGCCCTGCCGACCACCGACGTACTCACCCACCACGGGGTGGACCCGGCTCACGGTCTGGCGGAAGAAGAAGCGACTTCGCGCCTGGCAAAATATGGCCCCAACCGTCCCAGCCAGCAGCCGGGGCGCAGCGCCTTGGCACGCTTCCTCGCTCAGTTGAAGGAACCGCTGGTGCTGGTACTGATCGGCGCCGGAATCGTCACCTCCGGCCTCGGCGAATGGGTCGACAGTTCGGTCATCTTCGGCGTGGTGCTGGTCAATGCCGTGATCGGCTACCTGCAGGAGAGCAAGGCCGAAGCCGCGCTGGCCGCGTTGGCACGCGCCGTGGCCACCGATGTCACGGTCGTCCGCGCCGGCCAGCGACGGCGCATGGATGCAGTGCATCTGGTGCCGGGCGACGTGGTCTGGCTAGCCGCCGGCGACAAGGTGCCGGCCGATCTGCGCGTGATTGCCGGCAAGCAGTTGCGCACCGTTGAGGCCCAACTTACCGGCGAGGCCGCCCCGATCGACAAGCACCACGACGAAATGCCGGACGACACGCCGCTCGCCGACCGCCGCAACATGGCCTATGCCGGGACCACGGTGGTGGCCGGTCAGGGCCACGGTCTGGTGGTCGCCACCGGAGACGCCACCGAAACCGGCCGCATCTCCGGCCTGATCGCCAGCGCGCCGGAAATCGCCACGCCGCTGACGAAGAAGATGGGCGAGTTCGCCGGACTGCTGCTGTGGGTGATCCTCGGCCTCGCCGCACTCACCTTCGTCATCGGCGTCGCCAGAGGCGAAGCGATGGCCGACATGCTGATGGCCGCCGTGGCGCTGGCCGTCGGCGCCATCCCCGAGGGTCTGCCGGCCGCGATGAGCATCACCCTGGCGATCGGCGTCGGCCGCATGGCCAAGCGGCGCGCGATCATCCGCCACCTGCCCGCAGTCGAAGCCCTGGGCAGCACCACGGTGATCTGCTCGGACAAGACCGGCACGCTGACCGAAAACGCGATGACGGTGACCGAACTGTGGGCCGGCGACGAAGTCTTCATGGTCGATGGACAGGGCTACAAGCCGGAAGGCGCGCTGCAGCGCCACGGTGGTGGCGCCGTCTCGCCAGCGCCAACTCTTGAAATTGCCTTGCACGAAACCTTGCTTGCCGGTGTGCTGTGCAACGATGCGGCGTTGTATCGCGAGCACCGGCAATGGCAGATCACCGGCGACCCGACCGAGGCGGCCCTGCTGGTGGTAGCCCGCAAGGCCGGGCTGGACGAGGCCACGCTGCGCAACGTATTTCCGCGCCGCGACGAACTGCCCTTTGATTCGGCGCGGCAGACCATGGCGACCCTGCACGAGGTCGAAGGCCAGGCCGTCGTCTACGTCAAGGGCGCCATCGAGAAGCTGCTGCCCGCCTGCCGCGGCATGCTTGCCGCCGACGGCAGCGAAACGGCGCTGCAAGCCGCGGCGCTGGAAGCGGTCAGTGTCCTGATGGCGGCGCGCGGCCTGCGCGTGCTGGCCCTGGCGCGACGCCATCTGGCCGCCGACGAGCCCCTCAACGAAGCCGCGATCGGCAGCGGACTGGTGTTGCTCGGCCTGGTCGGCATGATTGACCCACCGCGCGCGCGCGCCATCGGCGCGGTGCGCACCTGCCATGCCGCTGGCATCGTGGTGAAAATGATCACCGGCGATCACGCCGCGACGGCACGCTCGATTGCCGCGCAGATCGGCATCGTCAAGGACGGCAACGCCGCCGAGGTGCTGACCGGCCGCGACCTGTCCGCGCTCGATGATGCGGGGCTGCAGGCCGCGGCAGGGCGCGTCAATGTCTTCGCCCGCGTCGAACCGGAACAGAAGCTGCGTCTGGTGCGCGCACTGCAGGCCCAGGGCCAGGTGGTGGCGATGACCGGCGACGGCGTCAACGACGCGCCGGCGCTGAAGCAGGCCGACATCGGCATCGCCATGGGCCTGGGCGGCACCGACGTGGCCAAGGAGGCGGCGGCCATGGTACTGACCGACGACAATTTCGCCACCATCGAGGCGGCGGTCGAGGAAGGGCGCGGCATCTATGACAACCTGGTGAAGTTCATCACCTGGACCCTGCCGACCAACTTCGGCGAGGGCCTGGTGATCCTCGCCGCCATCGTCGCCGGCGTCACGCTGCCGATCACGCCGCTGCAAATCCTTTGGATCAACATGACCACCGCAGTGCTGCTTGGATTGCCGCTGGCCTTTGAACCGGCCGAGCGCGGCATCATGCGCCGACCGCCGCGTCCGCCGGGATCGCCGGTGCTCGATGGCGTGCTGATCGGGCGCATCGTGCTGGTCGGCAGCCTGATGCTGGCCGGCTCCTTCGGCATGTTCCTGCTGGCCGGGGAACGCGGCCAGTCCATGGCCGAAGCGCGCACCATCGCGATGAACGTCTTCGTCGCGATCGAGACCGTCTATTTGTTCAATTGCCGCTCGCTGCGCCTGCCGGTCACCGCCGTCGCCGCCTTCTCGAATCCCTGGGTCTGGGCCGGCGCCGGCCTGCAGCTGGCGCTGCAGCTGGCCATCACCTACTGGGCGCCGCTCAATGCGGCATTCGGCACCGCACCGATCGACGCCCGCGCCTGGGGCGAGATCGCCGTCATCGCCCTGGTGGCGATGGGCGTCGTCGAGCTGGAAAAGCGCTGGCGCGCCGGAAAGTCCTGACGAAACTCGCTAATTCCACAAGTCCAGCTTTTCGCCGGCCTGCTTCATGTGCTCCGCCTTGTTTTGCAGAAAGCGCTGGAACTCGGGCTGCTTCCGGTAGGCGCCGCTGGAGACGTACTCGAAGGATGAGGTGAAGTGAAAGGGCCGCAGGTAGGCTTCGAGGCGAAACACCTCGCGGCCACGGTCATCGAAGAACACCACGCTCGGCGTATAGCTGATCTTGAGTTCCCGGCCCCAGGCTTCGGCCGTGCTGCGGCGCCCGTCCGGCGTGGTCAGCGTTTCGCGCCCCGACAGCGAAAAGCGTGCGACATCGAAAGGCGCCAGCGCCGCCCGCGTCTTCTCGCGCGTGAAACCCTGCCGGTGCAGTTCGTCGCAGGGCGCGCAATGGCGCGTCTCGAACAGCACCGCCAGCGGCTTGCCGCCCGGCTTGCGCGCCAGATCGAAGGGCGGCTTCATGAAGAAGGGCTGCTCGTTGAGCGTGGCGCTGGCGCCGCTTTGCGGCACGGATCGCATGTGCTCGGCAAACGTCAGTTTGGCTTCCCGGCGTTTGATCGAATAGTCGAGCGCGGCGGCAAAGCGATGCGGCGGGTAATAGCCGTTGATGCGCGCGATGACATTGCCCTTCTCGTCGAGCAGCAGCAGCGTCGGCGTGAATTGCACCTTGAGGAATTTGGCGAATTCCTTTTCGCTGCGCAGCTTGCCGTCGAACCAGGTCACTTCGCGATCGCCGAACAGGTTGAAAGCGATCGGCAGGAAGTGTTTGCCCACCTTGTCCACGATGGCCTTCTGCGTGAAGCTGGTCTGCATCAACTCCTTGCAATAGGGACAGCCGACCTGGCCGAAATAGAGCAGCAGGCGCTTGCCCGACTTGGCCGCCTGCGCCGCGTCGTCGGGCAGTTCGAGCAGGGTTTCGACGAAGACCGGCGGCAGCGCTTCGTCGCCGATCTGGGCAAGAGCTGGCGCTGGCACCACGGCGAAAAGCATCGCAACAAGAATCAGCAGCCTGCGCATCTCAGTCCTCCACGATGACCAGATGCACCCGATAGGGCCCGTGGGCGCCAAGCACGATGGTCTGCTCGATGTCGCCGGTGCGCGACGGCCCGGAAATGAAATTCACGGCGCGCGGCAGGCTGCCGAGTTCGGCCCGTGCCAGATTCCAGGCGTCTTCCATGTAAGGCAGGATGCGCGAGGCCCGCACCACCGCGATGTGCGTCTCCGGCAGCAGGCTGACGGCGGCCGGCGTAGCGGGCGAGGAGCACATCATCAGCGTACCGGTTTCGGCCACGGCGCAAAAACAGCCGGTGATGCCGACCAGGTCGGCGTCACGCGCACCGCGCAGTTCGACCGTGAGCCCCGCACCCGCCCAGTCCAGATGCGCCAGTGCCGGCTGGGCGACGGCGGTCTTAGGCAAATTCATGGCCGTCAGATATCGGGCAATTGCAGCGGGAGCATCGGTTTCCTGCGCCACGATGTCCACCGTGCTCGACTGTATTTCCGACTTGATGCGGAAGCGCTCGAGCAGCGCCTTCGGTGCGGCGTCGATGGTGGGTTTCGGGCCGTGGCTGCCCTGCGACAAAGCAGCAGCCATCACCGCGCGGCCGGTTGCCGCATTCATGGCATTGCGCTGCAGGCCGGCGCGCACGCGGCCGAGGATGTCTTCGCGGGAACTCATGGTTTGTCTCCTGTCCGGTTCCGGCGCGCCGCATACAGCTCGCGGAAAGTTTTGCCCTGCGGCGCAGGAAAATCGCGCCCCAGCGACCATTCCGGCGCGGTCGCCAGCAGGCGGATGCGATCCGCATCGCCCGCCAGCCACTTCAGATAGCGCGCACCCAGGCTCGCCCCCAGCGCATAGAGCTTCGGCCGTTGCGCGACCCAGGCCCAGAGGCGCAGGCCGATGCGCTCCTTGAGCGGGCGCAGGCCGCGCTCGGTCTGCTTTTCGCGCAGCTTGCGTAACAGGTCGGGCAGCGGAATCCCGACCGGACAGACGACGCCGCACTGGTTGCACAGGGTCGCCGCATGCGGCAGATCGATCGAATTCTCGATGCCCGCATACAGCGGCGTCAGCACCGAGCCCATCGGCCCCGGATAGACCCAGCCGTAGGCGTGGCCGCCGATGGTCTGATATACAGGGCAATGGTTCATGCAGGCGCCGCAGCGAATGCAGCGCAGCATCTCGTGGAAGTCGCCGCCGACCACGTCGGCGCGACCGCTGTCGACCAGCACGAAGTACAGGTGCTCGGGGCCGTCGTGCTCCTCGGGCTGCTTGACGCCGGTGAGGATCGAGAAGTAGTTGGAGATCGACTGTCCGGTGGCCGAACGCGGCAAGAGCCGCATCAGGGTCGACAGATCTTCGAGGGTCGGAATCACCTTCTCGATGCCGGTGATGACGACATGCACCTTGGGCATTGTGGTCACCATGCGGCCGTTGCCCACGTTGGTCACCACCGCCACCGAGCCGGTTTCGGCGACCAGGAAATTGCCGCCTGAAAGGCCCATTTCGGCCGAGAGGAAATGTCCGCGCAACACCTCGCGCGCCTCGCGCGTCAGCGCCGGGATCTCGGTCTTGCGCGGCGTGCCATGGACCTTGTGAAACAGGTCGGCGACATCGTCGAGGCTCTTGTGCACGGCCGGCGCGATGATGTGGCTGGGCGGCTCGTTGTTGTCGACCTGCAGGATGTATTCGCCGAGGTCGGTCTCCACCGGCTGGATGCCCGCCGCTTCGAGCGCCTGATTGAGGCCGGCCTCCTCGGAAAGCATCGACTTCGACTTGGTGACCTTGGTCACCCCGTGCTTTTTGGCGATTTCAATCACCAGCCGGCAGACCTCGGCGCCGTCCTTGGCCCACATGACCGTGGCCCCGGTTTCCTGCGCCTTCTGTTCGAAGCGCTCCAGCCACAGGTCGAGATTGTCGATGACCTTGTTGCGGATCGCCACCGCCGCCTCGCGCGTGCCTTCGAAATCGTCGAGATCCTTGAGCGCCTCGGCGCGCTTGGTGACGAACTTGCCCTTGGCATTTTTTAGATTGCCCTGCAGCACCACGTTAGCCAGCGAACCCGCGGCGTTGGCCTTGAAGCGCATGGACTTGATTTCCATGATTCCTTACCTTTCTGAGCGAAGCGAACGACAGTCACCCCTCCCCGCGGGGATGGGGTTGGGGGATGGGTTCATGGCTGTCCCGCCAGCACTTCGGCGACATGCAGGACCCTGGTGTTCTCGTCACCCATGCGCCGCAGTTTGCCTTCGATGTTCAGCAGGCAACCGAGGTCGCCGCCGACCACGGCCCTGGCGCCGCTGGCCAGCACGTTGTCGCATTTGCGCTCGGCGATCGCCGCCGAAACCTCGCCGAACTTGACCGAGAAAGTGCCGCCGAAGCCGCAGCATTCCTCGCAGCCGTTCATTTCCTTGAGTTCGACACCTTTCATCTTCGCCAGCAGCGTGCGCGGCTGATCCTTGATGCCCATGCTGCGCAGGCCGCTGCAGGAATCGTGATAGGTGATGCTGCCCTCGTAGTCGCCCGGCACGCGGTCGACCTTCAGCACCGTGACCAGGAAGTCGGTCAGTTCATAGGTGCGGCTGGCCATGGCCGTGGCGCGATCGCGCCACTCGGGTTCCGCGGCCAGCAGGGTCGGGTATTCGGTACGGATGTGGTCGCCGCAGGAGCCGGAAGGCGAAACGACATAGTCGAAACCCTCGAATTCGGCGATGGTCTTCTTCGCCAGTGCCACGGCACCCGGCGCATCGCCCGAATTCCATGCCGGCTGCCCACAGCAGGTCTGGGTCTCCGGCACGATCACCTCGCAGCCGGCGGTTTCCAGCAGTTTCAGGGTGGCAAAGCCGATGCGCGGACGCATCAGATCCACCAGACAGGTTACGAACAGTCCTACGCGCACCCTTGCCATTGACTCACTCCGTTATGTTGTTGTTGCCTGCCCCCGAAGGGGAATTCCTGGCATGCAAAGCAAATAGTCGCCGATCGCCGGCGCAGGCATTTGTTATAGTATCCGAAGTCCCGTTCCCAAGAAGAGAATGCCGTGCCGCAGAAACCCGCGGTTACCGCGCCGGAAGCCCGCAGCGGTATCCAGGTCATCGAGCGCATGATGAAACTGCTCGATGTCCTTTCCTATCATCACGATCCGGTCAGCCTCAAGCAGCTGGCGCTGGAGACGGGTTTGCATCCATCGACCGCACATCGCATCCTCGCCGCCATGGCCACTTCGGGTTTCGTCGAACGCGCCGACCCCGGCACCTACCGGCTTGGCATCCGCCTGCTGGAACTCGGCAACGTGGTCAAGTCGCGCATCAGCATCGGCCAGGCGGCCATGCCGCTGATGCAGCGCCTGCACCAGCAGCTTGGAGAAAGCGTGAATCTCGGCGTGCGCCAGGGCGACGAAATCGTCTATGTGGAACGCACCTCCAGCGGCCGCTCCTCGGTGCGCGTGGTGCATCTGGTCGGCGCCCGCGCGCCGCTGCATGTCACGGCCGTGGGCAAGCTCTATCTGGCGGAAGACGGCCCGCAAAAGCTGCGCGAGTACGCCAAACGCACCGGCCTGCCCGGCTATACGCCGACCTCGCTGACCACGCTCGGCGCGCTGGAGCGGGAAGTCGAGCGCGCGCGGCGCCACGGCGTGGCCTTCGACAACGAGGAAATCGAGCAAGGCCTGCGCTGCATCGCCGCGGCGGTGCGCGATGACACCGGCGAACTGGTTGCCGGCCTTTCCGTCTCGGCCCCGGCCGAGCGCCATAGCGCCGACTGGGCCGCGCTGGTCAAGGAAACCGCCGACGCCATTTCGCTTGCGATTGGCTACACCCCGCCGGCCGCACGCCAAGCCGCGAAACAATGATTTGACCCGCGGCGGGACCATCTGTATACTGCGCGGTTCTTTGCGTCATCCCATTGGAGTCTCTCATCATGTATGCGGTCATAAAAACCGGTGGCAAGCAGTATCGCGTTGCTGCCGGCGAAAAACTCAAAATAGAACAGATACCGGCTGATGTAGGCACTGAAATCACTCTCGACCAGGTACTCATGGTCGGCGAAGGCGAATCGGTCAAGATCGGTTCGCCCATGCTCGACGGTGCCAAAGTCACCGCGAAAGTGATATCTCAGGGCCGTCATCCCAAGGTCACCATTTTCAAGATGCGCCGTCGCAAGCACTACCAGAAGCACCAGGGCCATCGCCAAAACTTCACCGAAATCGAGATCAGCGGCATTGCCGCCTGACCCCGACGAGAGAACAGGAGCTAAAACATGGCACACAAAAAAGCAGGCGGCAGTTCCCGCAACGGCCGCGACTCGGAATCGAAACGCCTTGGCGTCAAGAGCTATGGCGGCGAATTGATTTCTGCCGGCAGCATCATCGTGCGTCAGCGCGGCACCGAGTTCCATCCCGGCGACAACGTCGGCATGGGCAAGGACCATACGCTGTTCGCCAAAATCGAAGGTACGGTGCTGTTTGCCGTCAAGGGCCCGACCAAGCGTCGCGTGGTCAGCATCGTTCCGGCAGCCGCCTAAGCAGCCAATCCTTCCGCGACGAAAGCCCTATCGTCGAGATAGGGTGGCGCAAGCGCCCCCTTGGGGAATTAAGGGGCCATCCCCCCGACCCCCTTCCCGCGGAAGGGGGTGACGATATCAGAACCCCATGAAATTCTTCGACGAAGCGCGCATAGAAGTACTCGCCGGCGACGGCGGCAATGGCGCCGTCTCGTTCCGCCGCGAGAAATACATTCCGCTTGGCGGTCCGGACGGCGGCGACGGCGGCACGGGTGCGAGCATCTGGGCCACGGCCGATCGCAATCTCAACACCCTGATCGACTTTCGCTACACCCGGGTGTTTCGCGGCCAGAAGGGCGAAAACGGCCACGGCTCGGACCGCTACGGCAAGGGCGGGGAAGACCTGGAACTGCGCATGCCGGTGGGCACCGTGATCACCGACAGCGAAACCGGCGAAGTCATCGCCGACCTCGATACCGACGGCAAACGCGTGCTGATCGCCAAGGGCGGCATCGGCGGCCTCGGCAATTCGCACTTCAAGTCCAGCACCAACCGCGCACCGCGCCAGAACACGCCGGGGCAGGAGGGCGAAAAGCGCGAACTGAAACTGGAACTCAAGGTGCTGGCCGACGTCGGCCTGCTGGGCCTGCCGAATGCGGGCAAGTCGACTTTTATCCGCGCGGTTTCGGCGGCCAAGCCCAAAGTCGCCGATTACCCCTTCACCACGCTGTATCCGAATCTTGGCGTGGTGCGCGTCGATGACAATCGCAGCTTCGTCATCGCCGACATTCCGGGCCTGATCGAGGGCGCGGCGGAAGGTGCCGGACTCGGCCACCGCTTCCTCAAGCATTTGCAGCGCACCGGCCTGTTGCTGCATCTGGTGGATATTTCGCCTTTTGATCCCGAGGCCGATCCGGCCAGGGATGCCAAGGCGATCCTCAAGGAGCTGAAGAAATTCGATCCGGCACTGCACAAAAAGCCGCGCTGGCTGCTGATCAACAAGATCGACCTGGTGCCGGAAGAAGAGCGCGAAGCACTGATCGCGGCACTGGTGAAGAGCTACAAACCAAAGAAGCATTTCGTCGTTTCCGCCATTTCCGGCGCCGGCTGCCGGGAGGTCACGTTTGCCGTGATGGATTATCTGGAACAGCATCGAAAACATGAGACGGCAGATAGCTGAAGCGCGACGCTTGGTGGTCAAGGTCGGCAGTGCGCTGGTGACCAACAACGGCGAAGGCCTGGCCCACGACTTCATCGCCGAATGCGCGCGGCAGATCGCCGCCCTGCATGCCGAAGGGCGGCAGGTGCTGCTGGTGTCCTCCGGCGCGATTGCCGCTGGCATGCAGCGCCTGGGCTGGAAAACAAGGCCGCATGCCATGCACGATCTGCAGGCCGCCGCCGCGGTGGGCCAGATGGGCCTCGCGCAGGCCTACGAGACGACCTTCATCGACCATGGCCTGAAAGCCGCGCAGATCCTGCTGACCCACGAAGATCTGGCCGATCGCACGCGCTACCTGAACGCCCGCTCGACCCTGCAGACCCTGCTCGACCTCGGCGTCGTGCCGATCATCAACGAGAACGACACCGTGGTTACCGATGAAATCAAGTTCGGCGACAACGACACGCTGGGCGCGCTGGTCGCCAACCTGGTCGAAGCCGAAGCGCTGGTAATCCTCACCGACCAGAAGGGCCTCTACAGCGCCGACCCGCGCCTCGACCCGACCGCCACGCTAATCGGCGAAGGACGCGCCGACGATCGCCGCTTCGAAGCCATGGCCGGCGGCGCCGGCTCAGGCATCTCCAAGGGTGGCATGATCACCAAGGTACGTGCCGCACAGCGCGCCGCCCGAAGCGGCGCCCATACCTTGATCGTCAGCGGCCGCGAGCCTGATTCACTGCTGGCCGCCGCGCGCGGCGAAGCCATTGGCACCCTGCTCTATGCCGTCGAGTCGCCGCTGGCGGCGCGCAAGCAATGGCTGGCCGACCATCTGCAACTGGCCGGCGCGCTGACGCTGGACGCAGGGGCAGTGCAGGCGCTGGCTGACGGCCGCAGCCTGCTGGCCGTCGGCGTGATTCGCGTCGAGGGCGATTTCGAACGCGGCGCGGCCGTCGCCTGTCGCAGCCCCGCGGGCCGCGAAATCGCGCGCGGCCTGGTCAATTATTCAAGCTCCGAAGCCCGCCGCATCGCCGGCCACGGCACCCAAGACATCGAAGCCCTGCTCGGCTATATCGACAGCGCCGAACTGATCCACCGGGATAATCTGGTGCTACTCTGAGGCGGGCTATTCGGAATTCTGTACATCAGCCAACCAGCCGCATGCCGCAATGCCTTGCAGCATCGCGATCAAACGTGGCCGTGTGGTCGCATCCTGCTTCATTCGCGAACCGCTCGATCAGACAGTCTGCAAAATCGGCCTTGCCTTCCTTGAACAGCCGCAAGGCTCGCCATACCGTGTCGGCGTGCGCCACGACGATTTCCTTGGTGCGCAACAAGCTTGTCAAGACTTCGCAGAGTTCATCTTTCCGCAACGCGTAGCAGTCCGTCAGCACCCATACCAGTTCCACTACCGACACGACGCCGACGTAGCCCCGCGCATCCGCAGTCAGGAAACCGGGGACAGACCACGGTTTCCAGTTCAGCCTCCGAACAAATCGCCCGACTCCGGTGCCACCACCTTGGGCGGTCGCCCCGATTTTCCCGGCAATACCCGCCGACCCAGCGTTGTCGCCACATCCGCCGCGAAACGCTCGTCGCCCAAGAGAAAGTTTCCATTGGTGGCTCGCCGAATCTCATCCACCAGGCCTGGCTCCAACTCGTGGCGAAACAACTCACGATATGCAGCCTGCCGGAGCGCTGCATTAAGCCCAAGAGCATTGTAGAGCCCATGTGGTCGGACCCATGCGCTGCTCTCTCCCTGCCCGTTGGCACGGTAACTCGACCAACGGTATTCGCCTGGATGCTCGACCATTGCCGCTCGCACCGGATTCAACTCGATGTAGCGCTGGCAGGCCAGCAAGTAGGTCTCTTCCTGGATCGGGCAGGAACGGAAGCGCCCCTCCCACAGCGTGCCACTCCGACGATAGACGCGATTCACGTACTGCACGTAACGTTGCCCCAGCGCTTTTATCAATGCACCAGGCGAAGCAGCCGTATCCGCCGAAACCAGAAGATGCACATGGTTGGTCATGAGGACAAAGGCATGAACGCGACAACCGGTCTTTCCGGCATAGTCGGCAAGCCATTCGAGATAGAAGCGATAGTCCTCGTCGGCGAAAAAACACGCCTGGCGATTATTGCCGCGCTGGATCAGATGAAGCGGAACGCCCGGAAGGGCAAGACGCGCGCGGCGCGGCATGGGTTGCTCCGAAAAATCGGTGAGGAGCGCAGCCTAGCAGAAAACCGTGGTCCGTCCCCTATTTACCCTGGTCCCCTATTTACCCTGGAAGCCATGAGCGTTAGAGCAGCTTCACCAGTATCCCGACGAGTAGACCAACCTGAGCCAAGGCCAAACCCACCATCCACTTGACGATATCCATCTTCAACTCGAGAAGATCGCCCTTTGTGGCCAGATCGGAAGCCGAAAGCGCCTCGGCAAGAGCACGAGCCTCCGCTTCCGCCTGCGCTGGAGGAATACCCGCCTCTTTCAGGCGATCAGCATACTTCAGTGTGTCGAAGGTAATGGAAGCCATGGTGTAGATAACGTCACTGAAACCTTGGTTAAAGGAACAATCACTTCAATGCCTGCCAATCTACCAGAAAAAACGGCCACCCGAAGGTGGCCGTTTGAGATGTTGCCTGGAATTACAGGGAAACCGTGGTTCCCTATTATCGTCTGCTGATGGCTGTCTGGTGCGATTCGTCGCAGCCACGATTTGAAGAAACGGGCGTGATCGGCAACTGCTAGCGGAGAGAGTTTCAAAATCGGCGGCTGGCCGCCGCCATGGAATCGTTCGCTTGACACCGGCCGACTAATGGGTGTCCCCTATTATCTTTTTGTTGTTATCTTGTTCAGAAAAACTGCTTCGCGAAGTTGGCGATGGCGAGGGCGATCAGGATACCCATCATCCATGACAGCTTGTCGATCTTGAGGTCAAGGACGGCGATGTCGGACTTCGTTGCCAAGGTGGTGTCCAGCGATTGAGAGAGAATTTCCTGCTGGGCACGCACGAAAGCCTCCGCCTGAGCAGGCGGAACGCCAGCAGATTCGAGATCCTTGA
This sequence comes from Sulfuritalea sp., assembly GCA_034376265.1. Taxonomy (GTDB): domain Bacteria; phylum Pseudomonadota; class Gammaproteobacteria; order Burkholderiales; family Rhodocyclaceae; genus Sulfuritalea. The sequence continues at coordinate 16,050 of JAXMJU010000359.1, forward strand.
CGAACTTGTGAGTGTCGAACGTAATGGTGCTCATGAAGGGATGCTACCAGAAAAAAACGGCCACCCGAAGGTGGCCGTTTGAGATGCTGCCTGGAATTATAGGGAAACCGTGGTCTGTCCCCTATTATCCCCTATTATTGTTCCTTATTCAGAAGAACGTCTTAAGTACCAACGATGCAACTCCAGCGAGGACAAACCCAGTCATCCACTTGAGCACAAGAATCTCTGCCTTGACTTGAGTCATGTCCTGATCAATCCGGTTGAAACGCGATTCATAGTCGGCCAACGCCTTTGCCGCAGCCTTTGCCTTGTCCTCGGGAGTTCCCGCAGCAATAAACGCGTCGTAGACCTCGGTAATCATGGTGCTCATAATTAACTCCTTAACTACTGACTCTACCAGAAAAAACGGCCACCCGAAGGTGGCCGTTTTAGATGCTGCCTGGAATTACAGGGAAACCGTGGTC
>JAXMJU010000360.1:0-18374 GCA_034376265.1 Sulfuritalea sp.
ACTGCGGACATCACCCAGAAGGCGCTGGACATCCTGGGCCTGAGCGTGCCGGGTTCGGTGACGGGCCCGACGGCCGGGCCCGTAGGCCTGAATGGCACGCCAGCCCTGAAGCCCGCGGTGACGGCGGGCATGATCGCGCCAGGCGCGTCCTATGACGTAGACGGCCCGTTGACGTTCACCGGCACCGCACAGGGAAGCAACTTCACCGCATCGGGGCAGACCCTCACCGGCGCGGTCACCGGCCTGGGGCTGAACGGCACCGGCGCGGGCAACTACACGCTTACCGGCGCCGCCGTCAGTGTCGCAGTAACTTCGCCGCCGAGCACTACAACAACTCGACCAGCTACGACAACAACTCGAGTCGCACCAACTACATCAGCTCCCACTACTTCGCCACAGATAATCCGTCAGCAGCAGGAGCAAGCGAAAACCGAGGCCACGGTCACAGTCACGGAACCCACTCAGGAACGGATTCAGCCTGGTGAGACGCGACAGATAGTGGTCGATACGGGGGACGTTACATTTGACGTTGAAGAAACGCCCGCGGTTTTTCTTTCAGAAGCCGGTGATACAACAACAGCTCAGCCGCAAATTACCGTCACTATCAATGCCGAAACCGGCGAGCTCGTCGTTGATGTCGTCGTTCCAAGGGATACCCCGGCGGGGATCTACACGGCGACGATCACGGCCGTGGATTCCAGGGGACAGACGAGAACCCTCGTCTATCTTTTCCTGGTTGGCGCCAGGGGTCAACACCAGTGACAACCATCGGCGACTTTCTATAAGCGATCACCTTGCCTGCGCAAGTGCCCACACCCCCAGCCCGGCGCCGATGCCGTCGGGAAACACGCTGAGCGGAGGCGGAAGGTTGAAGGGCTCGAAGAACAGGTCGCGCACGGGCGGTGTGGCCTTTCCGGGATGAACCTGCGTGGTGGCGAGCAGGAATCTGGCGCCGCTGGCGCGGAAGGCGGCCAGCGCTCGCAGCGCTTCGGCCTCCGGCATCTCGCACAGCACCCGGCGGCAGAGGATGGCGTCGCAGGCCGGAAACTGCGCGCGCGCGATGTCGGCTACGGTGAAGAAGTGCCCGCGCCGGTCCCCGTACAGCTGCTGGTTGTGCGCGATGAGCTCCGGGACGATGTCGTAGCCGGCGTAGAGCTCCAGGCCACCCAGGTCCACCGCCTGCATCCAGTTGAAGTCGCCGCAGCCGGCGTCGACCAGTGAGCGGATGCCTTGCGCGCGCAGCCATTTCCCCAGCGCCGGGCGCAGGCTTGAGGTTGCGGCAAGGGTCGATGCGTCGCCGCTGCGCGTCTCGAGCAGCGCATCCTCGTCGCGCACCCGGCGCAGGTAGACGGCGCGCGCGGCGCGCAGCATGGCGAGCGAGCCATCCTCCGGCGGGGCGGGATAGCGTCCGTCCGCCGCGCGCGAGCCGATCTGCTGGGTGGCGAAGCGGATGTCGGCGAACGCCTCGTACTCGGCCAGGGTGCGCGCCTTGCCCAGCCCATAGCGCTCGATCTCGCGCAGCACCGCGGGGTCGCGGCTCTGCTCCACGCCGAAGAGGTGGCGCAGGCGGGACCAGGAGCGGTTGTTGAGCGCGACCCAGTCGCGCCGGTCGTCCCAGTTGCGCCGCCGGCCGCGATCCTTCGAGTAGTCGTGGTACACCACCGCCCCGGTCGGGGCATACAGGTCCCAGCCGTGCGTCCAGAAGCGCGCCGCCAGCGAGAACTCCTCGCCGTTGAAATAGAGGTGCGGGTCGTAGGGCACCTCGCGGAACGCGGCCGCCGGCCCGAACAGGAAGCCCGCGCTGAGGAACGCGCCCTGCACCGGTGCCGGCGGCGGCTGGTCGAAGCCGCGGCCCTTCAGCATCAGGATGCCCATGTCGTCGAAATAGTTGGCCGCGATCAGCCCCGAGTGCGGCAGGTCCCGTACATCGGGAAGCGTGTAGGCGGGCGGATAGGCGGTGAGGAGCGCGCGTGGCGTCGCGCAACGGCGCAGCTCATCGAGCAGTCGCTCGTCCCAGTGCTGCTCGAAGCGGCTGTGGCTGTCCACCTGCAGCGCGTACTCCTCGCCCTGCATCAGTTCCGTGAACACCCGGCTGCGCGCCCAGCAGGCGCCGAGGCTTTCCCCGGCATGCACGCGCAGCTCGCGCACATGGCCCTCGGGCGCGCCATGCGGCAGGTGGCCGGGCAGGCAATCGTCGTCGTCTCCGGTGACCACCTGCGAGAACACGCCGGCGTACACGCGCGCCGGATGCGCCGCTCTCGCGAACAGGTCGCGCAGCGTGTGCGGCGTCTCGCTATCGCGGTAGCTGGCGATGGCAACGAAGATGGTGCCGGGCTGCGCCGGCCACTCGCGCGGGCGCGCCGCGGGCTCGACCGATGGCGCGACCAGGGGCTCGCTGTCCACCCGCCGGTACTCGACACGCTCTAGCCGCCCGTAGTTCTGCGTGCGCCGGTGCTCCACCGGGGAGGCGAGGAGCACCGCGGCGCGCAGGCTGCCCTGGTGCAGCATTTCGAACGAGCGCGCCACCCAGTAGCGCTCCTCGCAAGGCTCCTTGCGCTCCTCGAAGAAAAGCTTGTGCGTGCCGCGGCGGGTGACGACGTGCGGCCAGTGGCTGTAGCTGGCCTCGCCGACGGCGTAGGGCACGTGCGCGAAGCTCTGGATGGCCGACAGCGCCTGGGGCGGCGCGTCCACCGTACCCGGGAAGTAGTACTCGCGCACCGGCCCGTCCAGGACGTCCCAGGCACGCTGCAGGTCGTGCGCCCCCTTCTCCTCGGTGAAGCTGAGCTTCACGTAGTCGGCAAACTCGCGCTGCAGGATGCCGAGCGCCACGCGGCCTACAGAATGCACGTGCCGCGGCAGCCCGTTCTCGCAGGCCTGTGCCTCGGGCGAATCCGGCACCAGCAGCAGGTCGTCCTCGAACCAGAACATGGCGTGGCGTCCGCTGCGCAGGAATAGCTCGGCGGCGCGCATGCGGGCGCCGTGGATGCCGGGATTGCCCTCGCGGACCTGCTCCAGGCCGTAGCGCGCGCAGAGCGCGTCATACTCGGGAAAGCACGACTCGTTGGTGGAGGTGTTGAGGAGCACGCACCGCGCAGTCTGCAGCAGCGTCGCCGCGGCCGTCTGGAGCGACTCCAGCAGGCGCTGCAGCTGCAGCGGCGCGTTGTAGGAGACGATCCAGGTCTCGGCCAGTTCGGCCAGCAGGCGCCGGGCCGCCTTCACGTCGCCGGGCCAGCCGGCGGCCAGTTGCGCGAGGAACGGCTCCACGAGCCCGTCGCGGCCGACGAACTGCAGGTCGACGTGCTCGGCCTGAACGTAACTTTGCAGGGTGAGCAGCGATTCCTCGGTGCCCATCAGGCCCTGCCCGAGCGTGTGCTCCAGGTGCTGGCTGTAGCGCCCGCCGATCTCGGTGACGGCCGCAGCCGCTCCACCGAACAGGCTGCCGCGTGCCACCCAGCGCGTGCGTTCCACGCCGGCGAGGCGGGCCAGCGCTTCGGCATCAAAGCCGTGCACCTCGCGCTCGGGGTCGTGGGGGTAGCAAAGAAGCAGGAAGCGGCGGTGCCGGCGCGCGAGACGGATGAAGGACTCGGCGCATAGCAGTTCGCCCGACACGCTGTGACCGAGGTCGGCATCGATCCAGTAGAAATGCGTGCTCGCAAACGGGTTCGCCTGCGCCTGCTGGTACAGCCACAGCGGTTTGGACAGCACCACCGGGTTGTAGCCGGACAGGCACGCCTGCGGACTTGCCGGCAGCCAATCGGCCTGCGCCAACCAAGCCGCGTCATTGCGAATGCGCCCGACCGGCGCATACAGCGCCGAGCTCTCCAGCGCCGCTGGGTCGAGCACATGCACGCGGGTGGACCGCTCACCGCGCAACTCGCGCACCAGCGGCGCGTGGGCCTCATCGGTGTACACCACCATCGGGCAGTCGATGGCAAGCACGGCCGGCAGGTGGCGGCGGTAGTGGTCGGCGTCGCGGTGAAACGGTGGCGCCAGGTGTTCGTGTCCGAGCGCAAATACCGCGGTAACCAGCGTCGGGACAGAGGTAAAGGCAGGGGCGTCCGTCATCGTCTCATCATGGCCAAGGCGCTGGAATAGCTCAATTCGTCGTTGGTGGAGTTAAAACCGGCAAGCCACGCGAGGGTAATGCTCGCGGGACGATACCGCAAGCTGCGGGCGGGCCTTGTGTCGGCAACACGTAGATTTGTCCGGTTCCGTAGCACATAGATTGTCCGCTTTGTGTCGGCCGGGGCAACACGCAGAGCGAAGCCCGGAGTGCTGCCCCGGCCGGCGCTCGCGAAGCGGACCCTACGCGACCGCCTGAAGCGTCTGCCCGTGCAACTGGCCCCGGGTGTCGTAGCGGGCCAGCAAGCGCGAACCATGGTACACCGCCATCGTCTTGTCGGTGTAGCGATGTACCCGCACCTTGGTCTTCACGTAGTGGCATCGTCCATGGTCACAATCAGATCCCACAGGGCATCTGGCACCCACTCATGACGGCTGCCGTCCTGGTGCACCCTCATCCCGGGCTAGGGGGCGCGTTCGCGCCGCTATTCGATACGCCGGCCTACGTGCGGGCGCTGGAGCGCGCCTATTCGCTCATGCAGACACGGTACGAGCATGGCACGCGTGCATCCTTCCAGGTTCCGAGTGGTGCGTAAGCCCGCAATACGCGAAGCCAGCAGGCATGGCCGAAGCGATTTGCCTCTCATTCCCACTCGATCGTCGCCGGTGGCTTCCCGGAAATGTCGTACACCACGCGGTTGATGCCGCGGACTTCGTTGATGATGCGATTGGAAACACGGCCCAGCAGTTCGTGGGGCAGTTCCGCCCATTTGGCGGTCATGAAATCGGAGGTCTGCACGGCGCGCAGGGCCACGACGTATTCGTAGGTGCGGCCGTCGCCCATGACGCCAACGCTTTTTACCGGCAGGAATACGGCGAAGGCCTGGCTGGTCTTGTCGTACCAGTCGGCGGCGCGCAGTTCGTCGATGAAGATCGCGTCGGCGCGGCGCAGCAGCTCGGCAAACTCGTGCTTCACTTCGCCGAGAATGCGCACGCCGAGGCCGGGGCCGGGGAAGGGATGGCGATACACCATCTCGTGCGGCAGGCCCAGGGCGACGCCGAATTCGCGCACTTCGTCCTTGAACAGTTCGCGCAACGGTTCCAGCAGCTTCAGGTTCAGCGTCTCGGGCAGGCCGCCGACGTTGTGGTGGCTCTTGATCGCGTGCGCCTTCTTGGTCTTGCCGCCGGCCGATTCGATCACATCGGGATAGATGGTGCCCTGCGCCAGCCATCTGGCATTGGGCAGCTTCTGCGCCTCGGCCTGGAACACTTCGACAAATTCGCGGCCGATGATCTTGCGCTTCTGTTCCGGATCGGCAACGCCTTTCAGGTGGCCCATGAACTGGTTCACCGCATCGACATGAATAACCTTGACGCCCAGGTTGCGGGCGAAGGTATCCATCACCTGCACACCTTCGTTGAGTCGCAGCAGGCCGTTGTCGACAAAGACGCAGGTCAACTGGCCGCCGATCGCGCGATGCAGCAGCGCGGCAACCACCGACGAATCGACGCCGCCGGACAGGCCGAGGATCACTTCCTCCTTGCCGACCTGTTCGCGCACCTTGACGATCGCTTCCTCGACGTAGTTGGGCATGTTCCAGTCGCCGCGGCAGCCGCAGATTTCGCGCACGAAACGCGCATAGATCTCGCGCCCTTTCAGCGTGTGGGTGACTTCTGGATGGAACTGCACGGCATAAAAGCCGCGCGCCTCGTCGGCCATCGCGGCGATCGGCGTCGATTCGTTGCAGCCGATGAGCTTGAAGCCCGGTGGCAGTTCGGTGACCTTGTCGCCGTGGCTCATCCAGACTTCGAGCAGACCATGGCCCTCGGCATTGGTACGGTCCTGGATGCCGTCGAACAGTTTGGAGTGGCCGCGGGCGCGCATTTCCGCGTAGCCGAATTCGCGCTTGTGGCTGCTTTCGACCTTGCCGCCGAGTTGCGCCGCCATGGTCTGCATGCCGTAGCAGACACCCAGGACGGGCACACCCAGTTCGAAGACGATCTGCGGTGCCCTCCATTCCTCGGCCTCATAGACCGAGTTCGGCCCGCCGGAGAGGATGATGCCCTGCGGGTTGAATTCGCGGATGAATGCCTCGCTGACGTCGAAGGGATGCAGTTCGCAATACACCTGTTGTTCGCGCACGCGACGGGCAATCAGTTGTGCGACCTGGGAACCGAAGTCGAGGATGAGGATTTTCTGGTGGGCCATGATGGGGGTCTCAGTAAAAGAAAACTCAGTTTCAGTGAAGGCTGACGTCGGTTAAGCGTAGCGGCCGAAACTAAAAAGGCGGCCGCAGCCGCCTTTTCCAGACAATAAACATCAATCGATATGGTAGTTCGGTGCTTCCTTGGTGATCTGCACGTCATGCACATGCGATTCCCGGATGCCGGCCGAAGTGATTTCGACAAACTCGGCCTTTGCGCGCATGTCGTCGATCGTGGCGCAACCGACATAGCCCATCGAGGAACGCAAACCGCCCATCAACTGGTGGATCACGGCGGTGACCGGCCCCTTGTAGGGAACGCGGCCCTCGATGCCTTCCGGCACCAGCTTCTCGACGTTGGCGTCGGAATCCTGGAAATAGCGATCCGCGGCGCCGTCCTTCATTGCGCCGAGACTGCCCATGCCGCGGTAGGCCTTGTAGGAACGCCCCTGGTAGAGCACGGTTTCGCCCGGGGCTTCCTCGGTGCCGGCGAACAGGCCGCCCAGCATTACCGCGTTGGCGCCGGCGGCGATGGCCTTCGAGATATCGCCCGAGTAACGGATGCCGCCGTCGGCCACCAAGGGGATGCCGCTGGCTGCGAGCGCATTGGCAACCATATCGACAGCAGTGATCTGCGGCACGCCGACACCGGCGACGATGCGCGTGGTGCAGATCGAACCGGGACCGATGCCGACCTTGACGCCGTCGGCACCGTGATCGACCAGCGCTTTCGCGGCATTCGCCGTGGCGATGTTGCCGCCGATTACTTCGACCTGCGGGAAGTTCTTCTTGACCCACTGCACGCGCTTGAGCACGCCTACGGAGTGGCCGTGGGCGGTATCGACCACGATTACATCGACGCCGGCTTCGGCCAGCAGTTCGACACGCTCTTCGGTGCCTTCGCCGACTCCAACGGCGGCGCCGACGCGCAGATGACCCTGCTCATCCTTGCAGGCAAACGGATGTTCGCTGGACTTGAGGATGTCCTTGACGGTCACCAGGCCGCGCAACTGAAAGGCGGCATTGACCACCAGCACGCGCTCCAGGCGATGCTTGTGCATCAGGGCCTTGGCTTCCTCCGCCGAACTGCCCTCGCTGACCGTGATCAGGCGCTCGCGCGGGGTCATGATGGCGCGCACCGCCTGGTCGAGATTGGTTTCGAAGCGCGTGTCGCGATTGGTGACGATGCCGACCACGACGCCGTTATCCACTACCGGCAGGCCGGAAATCCGATGCGCCCGTGTCAGCGCGAGTACTTCACGCACCGTCATGGTCGGCGAAATGGTGATCGGGTCTTTCAAGACACCGGATTCAAAGCGCTTGACCTTGGCCACCTCGGCCGCCTGGGCTTTGGGATTCAGGTTCTTGTGCACAATGCCGATGCCGCCTTCCTGGGCCAGGGCGATGGCCAGGCGTGCCTCGGTCACCGTATCCATGGCGGCGGACAGCAACGGCAGGTTCAACTGGATCTTGCGGGTAAGACGGGTGGCCAGGCTGACGTCGCGGGGGAGGATCGCCGAATGGGCGGGAACCAGGAGGACGTCGTCAAACGTCAGCGCCTTCTGGAGCAGTCGCATAATTGTTTTCCTTCAATGGTGCCGAAACGCCGTTTCCAGTGCCGGCTCACACCGACAATGCCGGCGTTAAGCGTAGCGGCCGGAACAAAGAGGCATTATACGCGAGACCAATTCATCGTCCTGCAGTGCCGCAAATGAAGTTTGTTGCGGCACCGGATTTGGCCGCCGCTATTCGCCTTCGCCGCCGCCTTTTTTCATGACCTTGCCTTCCGCCGCGCGCTGTTTTCGCACTTCCTTGGGATCGGCGATCAGCGGACGGTAGATTTCCACCCGGTCGCGGTCGCGCAAGGCCGTATCTGCCTTCGCCAACTTGGCGTAGATCCCGAGCTTGTTCTTCGTCAGGTCGATTTCGGGATAACGAGCCAGCAGGCCCGACGCTTCGATCGCCTGCCCCGCCGTGCTGCCGGCGGGCAAGGTGAGGCTGGCGACCTCCTGGCGATCCGAGCGGGCATAGACAACTTCGACATGGATGGTTTCAGCCATAGATCTTCTGCGCCCTTTTGACGAAGGAATCAACGAAGGTGTCGGCGATGTGATTGAACACGGGGCCGAGTACTTTTTCCAGCAGGTGACTGGAAAATTCGTAGTGCAGGCGGAATTCTACCTTGCAGGCGGTCTCGCCCAGCGGTGTAAAGCGCCAATGTCCGTCCATTTGCGCGAACGGCCCGTCGGTCAGCCGTATGTCCATCTGGCGCGGCTCTTCCTTGGTGTTCTCGGTGGAAAAGTGCGACTTGAGGCCATGGTAATTGATGTGCAGCGTCGCCGCGGTATGGGTTGCCGTACGCTGGTGCAACTCGGTGCCGCCGCACCAGGGCAGGAACTGGGGATAATCCTCGACGCGATCGACGAGACCGAACATCTGCGCCGGCGTGCGTTCGATCAGTACGGATTTTTCGACCAGAGCCATCGCAAAGCCGGGTAGACGTGTGAAGTAGAATGCCGCATTTTATCGCGCCACCTCATGAGCATCGCCGACAACAAGAAGGCATTCCACGATTACTTCATCGAAGAGCGCTACGAGGCCGGATTGGTGCTCGAAGGCTGGGAAGTGAAGGCGATTCGCGCCGGCCGGGCGCAGATCAAGGAAGCCTATGTGGTGCTCAAGCGCGGCGAGGTGTTTCTGCTCGGCGCCCACATCACGCCGCTGCTTTCCGCCTCGACCCATGTCCATCCCGATCCGGTGCGCACGCGCAAGCTGCTGCTGCATGCCACGGAAATCAGCAAACTGATCGGCAAGGTGGAGCGCGCCGGCTACACCCTGGTGCCGCTCGACCTGCATTACAGCAAGGGCCGCGTCAAGCTGTCGGTCGGGCTGGCCAAGGGCAAGAAGCAGCACGACAAGCGCGATGCCGAGAAAGACCGCGACTGGGTTCGCGAGAAGGCGCGCGTGATGCGCGACCGCCGCGGCTGAGCACGGCCAGGTACCCTTCCTCATGACCCCGACCACGCTGCTCTGGCTGGTGACCGGCTGCCTGATGCTGCAGCCCTTGTCGACCGATCTCTACCTCGCGTCGCTGCCGAATCTGGCCAGCGACTTTGCCACGACTCCTGCGGCGGTACAGCAGACCCTGTCGCTGTTCGTCTTCGGCTTCGGCACGGCGCAGCTCGTCAGCGGCCCGCTGTCCGACCGCTTTGGCCGGCGTCCGGTGCTGATCGGCGGCCTCTCGGTATATCTGGTTTCCGGCCTGGCCTGCGCCCTGGCATCGAGCCTGGACCTGCTGGTGGCAGCGCGTTTCGCCCAGGCGATCGGCTGCTGCACGGCCGTGGTGGTGGCCCGCGCCATCATCCGCGACGCCTACGCGCCGGCCGAGGGCGCCCGGGTGCTGGCTAAGGCCAGTTCCCTGCTGGCGCTGGCGCCCATTCTCGGCCCGATCCTCGGCGGCTACCTGCAAGTGAGCTTCGGTTGGCGTGCGGCATTCGTGGCGCTGGCCATGGCCGGGCTGGCGGTCTGGATTGCAGCCTGGCGCAGCATGAAGGAATCCAACAGCCGATTGAATCCGGAGGCCATGCGTCTGGGCAGCCTGGCCCGCACCTATCTCGCCGTCGTCCGCACGCCGGCTTTCTGGGCCTATGCCCTGCCCGGCGCGATTTCCTACGCCTCGATCTTCGTCTTCATTTCCGGCACGCCTTTCGTCCTGATCCGGGTTCTCGGCGTGGCGACCGAGTACTACGGCTATCTCTTCGCCGTCGGCGTCTGCGGCTATCTCGGCGGTACCCTGATCTGCCGCCGGCTGCTGTCCAGGATCGGCATCGACCGCGTGCTGACGCTGGGCACGACGATTGGCCTGATCGGCGGCCTGGGTTTTCTCGGTCTGGTTCTGGCGGGCGTCAGCCACTGGACCCTGGTGGTGGCGGCGCAGTTCGTGGTAATGACCGCCCACGGCGTCAACTTTCCCTGCGCCCAGTCGGGATCTCTGGCTCCCTTCTCGCAGCAGGCCGGAGCCGCCGCAGGCCTCTTCGGCTGCCTCACCATGTATGCGGCCCTGGTGGCCGGGACTTGGGTCGGGGGCAGCCACGACGGTACGCTGCTGCCGCTGGCCAGCATCAGCGCTACGGTGGCCGTCATCCTGTTCGCCGGCACCCGCCTTATGGCGCGCCACGGCACGCCCGCATAAGGCGCGCCCGCCGTAGCGCCAACGCCAACTTGTGGCGCTCCAACGATCAGTAGTCGAAGCGCGCCCGCAGGTCTTGCAGATTCAGTTCCTGCAGTATCCGCTCCAGGCGATCGCGCGCATTGCCACGCGGCGTCTTGCCGCGGCGGGCGATGATCAGTTCGTTCTTCAGCGAATGCTCCCAGCCCACCAGTTCGGTGACCGTCAACTGGTAGCCATGCGCTTCGAGCAGCAGGCAGCGCAACACATTGGTAATCTGGCTGCCGAATTCGCGGGTATGGATGGGATGGCGCCAGATTTCTGCGAGCGGCGTCTGCGCCAGGGATGCGCTCTTGTGCCGGCGCAGCACGGACGCCACTTCGGCCTGGCAGCAGGGCACCAGTACGATGAACTGCGCCTCTTTGTGCAGGGCGAAGCGGATCGCGTCATCGGTGGCCGTGTCGCAGGCATGCAGCGCAGTGACGATGTCGACCTGCGGCGGTAGCTGTGCCGATCCGATCGAGTCCTCGACCGACAGGTTGAGCAGCGACATGCGGGCGAAGCCCAGGCGTTGCGCCAGCTCGCGGGATTTCTCGACCAGTTCGGCGCGCGTCTCGATGCCGAATACCTGCCCGTGGTCACGCCCCTTGAGGAACAGGTCATAGAGGATGAAACCCAGGTAGGACTTGCCCGCGCCATGGTCGACCAGGGTCAGGTCGCCGCGCGCGGCCATGACTTCGGCCAGTAGCGGTTCAATGAACTGGTAAAGGTGATAGACCTGCTTCAGCTTGCGCCGGCTGTCCTGGTTGAGCTTGCCGTCGCGGGTCAGGATGTGCAGTTCCTTGAGCAGTTCGAGCGACTGCTCCGGCTTTATTTCGGGGATGCTTTTCAAACTCGAACTCAGTCTTCGGCGGGCAGGCGAATGATGTGCTGGCCCGACTTCTCGTCGCGCTCCAGCACCAGCAGCTTGTGCTTCATGGCGTCTTCCAGCAGTTCGCCGAAAGAGCGGTAACCGTAGTAGGACTCGCTGAAGCCGGGCTTGCGCCGCTTGAGCGTCTGCTTGACCATCGAACCCCAGATCTTCTCGTCCTCGCCGCGCTCGGTGACCAGAGCCTCGACGGTTTCGACGACCAGATCGATGGCCTCCTGGCGCTTGCGGTCTTCGGTCTTTTCCTCGCTCTTCGGTTTGGCGGTGGCACTGGCGGCGGCGCTGGCGGCGGGCTTGGCCGCGGCCTTGCGTTCGCTGCGCTGCTTCTTGGCCGGCAGTTCGCGCACCAGGTCGTCGTAGAAAATGAACTCGTCGCAGTTGGCGGCGAGCAGGTCGGAGGTCGCGGCCTTGACGCCGACGCCGATCACGCGCTTGTTGTTCTCGCGCAGCTTGGATACCAGGGGCGAGAAATCCGAATCGCCGCTGATGATGACGAAGGTATCGACATGCGACTTGGTGTAGCAGAGGTCGAGGGCGTCCACCACCATGCGGATATCCGCCGAATTCTTGCCCGACTGGCGCACGTGGGGAATCTCGATCAGCTCGAAGGCGGCCTCGTGCATCGGCGCCTTGAACTCTTTGTAGCGCGCCCAGTCGCAATAGGCCTTCTTGACCACGATGCTGCCCTTGAGCAGCAGGCGCTCGAGCACCTTCTTGATGTCGAACTGAGCGTAGTTGGCGTCGCGCACGCCGAGGGCGACGTTCTCGAAGTCGCAGAACAGCGCCATGCTGGTGATTTCGGGGTTTCCGGCCATGATCGGGCTCCAGTGAAGAGGCATTGATGATAGCAGCGTCGTGCCCATGGTTTCCTGCAGGCAGGACGAGCGGGCATAATGCATGCCCCGCTCATCACGGTTTCCCCGCATGACAGCCCCCCTCGACACATTGCGCCGCGTTTTCGGCTATCCCTCATTCCGCGGACCGCAGGCCGAGATCATCGACCACATGATGGCCGGCGGTGACGCACTGGTGCTGATGCCGACCGGTGGCGGCAAGTCGCTGTGCTACCAGATTCCGGCCATGCTCCGGCCCGGTGTCGGCGTCGTGGTTTCACCGCTGATCGCGCTGATGCAGGACCAGGTCGATGCCTTGCTGCAGGCCGGGGTGCGCGCGGCTTTCCTCAATTCCTCGCAGGATTTTGCGACGGCGTCCGAAATCGAGCGGCGCCTGCGCACGGACGAACTCGACCTGATCTACGTCGCGCCGGAGCGTCTGCTGACCGAGCGCTTTCTCGGCCTCATGGATCATCTGCTCGACAAAGGGCGCCTTGCCTTGTTCGCCATCGACGAAGCGCACTGCGTTTCGCAATGGGGCCACGATTTCCGCCCGGAATACATCCAGCTTTCGGCCTTGCACCAACGCTACCCGACGGTACCGCGCATCGCGCTGACCGCGACGGCGGACCAGTTGACGCAGCAAGAAATCATCAGCCGGCTCGGGCTGGACGCCGCGCGCGTCTTCATTTCCAGCTTCGACCGGCCAAACATCCGCTATACCGTCGTGGAAAGGGACAACCCGCGCCGCCAGTTGCTCGATTTTCTCGCCGGCTACCGTGGCGCCGCCGGCATCGTGTATTGCCTGTCGCGCAAGAAAGTGGACGAAACCGCGGCCTGGCTCAACGAACAGGGCATCATCGCCCTGCCCTACCACGCCGGTCTCGATGCCGCCGTGCGCCAGCGCCACCAGCAGCGCTTCCTGCGCGAAGACGGCATCGTCATGGTGGCGACCATCGCCTTCGGCATGGGCATCGACAAGCCCGACGTGCGCTTCGTCGCCCATCTCGACCTGCCCAAGAGCCTCGAAGCCTATTACCAGGAAACCGGGCGCGCCGGCCGCGACGGCGAACCCGCCGAAGCCTGGATGACCTATGGACTTAACGACGTGGTGATCCATCGCATGCGCATCGAGGAATCGGTCGCCGGCGACGAGCAGAAACGGGTCGAGCGCAGCAAGCTCGACGCCCTGCTGGCCTGGTGCGAAACCGTCGCCTGCCGGCGCGCGCTGCTGCTCAAATACTTCAGCGAGGAAGCCCAGGCCTGCGGCAACTGCGACACCTGCCTCGAACCGCCGGAGCTGTGGGACGGCACGGTCGCCGCACAAAAAGCCATGTCGGCCGCGTTGCGCACCGGCCAGCGCTTCGGCGCCGGACACCTGATCGACATCCTGCGCGGCAAGGCCACCGAAAAAGTGCAGCAGTTCGGTCATGAAAGTCTGCCGACCTTCGGCGCCGGCGCCGAGCTCGACGACGCGGGCTGGCGCTCGGTGTTCCGCCAACTGCTCGCCGCCGGCCTGCTGCACGCCGATGCCCAGGCCTTCGGCGCCTTGCGCCTGATGGATGCGGCGCGACCGGTGCTGAAAGGCGAGACCGCGCTGGCGCTGCGCAAGCCGGCGGCGCGCGTGCGCGGCAAATTCAGGCGGACGCAAGAGTTGGCGCTGGCGGGACGGCGATCCGCCGTCGAAACCACGCTCGCTGAAGCCGATGTGCCACTGTTCGAGGCCCTGCGCGCCTGGCGCACCGATCTGGCGCGCGAGCAGGGTGTGCCGGCCTATGTGATCCTGCACGACAAGACCCTGCGCGAACTGGCGGCGCGTCGGCCGGCAGGCCTGGAAGAACTGCTCGGCGTGCCCGGCATCGGCCAGGCCAAGGTCGACCGTTACGGAGAGGCCCTGTTGCGGCTGATGGCTTGAGGCACAAAGATTTTTCCGCCCGAATGGCACCAGATTGGCGCGCCGACAGGCGATAATGTCGGGCTGCGAAACAATGGAAAAGCTTTCAATGAAGCGCGTCGATGATTTCCGCCTGCGGCTGGGCAAGCAGGAACTGGTGCCGATCGTGGTCGGCGGCATGGGCGTCGACATTTCGACCGCCGAACTCGCCCTGGAGGCGGCCCGCCTGGGCGGCATCGGCCATATTTCGGACGCCATGGTGCCGACGGTTTCGGATCGTCGCTTCAATACCAAGTACGTCAAGAACAAGCTGCGGCAATACAAGTTCAACGTCGCCAATACCGAGAAGGCCGTGGTGCAGTTTGATCTCGGCCTGCTGGTGGAAGCCACCGCGCTGCATGTCGGCCGCACCATGGAAGCCAAGCGCGGCGACGGCCTGGTCTTCATCAACTGCATGGAAAAGCTGACCATGAACGCGCCTCGGGAAACCCTGCGCGCGCGGCTCAAGGCGGCACTGGATTCCGGCATCGACGGCATCACCCTGGCAGCAGGACTGCACTTGGGCTCATTCGCCCTGATCGAGGATCATTCGCGTTTCCGCGACGTCAAGCTGGGCATCATCGTTTCGTCGTTGCGTGCCCTGCAACTGTTCCTCAAGAAAAGCGCACGCACCGGCCGTCTGCCCGACTATGTCGTGATCGAAGGACCGCTGGCCGGCGGGCACCTGGGCTTCGGCATGGATTGGGCGAAATACGACCTGGCCAGCATCGTGATTGAAATCCGCGACTGGATGAAGGCCGAACATCTCGACATCCCGCTGATCCCGGCGGGCGGTATTTTCACCGGCACGGATGCCGTCGCCTTCATGGAAATGGGCGCCGCCGCCGTACAGGTCGCCACACGCTTCACGGTGTCCAATGAATGCGGCCTGCCCGAAGATGTGCAGCAGGAATATTTCAAGGCCGGCGAGACGGACATCGAGGTGAATACGATTTCACCGACCGGCTACCCGATGCGCATGCTGAAGAACAGCCCGGCGATCGGCTCCGGCATTCGTCCCAACTGCGAGGCTTTCGGCTATCTGCTGGATTCCACCGGCAGTTGTCAGTACATCGAGGCCTACAACCGCGAAGTCGCGCTGCATCCGGGTGCGAAGAAGATCAAGGTGATGGACAAGACCTGCCTGTGCACCCACATGCGCAACTTCGAGTGCTGGACCTGCGGTCACTACACCTACCGCCTGAAAGACACCACGCGGCGCAACGAGGACGGCAGCTATCGCCTCCTGTCGGCCGAGCACATCTTCCGCGACTATCAGTTCAGCACCGACAACAAGATTGCCTTGCCGGATTGATCAGGCAGGGAATACGCCTGTAGATAGATAGCGGTCGCCACGGTCGCAGACGATCGTGACGATCACCGCGTTTTCGACCTGGCTGGCCACACGCAAGGCGACCGCCAGCGAGCCGCCGGAGGATATGCCGGCGAAGATGCCCTCCTCGCGAGCCAGCCGGCGTGTCATTTCCTCGGCTTGCCCCTGGCTCACGTTTTCGACCTGATCGACACGCGAACCGTCGTATATTTTCGGCAAATAGGCTTCCGGCCACTTGCGGATGCCGGGAATCTGCGAACCTTCCTCGGGCTGGCAACCGATGATCCGGATCGCCGGATTCATTTCCTTGAAGTAGCGCGAGCAGCCCATGATGGTGCCGGTGGTGCCCATGCTGGAAACGAAGTGGGTGATGCGGCCCTCGGTGTCGCGCCAGATTTCCGGCCCGGTGCCTTCGTAGTGGGCCAGCGGATTGTCCGCATTGGCGAACTGGTCGAGCACGATGCCCTTGCCGTCCGCCACCATTTTCTCGGCCAGATCCCGGGCGGCTTCCATGCCCCCAGCCTTGGGTGTCAGCACCAGTTCGGCGCCGAAGGCGCGCATGGTCTGGCAGCGTTCGACGCTCTGGTTCTCCGGCATGATCAGGATCATGCGGTAGCCGCGCATCGCGGCGGCCATCGCCAGCGCGATCCCGGTGTTGCCCGAGGTGGCCTCGATCAGCGTGTCGCCGGGTTTAATGCGGCCGCGCGCTTCGGCGTGGGTGATCATCGACAGCGCCGGCCTGTCCTTGACCGAACCGGCCGGATTGTTGCCTTCCAGCTTGGCCAGGATCACGTTGTTGCGCCGGGCGTTCTCCGCGCCGGGCAGGCGCTTGAGCTGCACCAGCGGGGTATTGCCGACGAAATCTTCGAGCGATCTATATCTCATTTCGCGAGCCATTTCACATAGTCGGCCACGCCCTCTTCGACGGTGGCGAAGTTTTCCTGATAGCCGGCTGCGCGCAATTGCCCAAGATCGGCCTCGGTAAAGCTCTGGTACTTGCCTTTCAGCGCATCCGGAAAGGGAATGTATTCGATGATGCCCTGCGCCACCAGTTCCGCCACCGATTGAGCCGGCTTGCCTTCCAATGCGCAGCAGGCGTTTACGGTCGCGGCGGCAAGCTCGTTGAAGCTCTGCGCGCGTCCGGTGCCGAGATTGAAAATGCCGGATGCGCGAGTTTCGAGGAAATCCATGTTGACCTTGACCACATCGCCGACATAGACGAAATCGCGCCGCTGCTCGCCGTTGCCGTAGCCGCCATAGCCCTCGAACAGCTTGACCCTGCCTTCGGCCCGGTACTGGTTGAAGTGATGGAAGGCCACCGAGGCCATGCGCCCCTTGTGCTGTTCGCGCGGGCCGTAGACATTGAAATAGCGGAAGCCGGCCACCTGGGAATCGGCGTTGGCCGCATTTGGCCCAATTCGGCGACGTACCACCTGGTCGAAGAGAAACTTCGAGTAGCCATAGACATTGAGCGGCGCCTCGAATTCGCGTTCCTCGCGGAATACGCCGCCGCCGCCATAGACCGAGGCCGAGGAGGCATACAGCAGCGGGATCTCCTGCTCGGTGCAGAAATCCAGCAGGGACAACGAGAAGCGATAATTGTTGGCCATCATGTAGCGGCCATCGGTTTCCATGGTGTCCGAGCACGCGCCTTCGTGCAGGATGGCCTCGACGCCGCCGTCGAGCTGGCCGTTCTCCACCAGTTCGAGGAACTCGTGCTTGTCGAGGTAGTCGGCGATTTCGCAGTCGGTGAGGTTGAGAAACTTGTCGGCGCGCGTCAGGTTGTCGACGGCGATGATGTCGGTGACGCCGCGCTCGTTGAGCGCCTTGACCAGGTTTGCGCCGATAAAACCGGCTGCGCCAGTGACTACGTAGTACATGGAATTTCCTAAGCTAGTTGAGCAGCTTCAATTCGTCGAGAGAGCACGTCGCCGTGCCCAGTTTGCCGACCACGATGCCGGCGGCGAGATTGGCCTGACGCATGGACTGCGGCAGGGACAGGCCGCTGCCCAGCATCACCGCCAGCGTCGCAATCACCGTGTCTCCGGCGCCGCTGACATCATAGACCTCGCGCGCGACGGCGGCCTCATGGGCCACAGCGCCGGCCGAAAACAGCGTCATGCCTTCCTCGCTGCGGGTCACCAGCAAGGCTTCCAGCTGCAATTCCTCGCGCAGGCGCGTGGCCTTGCGTTCAAGTTCGGCATCGTCTTTCCAGCGCCCGACGACCTGACGCATCTCGGACCGGTTAGGCGTCAGCAGGGTGGCGCCGGTATAACGGGCGTAGTCCTCACCCTTCGGATCGACCAGCACCTGCTTGCCGGCGGCACGGGCCAGGGCGATCATTTCCGTGATGTGAGCGAGACCACCCTTGCCGTAATCGGACAGGATCACCACGTCGCAGTCGGCCAGACGAGATTCGAAATCCGCCAGTTTGGCCTGCAGTACTTCATGGTCCGGCGAGTTCTCGAAATCGATGCGCAGCAACTGCTGCTGCCGACCTATCACGCGCAGCTTGACCGTGGTGCTGAGCTTGGCGTCCTCGTGCAGGCTGCATTCGATGCCGGAGTCATTCATCAGGCGCGCCAGACTCAGGCCCGCCTCGTCGGCACCGACCACCGACAACAGAGCAACGCGCGCACCCAGGGCGGCGCAGTTGCGCGCCACGTTGGCGGCACCGCCCGGGCGCTCTTCGACGCGCTCGACCTTGACCACCGGCACCGGCGCTTCGGGCGATATGCGCGAAACCTCGCCGAACCAGTAGCGATCCAGCATCACGTCGCCGACCACCAGCAGCCGCGCCTTGGACAAATCCGGCAGAACTTTCAACTTCGCTAACCCCTCGTTGTTCGTTGTTCGTTGTTCGTTGTTCGAGCCACGAGCCACGAACAACGAGCCACGAACCACGTCTTACAG
>JAXMJU010000361.1:0-5994 GCA_034376265.1 Sulfuritalea sp.
AGTAGCGCGCGCTTGCGCTCCAGCCCGGCGTCGTCGAGCCCGGTGCCGCGGCCGACGCAGTCGGCCCGCGGCAGGCCGGTGATGCAGTGGGTGATCAGCGAGGCGGCGGCGGTATTGCCGATGCCCATTTCGCCGAAGCCCAGCACGTTGCAGCCGGCGGCGGCGAATTCGCGTACCAGACGGGCGCCGTTGTGCATCGCCGTCGCACATTCGGCTGCGCTCATGGCCGCGCCTTCGAGGTAACTCGCCGTGCCGCCAGCGCCAACTTTCGCATCGACCAGGCCGTCGCGCGGGCCGAAATCATGCGCCACGCCGGCATCGGCCACCACCAGCGTCATCCCGGCCTGGCGCGCCAGGACATTGATCGCGGCACCGCCGGCGAGGAAGTTCTCCACCATCTGCCAGGTGACTTCCTGCGGAAAGGCCGAGACGCCGGCCTTGGCCGCGCCGTGATCGCCGGCGCAGACCAGTACGTAGGGATTGACCAGCCGCGGCGTCAGGCTCTGCTGGATCAGGCCGAGCTGCAGGGCCAGGCTTTCGAGGCGACCGAGCGCACCCTGGGGTTTGGTCTTCTGGTCGATCTTGTGCTGTAAGTCGGCGCTCAGGGCGCGATCCAGCGGGGCGATGTCGAAGCGGGGAAACGTACGGGGAACTGCGGCGGTGGAATGCATCCGATTCATCCTTTCAAGCGCAACGGGGCCTTGCTTCGCGCGTCCAAACGCGAAACAAAGCCCGCGCCACGGGCTGTTGAAAATCATCGGTCGGTCTTCTGGCTTCCGGATCGTCCTTGGCTTGCGCCTTCCCGAGTATTACCTCAGTGGCATCTTGCAAGCTTCGTCCCCGGTCACAGCGGCGGGCCCGCCACGGAATGAGGTATCAACCTGTCACCGTGTTCCCAGGAGGCTTAATGCAACATGGCGCCTCCACCGAATCGCGGCGGATTATGCGGCCTGGCGGCCGCTTCTGCAATAATCCGGCCATGATCGAACTCATTCTTGGCGGCGCCCGTTCGGGTAAAAGCGCACTGGCCGAGCAGCGCGCGGCGGAGTCCGGCCTGGCCGTGACCTATATCGCCACGGCGCTGGCCGGCGACCAGGAAATGGCGCGGCGCATCGCCCATCATCAGGCGCGCCGCGCCGGGCACTGGGCGCTGGTGGAAGAACCGCTGCATCTCGCCGCGGCGCTCGCCACCCATGCCGCGGCCGAGCGCTGCCTGCTGGTGGATTGCCTGACCCTGTGGCTGACCAATCTGCTCTACGCCGGGTCCGCCGCGCAGCAGGCCGAGGCCGGCGCAGCCGTGAATTGCCCGTTGCTGGCGTTCGAGACTGCGGCGCTGCTCGACTGCCTGCCGAATCTTCCCGGTCGCGTGATCCTGGTCAGCAACGAGGTCGGCCTGGGCATCGTGCCGCTGGGCGCCACGACGCGCCTCTATGTTGACGATGCCGGCCGCATGAACCAGTCGATCGCCCGCATCGCGCAGCGGGTCACATTTGTTGCTGCGGGGCTGCCGCTGGAGCTCAAGGGCGGTTGAGGCCGCTCATGCCGTCCGATTGTTCGAACCACCTCAAGGAGAAGCAAATGCTGGGAAGCGCATGCAAGCACATGGCATTGAGCCTCGCCATGATTGTCGCAACCATTGTCCAGCCGGTGGCGGCCCAGTCGCCGGGCATCGGCATAGTCATCATGCATGGCAAGGGCGGCGCGCCGACCAAGCACGTGGCGGATCTGGCTGCATCTCTCGAAGGCAAGGGATACCTGGTCGCCAACCTCGACATGCCTTGGTCCGGGCAGCGCGATTACGATGCCAATGTCGCGGCGGCGGAGAAGCAGGTGGCATCGGCACTCGACAGCCTGCGCGCCAAAGGGGCGACAAAACTGTTCGTCGCCGGCCACAGCCAGGGCGGGCTTTTCGCGCTCTATTTCGGCGGCAAGCATCCGGTCGACGGCATAGTCGCGATAGCCCCGGGCGGCAGCGTCGGCAGTCCGATCTTCCGCGAGAAGCTCGGCGCCGCGGTGGCCCAGGCGCGCCAGTTGGTCGCCGAGGGCAAGGGCGATGAGAAAGCGCGGTTGCTCGACTTCGAAAGTTCCCGCGGCACCTACGCGATTACCGCCACGCCGGCCAATTACCTCGCCTGGTTCGATCCCGACGGCGCCATGAACCAGGTGATCGCCATCAAGAACATGAATCCGAAAGTTCCGGTCCTGTTCATTGCGCCGAAGGGCGACTATCCCGGTCTGCAGAAAATCAAGCAGTCCATGTTCGACGCCTTGCCGCGGCATCCGCTGACCAGGCTCCATGAACCGGACGCACCGCACCTCGGTGCGCCGTCCGCGTCGCTCGACGAAATACTGCGCTGGACCCGCGAAGCGGCGCGCTGATTACTCCGGATAACTCGTCGGCGCCCTTCATGCTACTGAAGGCGTCGAAACCGCTCTGCAGGAAGCTGTGCAGCGCCTCAAGCTCGGCGAGGTGGCGGGGCCGCTCATCAGCTTGACCTGATCGCTCCGGTTGGGCGCGCCATAAGCGCAGGCTTGGGCATCGTCCAGTATCAGGCGTAGTATTTGCACATGAAAGTTTCCGAGCTACTGCGGTTGCTGGAAAAGGATGGTTGGATCGTCGTGCGACAGCGCGGCAGCCATCGCCAACTGCACCATGCGACGAAACCGGGTACGGTTACCGTTGCCGGCAAGCCGAGCGTGGATGTTCCGTCCGTGACATTGAACAGCGCACTCAATCAGGCCGGATTGAAGGAGTAAATCCATGCGTTACATGGTCGTTATTGAAAAAGGTCCAACAAGTTACGGTGCATTTGTCCCGGATTTGCCTGGCTGTATCGCGGCCGGCGAAACAGAGGATGAAGTGCTCACCCTGATAGAGGAAGCAATCCAGTTTCATCTTGAGGATATGAAGGCTGGCGGACTTCAGATTCCTCCGCCCTCGTCAAAAAGTACCTTTGTCGAAGTTGCTTCGGCAACTTGACTTCGCCACCGGCGTCGACTTTCGCATGACAATTCTGCGGCGTCGCGCCGCGATCATTCCGGATAACTCGCGTCCGGATTCGCGAACAACTCCCGCATCAACGCCGTTTCCCGCGCGCCGACGATGGTGAGGAATTCGTCGGCGCCCTTCATGCGGCTGAAGGCGTCGTAGCCGCCCTGCAGAAAGCCGTGCAGCGCGTCCAGCCCGGCCAGATGCGCGGGGCCGCCCATGAGTTTGAGCGAGTAGCGGATCAGCGGCATGCGCGTCAGACGGTCGAGGGTCTTGCCGATCTGGTCGACCAGGGCGATCTGCAGTTCGCGATCCTGGCGCCGCCCGCAGCTGCGGTAGGCGGCGACATAGGCGGGCCAGTCGATGGCGCGGTTGCGCCCGGCCTTGCGCAGGGCCAGCACCATCGCCGTGTCGAGCGATTCGGACAGCGTATCCAGCTTCACCGCTTCGAGCAGCGTGGCCAGCGCGCGCGCCGGCAGCACATGGACCATGAGGGGAACGACGCGCGCCAGTTCCTCGTCGCGGGTGCGGAAATCCTTGGGGCCGTAGAGGTCGCTGAGGAAGAACTCGGCCGCCGGCTTGTAGCGCTCGCTGGTCAGCAGGTCGGCATAGCTGCGGGCGAGGCGGGCCGCCTGGTATTCCTTGAGCCGCGGATAATCCTCGGGCTCGCGATCGCGGGCCCGCGCCGCGCGCAACTCGCGCGCCTCGGCGATGCAGGCCGCCAGTTCGCGGCCGATCGCGTCCTTGTCGAGATCCTCGTCCATGCGGGCATTATCGGCGCAGGCCGGCGCGCTTCGTTAGAGTGGCCCGTCTAATCCGTGGGGATCGCGGCGATTAGAATCGCCCGACGATGCCTTGTCTTTCCGGGAGAATGCGATGAACGCCATAGAGTCGGCAGCACGGCAGGAGGGGGCGCATACGCCTGCATTCGAGCGCGTCTTCGCCGGCATGCACGCCGCAACCCGACGCAGCTCGCGTGTCGAGCGCGGTGCGCGCGAGGCGCGCCTCGACGCGTTGCTGGCGCTGGTGCACGACAACGCCGAGCGCTTCGTCGACGCGATCTCGGCCGACTTCGGCCATCGCTCCGCGCACGAAACCCGGCTGCTGGAACTCTTCCCCAGCCTCGAATCGATACGCTACAACCGCTCCCACGTCGGCGCCTGGATGAAGCCGCAGCGCAAGGTGGCGTCGATCTGGTTCCGCCCGGGGCGGGCGCAGGTCATCCCGCAGCCGCTGGGCGTGGTCGGCATCATCGTGCCCTGGAACTACCCGCTGTTCCTCGCCGTGTCGCCCTTGGCCGCGGCCCTGGCGGCGGGCAACCGCGTCATGGTCAAGATGTCCGAATTCACTCCGCGCAGCGGCGAACTGCTGGCCGAACTGGCGGAGAAGTACTTCGCCGCCGACGATGTCGCGGTGGTGCTGGGCGATGCGGCGGTCGGCGCCGATTTCGCCCGCCTGCCCTTCGACCATCTGCTGTTTACCGGCTCGACCAAGGTCGGCCACGACATCATGCGCATGGCGGCCGACAACCTGACGCCGGTCACGCTGGAACTCGGCGGCAAGTCGCCGGTGATTCTCGGCCCCGACTATCCGCTGGCAAGGGCAGCTGAGCGCATCATGGTCGGCAAGCTGCTGAACGCCGGCCAGACCTGCATCGCGCCGGACTACGTGCTGGTGCCGGTCGGCCGCGAACAGGCGTTCATCGAGGCGGCGCGCGCGGTGGTGGCGAAATGCTTTCCCAACCTCGCAGCGACACCCGATTACACCGCGATCATCAACGAGCGCCACTACCAGCGCCTGCGGGGCTACGTGGCCGACGCACAGAGCAAGGGCGCCCGCATCGAACCGCTGTCGACCGCGGCGGCAGACAGCGCCCGGCGCAAGCTGCCGCCGCTGGCGCTGCTGAATGTCGATGACGGCATGCGCGTGATGCAGGACGAGATCTTCGGCCCGCTGCTGCCGGTGCTGCCCTACACCGACCTCGACGCCGCGATCGACTACGTCAACCGGCATCCGCGCCCGCTGGCGCTGTACTGCTTCGAGAACGACGCGGGACGGCGCGACCGCGTGCTCAACGAGACGATCGCGGGCGGCGTCACGGTCAATGACACCATCCTGCACATCGCGCAGGAGAACCTGCCCTTCGGCGGCGTCGGCCCCAGCGGCATGGGCCATTACCATGGCATCGAGGGCTTCCGCACGTTCACCAAACAGAAGGCGGTGTTCTACCAGTCGGGGCTCAACGGCATGTCGTTGTTCAATCCGCCCTATGGTGCGCTGTTCGAGCGCCTCACCAGGTTTCTTCTGCGTTGATGGCGATGTTTAGCCGACGCCAGTTCATCAAGACCGGGATCGCCGGCGCGCTGCTGCTGGCCGCGGCGGCGTATTTCCAGAAGCCGCTGGACCGTGCCGGCAAGCAGGCGCTGGTGGCCGGCAATCCGCTCGACGCCTCCTTGCGCACGGTGATCCCGGCGATCGCACCGGTGATACTGCAGGGCGCCTTTCCGAGCGGCGCCGAGCGCGTCGCGGCACTGGAGCGCATCGTCAAGGGCGTGGCGCAGGCGGTCGGCGCCTTGAGCGCCGCTTCACAGAAGGAAGTCGCGGAACTCTTTGCGCTGCTGGCCTTCGCGCCGACCCGCATCGCGGTCGCCGGCCTCACGCCATCCTGGGACCAGGCCGGCGCGGCCGAGATCGAGGCTTTCCTCAAGCGCTGGCAGCACAGCCGCCTCGACCTTTTGAAATCGGGCTATCAGGCCCTGCACGATCTGGTATTGGGCGCCTGGTATGCCGATCCGCAATCCTGGTCGGCGATCGGCTACCCCGGCCCACCCGCACTGGTGAAATCATGATCAAGGATCCGTATCGGGACGGCATTGCCAAGGGCTGGAAAGTCGTCGACGCGGCACGGCTGGTAGGCGACCGCGAGGACGAGGCCGACGTGGTTATCGTCGGCAGCGGCGCCGGCGGCGGCCTCGCCGCCGCGGTCCAGGGCCGGTCGGGCGTTT